>JANLVB010000273.1:0-14320 GCA_031363785.1 Betaproteobacteria bacterium
CCTACGGCCATGGCATTGAACATGTTTTTGACGGCCTGCGCGCGGCCGACGGTTTTGCCCTGCTGGACCTTCACGAGGCTGAACTGGTGCGCTCGCTGGGCTGGCGCGGTCCGATCCTGTTGCTGGAAGGTGTGTTCGAGGCGCGGGACCTGGAATTGTGTTCGCGCCTCGGTCTGTGGCACACGGTGCATTGCGAGGAGCAGATCGACATGCTGGCGGCGCACAAGACAAATGTGCCGCAGCGGGTATTCCTGAAAATGAACTCTGGCATGAACCGCCTTGGATTCACGCCCGGGCGTTACCGTGCCGCCTGGACCCGGCTGGATGCCCTGCCTCAGGTCGAGGAAATTTCACTCATGACGCATTTCAGCGACGCCGACGGTGACCGTGGTGTCGCGCAGCAGCAGATGGTGTTCGACCAGGTGACGATGGATTTGCCCGGTGAACGCAGCGTGAGCAACAGCGCCGCTACCCTGCGCCACATGGGTTCGCACCCGGTCGTGCCAGGGCCGGGCCTGGTGTCGGACTGGATACGCCCGGGCATTGCAAGCTACGGCAGCGCGCCGGATTATCCGCAGCACGACGCAGCATTCTGGGACTTGCGCGGCGCCATGACTTTGCAGGCCCGGGTGATTGCGGTGCAGCAATTGCAGCGCGGCGATACGGTGGGTTATGGCTCGGGTTTTGTCGCCGATGCTGCCATGCGCATCGGCATCGTGGCGTGTGGTTATGCAGACGGCTACCCACGGGTGTGTCCGACCGGCACGCCGGTCCTGGTCGGGCAGGAGCGTGGACGTACGGTAGGGCGGGTCAGCATGGACATGTTGACCGTTGACCTGGGTCCGCATCCGCAGGCCGGCATCGGCACCCTGGTCACCTTGTGGGGCCAGGCCGGTGCCGGTGCCTGTCTGTCCATCGACGAAGTGGCGTGTTGTGCCGGTACCGTGGGTTATGAGTTGATGTGTGCGCTGGCACCGAGGGTGCCAGTGGTGGTGCGCGGCAACAACACTGCGGATCGTTGATCAGGGTCAAGCTGCGCGGCACCTGCGCGCAGTGAACCGGAGTACATTGGCCGCTCCGGAGAGGGCCATGGAATTCAAGGACTATTACACCGTGATGGGCGTGGCGCGCGACGCGTCGGCCGATGACATCAAGAAGGCCCATCGGCGCCTGGCGCGCAAATACCATCCGGACGTGAGCAAGGAGCCCGGGGCGGAAGCACTGTTCAAGGAAATGGGGGAGGCCTATGAAGTGCTCAAGGACCCCGAAAAACGTGCCGCCTACGACCAGCTCGGGGCGAACTGGAAAGCCGGCCAGGAGTTTCACCCGCCGCCAGACTGGAATACCGGCGCCGAGGCGCGTGGCCGCGGCTACACCGGCCGGGATTCGGCAGACCACAGTGATTTTTTCGAGGCTCTGTTTCGCCGCGGTTTTGCTGATCGGGGCGAGCGCGCAGAGCCGGCCGCAGATTTTCATGCGCAAGGTGAAGACCGCCACGCCAAGATTCAGATCGACCTGGAACAGGCATACAGCGGCGGCCCGCGCACAGTGACTCTGCGTGTGCCCGCGCTCGATGCACAGGGGCACCTGGTTGCGAGCGGGCACACGATTGATTTTGTGGTGCCCAAGGGCGTGCGAACCGGGCAACATGTGCGTCTGGCCGGTCAAGGAGGGCCTGGATACGGGAACGGGCCGGCCGGCGATCTCTACCTTGAGATCGAGATTCGGCCGCATGCCCACTACCGGGTGGATGGCCGTGATGTCTATCTTGATCTTGCGATCGCTCCCTGGGAGGCAGTCTTGGGGGCCGGTGTGCAGGTGCCGACTCCGGGCGGGAAGCTGGAGTTGACGATTCCGCCCGGCTCCGCCGCCGGACGCAAGTTGCGACTCAAAGGCCGCGGCATACCGGGCAAAACCCCGGGAGACTTCTATTTTGTACTGCAAATCGCGCTGCCACCGGCGGATAGCGACAAGATGCGTGCGCTGTATGCCGACATGGCAGCGCAGTGCGCCGCGTTCAACCCGCGTGCCAACCTGGGAGTGTTGCATGATGAGCAGAATTGATGGTCTGGGTCCGACCAACCAGGGTGGAGAGCTGCTGGACGAGCAGGCCGAGCTGACGCTCAATGAGCTGTGCCGCGCCTGCGCCGTCCACGCGACCTTGCTGATCGAGCTGGTCGACGAAGGCGTGATCGTTCCTGCGGGTGATGCTCCAGAGGCTTGGCGCTTTAGCGCTCTGCACCTGCGCCGCGCGCGGGTGGCCATCCGGCTGCAGCGCGACCTCGGTGTCAACCTGGCGGGCGCCGTGCTCGCGCTGCAGTTGCTCGACGAGCTTGATTCCCTGCGACGCCAATTGGGCCGGCACACACCGGCAGGTTAAACCAGCAGGTCAAGCCGCCCGTCCGCCCTCAGTACAGCCCGCGTACCCGCGCATGCAGGCGCGACAACCCCAATAACGCGTCGGTAAAGGGCGTCGCCACGCCGGTCAGTTGCCCCAGCTCGCGCACCGCAGCCACCAACACGTCAAGCTCCACGGCCTTGCCTGCTTCGACGTCCTGCAGCATCGATGTCTTGAAGGCGCCCAGCTTGCGTGTCACTGCATGGCGGTCTTCCGGTTGCTGGTCGATCACCAGCCCGAGCCGTGCTCCGATCTCGCGTGCTTCGAGCATGACGGCGGAGCAAAAGCCGCGCACCAGGTCGTCGCCCAGCACCTGGTGCGTGGTCGCGCCCGTGATCGCACTGACCGGGTTCATGGTCATGTTGCCCCACAACTTGAACCAGATATCGCGCTGAATCTGTGGTGAGACCACGGTCTCGAAGCCGGCACGTTCCAGTGTGCCAGCCAGTGCCAGTAGTCGGTCCCCCGGCTGACCGGCAGGTTCACCGATGATGATCTTGTTGCCAAAACCGTGCCGCACCACGCCGGGTGCTGCCACGGAACAACTGGCGTGTACAACGGCGCCCACGACATGTTTTGCTGCAATGGCCGCGCCAATGGCGCCATCGGCATCGACCGCATGCAAGGTTTTGCCTTGCAGAGCACCGCCGAATCCGTTCAGAAACCACCAGGGCACGCCGTTCATGGCGCTGAGCACCAGGGTGTCGGGGCGCAGCAAAGGCGCAATCTGCTGCGCGACGGCGCCCATCGCAGGTGCTTTGACGGCAATCACCACCATGTCCTGCGGCCCGAGCTCCTGTGCCGATGCGCTGGCGCGCACCCGGTGGCTGTCGGTGTGCGCGTGTTCGCCACTGCCATGGATGAACTGCAGTCCGTTGGTCTGTAGTGCGGCCAAAGTGGCGCCGCGTGCCAGCAGCGACACATCGCAGCCGGCGCGCGCCAACCCGGCGCCGATCCACCCACCGATGGCACCGGCACCGACGATGCAGACCTTTTCGGGTTTTGGCGTCATGCTGCTCTATCCCTATTGGCGGTAACCGGTGTCGACCCGGTCGATCTGCCGCACCAGTGCGTCGAACACGTCCTGGCCGGCACCCAGGTGGGGGTTGAACTGCAATGCGTCGCGGGTACAGCGTTGGGCAATCGCCGCCGACACGGGAATGGCCGCACCCATGCTGAAGGTGGCCAGCTGGATCTCGCAGGCGCGCTGCAGGGTCCACAGAATGGCGAAGGTCTGCGGCACGGTCTGGCCCCATGCCAGCAGGCCATGGTTACGCAAAATAACCGCCGGCCGCTTGCCGATGCTGGCCAGCAGGCGCGGCGCTTCGTCACTGTGGATGGTGATGCCCTCGAAGTCATGGTAGGCCACCATGTCGTGCAGCTGGGCACTGTAAAAGTTGGTCTGTTGCAACCCGCCCTGCAGGCAGGCCACGGCGATGCCGGCCGTGGTGTGGGTATGCATGACGCAATGGGCTGCGGGCAAGCCCTGGTGGATTGCCGCGTGTACGGTGAAGCCGGCCGGGTTGACCGCATGGGTCGAGCCGTCCAGCACCTGGCCACGCACGTCAATGCGCAACAGGTTGCTGGCAGTCACCTCGCTGTAGTGCAGCCCGAACGGGTTGATCAGGAATTGCCGCGCACCTCCGGTCACGGCGTCCGGCAGGCGCACCGTGATGTGGTTGTAGATCATCTCGGTCCAGCCGAGCAGGGCGAAGACGCGGTAACAGGCCGCCAGCTCGGTGCGCGCGCGCCATTCTTCGGTATGCATGTCCGTACCCTCAGCCATAGGTCTTGTCAGCCGGTGCGGCTGTGGGGCTGGCTGGCGGCGCGGTTTTGAACTGTGCCAGCAAGGTGGTGGTTCCGCGCACCAGCAATTGCGTGTCGAGCCCGACCGCCACAAACAGGGCACCCAGTGACAAGTAATGTTTGGCCAGCGCGTTGTCGGCCGTCAGGATGCCGGGCGCCTTGCCGGCGCGCGCGATCCGGGTGATCGCATCTTCGATTGCGGCTTGTACTTCCGGGTGCATCGGGTTACCGACATGGCCCATCGATGCCGACAGGTCCGCCGGGCCGATGAACACGCCGTCGATGCCGTCGGTGGCCAGGATGGCGTCCAGGTTGGCCAGCGCCAGCCGGGTTTCCGCCTGCACCAGCAGGCAGATCTGCGCATTGGCTTCCAGCGCGTAGCGCGGCAGGCGACCCCAGCGTGAGGCGCGGGCGCCCGCCATGCCGCGTATGCCGTCGGGGGGGTAGCGACAGGCCTGCACCAGCGCCGCCGCCTGCTCGGGCGTGTCGACCATTGGCACCAGCAGGCTTTGCACCCCGAGGTCGAGATACTGCTTGATCAAGGCGGTGTCGCCGACCGGAATGCGGCATACCGGCTGGCTGTCGTAGGCGGCGATGGTCTGCAACTGGCCCAGAATGCTGCGCAGGTCGTTCGGTGCGTGTTCACCGTCGATCAGCAGCCAGTCAAAGCCGGCGCCGGCGCAAATTTCGGTGCTGAAACTGTTGGCCATGCTGACCCACAGCCCGATCTGGGCCTGGCGGTTCTTCAGCGCGAGTTTGAAGCTGTTGACAGGTGTGTGCATGGTGACCTCAGACAAAACGGAATGCAATGTTACCCAGCGCTCCGTAATCGGCATGGAAGCTGTCGCAAGGTTTCTGAAAACATCGGGGCTCCAGGCGCGGGCTCAGGGTTTGGCGAACAGCGGGTGCAGGTTGCTGTGTTTGGCGTCAAACACCTCGCCCCCCTCATCGATCTGCAGTGTGATGCCGATATGCCGCTGCATGAACAGGGGCTGGAAATGGGTCCGTGTGGCCAGCAGCAGGGTGTCCCCGGCCCGTTTGTGCGTGGCGTCGCTGCGGCCGCGCCCCATGCGCAGATTGAGGTACACAAAGGCGTAGTCGGCCCGTCCGTCGGCCACCGCATAGTGGTTCGCCGCAAACGCCAGCACGCGCGTGCCACCAGGTGGGAACACCTGTTTGCCGCTGTCGTCGTGCACCTGCAGCATGCTGTCGGCCAGACTGCGGCACAACACCGTCATGTCGGTTTGTGCCTCCAGGTTGGGGGTATAGAGAATGACCAGGTGGGGCATGGCGGGCGGCTATTTAAAGGCGGCCAACAGGCTGGTAACCGGTAGCACAAGACGCCTGCGCGGCCGGAATACAGTGCCCGGATTGTGGCGTGACCGGAAACACCGCGTTGATCTGCCCGGTGCCGGAGGCGCCAAAGTACGGCGTGATGATGTCGGCATGGCCATCGTAGTCCGACCAGCCGAGGGAGCCGAGCAACATGGCGGTATCGTGCATGAAACCTTCACCGTGGCCCTTGGCGGCGTATTCCGGCAGCATGTCGCAAAACGGCTTCCACCGGGCCTGTTGCCACATCTGCACTACGTTGCAGTCCAGTGCTTCGAGGAACGGACTCCAGACCTTGAAGGCGAACTCGGGTGCCAGCCCGTTCTGCGCAAAACGGTGCGACAAAGAGCCGCTGGCCAGGAAGGCGACAGTGCCGTCGTAATGCTCCTCCACGGCGCGCCGCATGGCCCAGCCCAACCGGGCACTGTCACCCAGGTAGTGCGCCATACACAGCGCCGACACCGACACCACCTTGAAATGCTGGTCTGCGTTCATGTAACGCAGCGGCACCAGCGTGCCGTATTCCGGCGCCAGGGTTGTTGCATCGTGAGCGAGAGTCTCGACGCCAAATTCTGTGCCGGCCTTGGCCAGCAGCTTGCCCAACACCGGGTTGCCTGCGCATTCGTACGGCAGGTTGCTGATGAAGTGCGGCAGCTCGTTGCTGGTGTAGCGGCCCTGGAAATGCGGCGCGCAGTTGATGTGGTAGCTGGCGTTGACCAGCCAGTGCGTGTCGAACACCACCAGCGTGTCTACCCCCAGCGCGCGGCCGATGTTCTCCGTCCAGACATAACTCGACAATCCGTACGAGATGTCGTTTGCCTGTCGGATCGCATCCGCCTCATCGAGGAACGGGATCAGACACGCCACTGGCCCGAAAATTTCTTCCTGCGCTATGCGCATGCGGTTGTCGACATCGGCAAACACCGTCGGCAAGACATAGTTGCCGCGCTGCACCCGCGCCGGCAGGTCGGGTGTCGCCAACCCGCCGCACATCAGGGTGGCACCTTCCCTGGGGCCGAGTTCGATATAGCTGCGCACCTTGGCCAGATGGGTCTGGCTGATCATCGGCCCGACGATGGTGGCCTCAATCAGCGGGTCACCCACACTGATGCGTTGGGTGCGCTCGGTGAACTTCTGCACAAAATCGGCATACACCGATTGCTGCACCAGGATGCGCGACCCGGCGGTGCAGCGCTCCCCGTTGTTGCTGAAGATCATGAACAGCGCTGCATCGAGTGCGCGGGCCTGATCGGCATCGTCGAACACGACAAACGGCGACTTGCCGCCCAGTTCCATGCTGAACTTTTTCAGCCCGGCAGATTGCACGATCCGGTTGCCGGTGGCAGTCGACCCGGTGAACGAGATCGCGCGCACGTCCGGGTGGCGGCACAGTGGCTCGCCGGCGTCCTCGCCGTAGCCGTGCACCAGGTTGAGCACGCCGGCCGGAATGCCTGCTTCCAGCGCCAGCGCTCCGAGCCGGGCGGCGCTCAGGGGTGACAACTCGCTCATTTTCAGCACCGCCGTGTTGCCGAACGCCAGACACGGCGCGACCTTCCAGGTGGCGGTCATGAAGGGCACGTTCCAGGGTGAAATCAGCGCGCACACACCGACCGGGTGAAACAGCGTGTAGTTCAGATGGGTTTCGGTCGGGTAGGTGTGGCCATCGACCCGGGTACACATCTCGGCAAAGTAGCTGAAGTTGTCCGCCGCGCGCGGCACCAGCTGTTTGCGCGTCTGCGCGATGACCTGCCCGCAGTCGTTGGTCTCGGTCTCGGAGATGGCCGGCACGTCGGCGGCAATCAGTTCGCCCAGTCTGCGGATCAGCTTGGCGCGTTGCGGCGCCGGTGTGGCGGCCCAGGCCGGAAAGGCGGCCTTGGCGGCTGCCACCGCTGCGTTCACCTCGTTTTCGCCGCCAAGTGCGACTTCGGCCAGCACTTCCTGCGTGGCCGGGTTGATGGTCTCGAAATAGTTCCGACTGGGAACGGACTTGCCGTTGATCAGGTGGTTGATTCTCATGGGGGTCCTTCCGCAATCGTGTTGACCAGGTTACCCACCTGGGCGATGGAGGTGACCACCACGTCGCCGGGCTGGCAATCCACCACGCCATCAGGCGTGCCGGTGAGGATCAGGTCGCCGGGCTGCAGCGTCATGAAGTCGGAAAAATATTCGATCAGGAACGGCACGTCAAAAATCATGTCTCGCGTGTTGCCGCTTTGCGTGACTTTGCCGTTCACCGTGGTCTGCAGCGCCAGCTGCATCGGGTCGGTTATGTCGGCTGCATCCACCATCCAGGGTCCGATAGGGGTGCCGGTGTCACGGTTCTTCACCCGAAGATTCGGGCGGTACCAGTTTTCCAGGTAGTCGCGTACCGCGTAGTCATTGGCCACGGTGTAGCCGGCCACATGGTCGAGCGCGTCGGCACGCGGAACCTTACGCGCGGTCTTGCCGATCACTACGGTCAGCTCACACTCGTAGTGCATGTTTTGCACGCCACGGGGACGCAGGGTAATTCCACGATGCCCGATCAGGGTGTGCTCGCCCTTGACGAAGACCAACGGCTCGTCGGGCGCCTTGAAGGCCAGCTCTTTGGCGTGGTCGGCATAGTTGAGGCCGAGCGCCAGGATGGTGCGCGGACGCGGCGTGGGCGGCAACGGCGGCAACCACACCACCCCATCCTGCGGCACCAGGCGGCCGTCGGCCAGCAGCAGCTGCCCGTCACGCTCCACAGCATCGTGTACCGCGCCAGCCCAGGCAACACGGGCGTGTTTCATGCGGCCACCAAGGTGTGTTCGGCAAGCCGGTTCACCAGGACGCCGAATTCGGGGCCGTTGGCCACACGGATTTCCACGCTGTCGCCCGTCGCCACCAGCGGTCGGCCGCCAGCACAGCCCAACAACAACCAGTCGCCGCTCTGCAAGGTCATGAAGTCGCTGACATCCGCCAGCAGGGTGGCTGCATCACGCAGCAGCCCGTAGAAGTCCGCCGTGTGTCGCAGCACACCGTTGATACACACTTCAATCACCCAGCGCGCCGGGTCACCGGCCTGCGCTGCGGGCACACACTGCGGCCCCACACCGAACAGCCCATCAGGGCATTTGGCCTTCAACGGCGGACGGTAAAAGCTGGCGTGCGGCACACACAGGTCATTGACCAGCACATAACCGGCGACGCTGCTGTGTGCACGGCTCGTCTGAGTATCGAACACCGGCGCGCCAATCACCATGGCGATGGTTGCGCCCACTTCGAGCTGCGATGCGCCTGGTGGCAGGGCGACCACCGCACCATTGGCGCTCCAGGTATTGGCGGTCTTGACATACAACACGGGTGCCACCGGTGGGGCCTGATACGGTGCGGCGTGCACCTGGCCACCCATGGCGGCAATCTCCGCCTGAAAGTTGAGCAAGCTGCCATAAACCGTGCCCTGCGGCCAGAACGTGGTCATGCCGATGCCTCCACCTGTTTCGCCGTGCCGCTGGGTTTCCCGGGTACGGCCGGGGCGTCCAGGGTGGATTCCATGCTGATCACGGTGTCAAGCAGGGCGTACAGGTCGGCCAGCCGCTCTTTACCGAGCACCTGTTCCATCTGCGCGTAATGGGACTCGATGGTGGTTGACAAACCGCGCACCAGCGCCCTGCCGCGCGCCGTTGCCCGGACCACGCTGCGGCGCTGATCTACCGGGTCGCGCGCACGGCTGATCAGGCCATCACGCTCCATGCGCGCCAATACGCCAGTGAGGCTGGGGCCGAGGATGAAGGCCTCGCGCGCCACGCGCCCGGTGTCGACGGTGCCCAGTTCCCCCAGCACCCGCAATACACGCCATTGCTGGTCACTCAGGGCGTGTTTGCGCAGCGAGGGGCGGGTGTGTGCCATCACCGCGTCGCGCGCCTGCAGCAGCTGGCGCGGCAGATTGCGGTGTGCAAAAGGTGTGATTGCGGAATGCGCCATTAGTTAACATGTTAAATGAAAACGCGAAAATGGGCGAAATGTCGCAAGATGCGCGGCTCGCCTGGGACGGGGAAGTCCATTTCATTTGTTGGCCGTCTCCGGCGACCGCCGAGTGCCGCAGTCGTCAAGCGACGGAGTAGCGCTGAACGGAAGATTTGTGTAGACTGCTGTGTAAGGAGTCACACATGGCCACCAATCTCGCAATCGACCCCGAACTTCTCGACCGCGCCGTTGAGGTCAGCGGTGAACGTACGAAGAAGGCAGTCGTCACGATGGCGTTGCAAGAGTTCATCGCGCGTCGCGAGCAGCGTCGAGTTGTCGAACTCATGGGCAAGCTCGAATGGAACGACTCGTTTGACTACAAGGCCGAACGGTCCCGGACGTGACCTTGCTTGTCGATACGAGCGTTTGGTCCTTGGCGCTTCGCCGGGATGCTGAATCTTCTGAACCGGAAGTTCAACACCTGAAGGAAGCACTGCTTGGGGCAGACGTCGTCGTCACGACGGGTCTGGTTTTGCAAGAACTGCTCCAGGGCTTCTCAGGCGCCAAGGCCAGTGCGCAGATCATCGAGAGGTTTGCCGCGCTGCCGCTGGTCCAGCCAACTCGGGCAGATCACGTTGCTGCGGCAGAGCTGAGAAACGCATGCCGGAGGGGCGGGGTTCAGGTCGGAACCATCGACGCACTCATTGCCCAGCTCTGCCTGCGCCATGAACTCACGCTATTGAGCACGGACAAGGACTTCAAGTCGGCGGCAAAACACTGCGCTCTTCGCCTTTGGTCCCGGCCGTCTGGTTCGCGCAAGAAGTGACGGTCAGGCATCACACAGAAAGCAGTCGTGGCCGCTCCAGCAAGTCCCCCCAAGCTTCTCTGTGCGCTTTCCCGTTGCCTGGCACATCTATTTGAAGTACGCCATCATGCGGTTCGCCGGAGCGTCCGAGGCAGACATCATCGGTTGGGGCAACTTTCTCAACTACGGCATTACCTGGGAGGACGCTGAGAGAGTGTTCAAAATGCTGAGCAACGACCCCACCTTCGCATCGGCCATGTCAGATGTCCTTCAACTCCGCCAGTGTCTTTGTGAAGCGGTCGATCTCGTTGCGATTGGCGGTGGACCCGACAGCGCGGGTTAGCGGATACCTCGCCTGCCAGACCGAGGCACTGGCCGACCCACGTTGAAACGGCTGTCGGGCCCGATGTGTCGCTGCTGTGGTGTGCACGGCTGGTCCCGCTCAACCGCTCAACCGCGCAACCGCTAACATGGCCGCATGGCGAAAGAAAAGAGCAACTACACCTGCAGCGACTGTGGTGACATCAGCCCCAAGTGGCTGGGCAAATGCCCGGCCTGTGGCGCCTGGAACACCCTGGTGGAGACGGTGGCGGACCACGCCGCGCCGGGGCGCAACCGCATCAAGGCGCTGGCCACCACGTCGCTGGTTACCGTTCTGTCCGATATCGACGCGGTGGACATGCAGCGCACCCCGACCGGCCACGAAGAACTGGACCGGGTACTGGGCGGCGGCATCGTCGAAGGCGCTGTGGTGCTGATCGGGGGTGACCCGGGCATTGGCAAATCGACCCTGTTGCTGCAGGCGCTGGATTCGCTGCAGCGTTCCGGGCGCAAGACCCTGTACGTGACCGGCGAGGAGAGTGGCGCACAGGTGGCGCTTCGGGCGCGCCGCCTGGGGCTGGACCGCTCGGCGGTCAAGGTGCTGGCCGAGATTCAGCTCGAGCGCATCTTGGCCACGCTGGAGGCGGAGCAACCCGATATCGCGGTGATCGACTCGATCCAGACCGTCTATTCCGAGCAGTTGACCTCCGCGCCGGGTTCCGTTGCCCAGGTGCGTGAATGCGCGGCGCACCTGACGCGCGCAGCCAAGGCCGGCGGCGCCTGCGTCGTGCTGGTCGGCCATGTCACCAAGGAGGGCGCGTTGGCCGGCCCGCGCGTGCTTGAGCACATGGTGGACACGGTGTTGTATTTCGAAGGCGACACGCACAGCAGCTTCAGGCTGGTGCGGGCGATCAAGAACCGCTTTGGCGCGGTGAACGAGATCGGCGTGTTCGCCATGACCGAGCGCGGTCTCAAAGGGGTAAGCAATCCGAGCGCGATTTTTCTCAGTCAGCACAGCGAGCCGGTACCGGGCAGTTGTGTCATGGTCACTTTGGAGGGCACGCGCCCGTTGCTGGTCGAGATACAGGCCCTGGTCGACAGCGGCGGCCCCTCGCCACGGCGCCTGAGTGTGGGCCTGGATCGCGATCGACTGGCGATGCTGCTGGCGGTGCTGCACCGGCATGCTGGTGTGGCGTGTATGGACCAGGACGTCTTCGTGAACGCTGTGGGCGGCGTGCGCATCAGTGAGCCGGCCGCTGACCTTGCGGTATTGTTGGCGATCACCTCCTCGTTGCGCGGCAAGCCCTTGCCCAAGGGGTTTTTCGCATTTGGCGAGGTTGGCTTGGCGGGTGAGGTGCGGCCGGCGCCGCGTGGCCAGGAGCGCCTGAAGGAGGCCGCCAAGCTCGGGTTTTCAGTCGCCGTCGTGCCCAAGGCCAATGCGCCGAAAAAGGCGATCGAGGGTCTGACCATCCATGCCGTTGAGCGGGTTGAGCAGGCCATGGAAGTGGTGCGCGGCCTGGCTTGACATGGTTGCCTGAAAATGCGGCACGGTGTGGTGCAGGCGCAATCTTTTTTTTGGGAGTACAGACTATTTTTGGCGCGAAGTTTCAAAGCCTGATTTCCCGTGTCGGGGCACCCTTGCTGGGTGTTGCCGTTGTGGTACTGGCCTATCGCGGGTACGGATGGCCGGGCGTCGCGGCAGCGGCCTCGGGTCTGGTGATGTGGGCGCTGTTGCATTTCAACCGCGTGGTGCAGGTGCTCAAGCGCGCTGCCCAACGGCCAGTGGGCTCGGTTGCCAGTGCCGTCATGCTCAATGCCAAATTGCGGACGGGTGTGACCTTGCTGCATGTGGTGGCCATGACCCGTGCCTTGGGCGAATTACGCTCTGCGGCGGATGCGCAGCCCGAGATCTACCGCTGGACCGACAACACGCAGTCGCACGTGACCTGCGAGTTCATCGGCGGCAAGCTGGCCAAGTGGGAGCTGTGGCGCCCTGATGCCTCCGATCCGAGCCCTTAAAATCCGACTTTGCCCCGCCTTCCCAATCAGCAGAAAGAACCCCCATGACCACCCTACCCCCCTCCATGGCAGACCGTGACGGAAAAATCTGGATGGACGGCCAGTTGGTCGACTGGCGCGACGCCAAGATCCATGTACTGACCCACACCCTGCACTATGGTTGCGGTGCCTTTGAAGGGGTGCGCGCCTACAACACGGTCGACGGCACGGCAATCTTCCGCTTGAAGGAGCATACCGAGCGGCTCTTCAACAGCGCCAAGATCCTGCGCATGCAGATCCCGTTCACCCACGAGCAGGTGATGGAGGCGCAAAAACTGGTGGTGCGGGAGAACAAGCTGGAGAGCTGTTACCTGCGCCCGCTGACCTGGATCGGCTCGCAGAAACTCGGCGTCAGCCCCAAGGGCAACACCATCCACCTGATGGTTGCGGCCTGGCCGTGGGGTGCCTACCTGGGCGAGGACGGCTTGAAGAACGGCATCCGGGTGAAGATTTCGAGCTACACGCGGCACCATGTCAACATCACCATGACACAGGCCAAGGCGGTGAGCAATTACACCAATTCGATCCTGGCCAACATGGAGGCCACGGAAGACGGTTACGACGAGGCGATGCTGCTCGACGCGAGTGGTTTTGTGTCCGAGGGCGCGGGCGAGAACCTGTTTGTGGTGAAGGACGGTGTCGTCTGCACGCCCGACCTGTCGGCCGGCGCGCTCAACGGCATCACCCGCAACACCGTCATGCACATCTGCAAAGACCTGGGCCTGGAGCTGGTGCAAAAACGCATCACCCGCGACGAGGTATATATCAGCGACGAGGCTTTTTTCACCGGCACCGCAGCTGAGGTAACGCCGATCCGCGAACTCGACCGCATCACGCTGGGCCAGGGCTCACGCGGACCGATCACCGAGAAGATACAAAGCGCCTTTTTTGACATCGTCAACGGCCGCAACCCGAAATACAACCACTGGCTGAGCAGGGTCTGAGCATGGCGACCACCACACCGGTTGAGTTGCTGGCCGCCGACCTGAACCTGCAAGGCGGTGTGTATTGCCCCAACCCGAAGGCGGCCATGAAGATCTGGAACAGCCACCCCAAGGTGTACCTGGACGTGGCGCGCACCGGCGAAGCCAAGTGCCCTTACTGCAGCATGGTCTACCGGCTCAAGGCCGGGGAGCACTTCGAGGCGCATCACTGAGGATGGACTTTACTGCGCCGTTTTTGGTCGACCTCCTGTTCCTGTTCCTGCGGTCGCGGCTGGTGCTGCGCGCGGCCGGGGCAACTCAATGAAGCGACGCACCTGCGTCGCCGCAGTGGTGGTGCTTTGCTCGCCACAAATCGCGAGTGCGCAAGCCGACAGGATCTGGCGCATCTGCAGCGCCCACCCGGGCGAGCAGCCGACGCCGTTCACCCTGGCGCTGAACAGGATGATTGCGCGAGCGCTGGGGTTTGACAGTGCCGCAGTCGGTTCTCTATTTCTGGCGACTGAAGACGGGCAGGTATGGTAAGGTAATACCCTGAGATACTTCTGGGGAAATAGCCATGACTGCTGCTGCCATTCGCCCTGTGGCGATCAAGATTGATGACGACACCAAGGCACGTCTGAAGCGCTTGGCCGATGCCCGGCATCGCACTGCGCACTGGCTCATGCGCGAGGCAATCACCCAGTATGTCGAGCGCGAAGAAAAGCGCGAGGCCTTTCGGCAGGACACGCT
>JANLVB010000279.1:0-2322 GCA_031363785.1 Betaproteobacteria bacterium
ATCGGCCCGGCAACCGACGGGCTGGCCGGCGTACGGGTGGTGCGTCCGGTGGGCCAGGGGGCGCAAACGCAACAGGCCCACGACACCGAGCTCTGCTTCTATTTCGTACTCAGTGGCAAGGTGACGATTCGCTGCGGCAAGTTGTCCGAGACCCTGGGGCCGGACGACTGCATCACGATTCCGGGCGGCACCGCGTACGGCCTGGGCCAGTGCAGTGCAGACCTGCAATTGCTGGAGGTCACGCTGCCGGCAGAAGTGGCCCCGCAAATTTGAGTGGAGCCACTTCTGAATCCCGACGATCACAACCGCCAGCGTCAGCGGCGCTCAAACTTTCGCAGCGACCCGGTGGGTTGTCCAGGCATCCGGGCCCCAGGGTGTGACCGGATCGTCACCGGCGCCCCTGAACCGGTCTGGCAGGTCTTCGGTCATGTTCCAGGTGGCTGAAAGGCGCCCAACCCCAATACACACCGCGCAGACCATCCCAAGCTCGACGATCTCCATTTCAGTGAAGTGCTCCTTGAGCTGGCCATACAGGGTGTCATCCACCGCCAGGTGGTTGGTGGCCAGCAAGTCTGCGTAACGCAGCGCAACACGCTCGGCAGCTGTCAGGTCTGTGGCCTCCTGCGGCTGCTCCAGTGAACACACCAGATCCTCCGTGACACCCGCATCCACTGCGTCGGCATACCGCATGGCCATGCAACTACGGCACTGATTGTGGAAAGCTATGCGCAGGCGCACCAGTTCGCGCAGGCGCGCCGACAACACCGAGTGCAGCTTGAGTGCGCCGCCAAACCGGAGAAAGGCCTTGGCAAGCTCGGGATGGTGCGCCCGTATGCTGGTGGGACGCAGTTCGCGTTCGGTCTTCTGGTCTGCGGCCAGCATCTGGCGCAGCTCAGGGTCGAACTCCTCGATGGACAGTGATCGGAGTGGTTGCATGGAAGTCCCCCAGTTTCAGGCGTTGGGTGGGACAGCAGGCAGCGCATGCTGGCGCCTGCTGTCGAGGTAGGTTTGCAAGGTATCGGGCAGGTCGGCCCGCTGCGCCGACGTACCCGGCCAGCGGACCCGCATGGGGTCATCGAGCCCATTGGCGACTTCGTCAAAGGGCAGCACGTAGCGAAACTTCAATCGGCGCACCAGAAACATCCAGCGCCCATCCTGCTTGACGTAACGGTCCAGGTAACGCAGGGCGAGCCTCATGGTCTTGCCACCGATACACAATTCCGCGTGGGCATTGACGACGCCACTGGCCAACGCATCGGATTCAAAATCAAAGTGCCAGGTCAGCGCGTAGTGCGAGCTGGTGGTGAACGTCGCCGTGCGGGCGCGGTAATAGTCGACGATCTGGCTGCGGCCAACCACGCCGTGAAACTCGCCAGCCAGCGCAAACAGCTGGCCAAGGGTATCGAAATCCCGGTCGTCGACCGCCATGCCGTAACGCGACAACAGCTCGCCGAGTTGTTGTCGTGCATCCACGCGCTGCATAAGTAACGCGAGATCGTCCTGCATTGCGATGGGGGCTGTCATGGGGACTACACCAAATCGATGTTCCAGTTGGTCGAGTGACAAATAACGGGGCGCCTGCGCACCATGTACGACCAATTCTATGCAGGAAACCGCGCCCGCCACAAACTGTCACGCCCGGTGTGTCACGCCCGGCACGGGCACGCCAGCAGTACATCGCGCCAAAGCCGGTTACGCTTGCGGCATGTTTCTGCAGCGCGAAATCAACCTCGGTTTCATGAGCATGCGGCACGCGTCATTGCCAGAACGCGTGGCCGCAGCAGCCGCAGCCGGCTTCGACGGCTTGTCCTTGCGCGCCGACCAGTGGCAACAGATGCAGGACAGCGGCTGGGGCGCAAGCCGTGTGCGGCAGTTGCTGGCCGATCATGGAATGCGGGTGAGCGAGATCGAACCGATGCGCTTTCTGCGCGACGACTTGCTGCAAGCGGCCGCCGAGATGGTCGAGGCCTTTGGCGCGCCGCGGGTGCAGGTGACCCCACCTCTGGAACCCGGCAGGCTGGACTTTGCCGCCTGCGCGCAATGGCTGGCAAAAGCATCCCGACGGCTGCCGCAAACACAACTGGCGATCGAGTTTCTGCCGCCGACCGACGTACCCGATGCTCCCACAGCGCAACGGCTGATCGATCTGGCCGGCAGTCAGGCCAATCTCGGGTTTTGTGTCGATAGCTGGCATGTGTTCCGCGGCGGCGGGCTGGCGTCGTTGCTTAGCATCGAGGCCAAACGGGTTTTCGTGCTGCAGATCAACGACGGGCCGCTGCGGTCAACTATCCCCGACTACATCGCTGACTGCCTGCGCTTTCG
>JANLVB010000380.1:0-2208 GCA_031363785.1 Betaproteobacteria bacterium
TTGCCGTGGTTGAACAGCATGATCGGCTGCCCGCGCACGATCGCGTCGGCGAAGAGCCACATCGCCATGTCGGGCCGGCCCCAGGGACCGTACACGGTGAAAAAACGCAGTCCGGTGGTCGGCAGGCCATACAGGTGACTGTAGGTATGGGCCATCAACTCGTTCGCCTTCTTGGTCACCGCGTACAGGCTGACCGGGTGGTCCACGCTGTCGTGTTCGGAGAACGGCATCTTGGTATTGCCGCCATAGACGCTGGAACTCGAGGCATAGGTCAAATGCTGCACGCTGGTGTGCCGACAACCCTCCAGAATGTTGGTAAACCCGACAATATTGCTATCGATATAGGCATGCGGGTTTTGCAGTGAATACCGCACCCCGGCCTGAGCCGCCAAGTGGATGACGCGATCAAACTTTTCAGCTGCAAACAGCTGCTCCATGCCGGGGCGGTCTGCCACGTCCATTTTCACGAAGCGGAAGTTGCTGTGCGGCGTCAGGCGCGCCAGCCGCCGCTCTTTTAACGTGACGTCGTAGTAGTCGTTCAGGTTGTCCAGCCCCACCAGTTCGTCACCGCGCGCCAACAGTCGGAGCGAGGTGGTCATGCCGATAAAGCCGGCCGCGCCAGTCAAAAGAATCTTCATGGTCATCAGTCTAGCGGGTTTGCAATGCCCAATCGGCGGCAGATCTCGAGCGCCGGGCCACTCTGGTTCATGGTGTAGAAGTGCAATGCCGGTGCGCCGCCGTCGCGCAGCTTGGCGCACATCGCCGTCACCACATCGAGGCCAAAGGCACGAATGGACGCGATGTCGTCGCGGTAAGCCTGCAGGCGCAGCCGTATCCAGCGCGGAATCTCGGCGCCACACATGTCCGAGAAGCGCATCAGCTGGCTGGCGTTGGTGATCGGCATGATGCCCGGCAACACCGGCACGTTGACACCCATGCGCCGGGCGTCGTCGACGAAGCGGAAGTAGGCATCAGGGTTATAGAAATACTGGGTAATGGCGGCGTTGGCACCGCTCTTGACTTTCATGGCGAAGGCGTGCAAATCATGCTCCGGGCTGCGCGAGCGCGGATGGGTCTCGGGATATGCCGCCACATCCAGAAAGAAATGGTCTCCGGTTTCATCGCGAATGAACTCCACCAGGTCACAGGCATGGCGGAACTCACCCTCGGCGCCGTAAGGGCTGGGCATGTCGCCGCGCAACGCCACGATGCGTTTCACCCCCATGGTTTTCAGCACACCGAGCTGGTTGCGCACATCGTCGCGCGTCGCTCCGACACAGGCAAAATGCGGTGCCGCGTGCAGTCCCTCGGCCAACATCTCGGTGATGGCGCCGAAAGTGCCGTCCTGCGTCGAGCCGCCAGCGCCATAGGTCACCGAGCAGAAGTCGGGCTTGAGCGCCATCAGGTCACGGCGCACGGCACGAATCTTCTCGGCGCCATCCACGGTACGGCCAGGAAAAAACTCCAGGCTCACCGGAAAATTGGAAGTGGTGGTCATTGCGGGGCCTCCGGCAAACGCATCGAATGCACAAAAAACTCATGGTTTCCATCGCCACCATGGATGGCCGACGGGAAATACGCCAGCACACGCAAACCGAGCGCCGCATGCGCCGCCCGGATGCGCTTTTCAACGACGGCAAATAGCTGCCGATCCGTCACCAAGCCGCCCTTGCCTACTTGCCCAGGTTGCAACTCGAACTGCGGCTTGACCAGCATCAACAGCGACGCGAGCGGCTTGAGCCATGGCAACAGAGCGGGCAAAACCAGGGTTTGCGAAATAAAGGACAGGTCACCCACCACGAGGTCAAAGTGACCACCCTCCAGGCCCGCCGCAGTCAGGGCGGCGAGGCCGCTTTCAAGGTCCGACTCCGACAACTGCCGGGCATTCACGCGCTCCAGGCAGGTGACACGCGGGTCCGAGCGCAACTGCTCGTGCAATTGCCCAAAACCCACGTCCACTCCCACCACATGGGCCGCCCCGGCGCGCAACAGGCAATCGGTGAAGCCACCGGTGGACTGCCCGACATCGAGGCAGGCCAAGCCCTGGACCGTCAGGCCGGTGTGTTGCAACGCAGCTTCCAGCTTGAGGCCGCCGCGCGACACATATCGCGCCTCGGCCACGTCCAGCAGTTCGATAACAGCGTCCTCGGCAACATCGTCGCCATTCTTCTGCACCGCCCTCCAGCCGCCATCGGCCTGCCAGCGCAC
>JANLVB010000381.1:0-1662 GCA_031363785.1 Betaproteobacteria bacterium
CTCCGATGGCGCGAGATTGGGTGCCGTCCAGCCCAACCAGCGGGCGACTATCAGCGCGGTGAAGGTCAGCATCATGAGCGGGCGCCAGGAGCGCTGCAGCCAGTTGCCCGATGCCTCCGCCACGATGACACCCACTGCCGCCTGCAGCTCTGCCAGTTGCCCGGCCTGCTGCAGCCGGATCAGCTCGAGCTGGGCCGCAGCGCGCTGCGCCGGGTCGGGGATCAGCTTGCCAATGATGCTTGCCAGTGCTGGCAGGAGTGCGGCCCACATTTACCTGCCCCCCGCGATCCGCCCGCGCTGGCGGATCAGCTGCAAGTCGTTTCTGTCGGCCACCATCATGCCGACGTTGGGGAACACACCGAACGCCGCGCCGTTGGTGCTGGTGTAGGCGGGCAAGGCACCGCGCGCGCGTCGCTCGTTCTCGTAGCGCATGGCCTCAGGGTTGGAGTACCACTCGCCATCTGCAACCGGTAAACCGGAGATCGGGTCGTTGCCGCTGTATGCGGCGTCGCTGTACAGCATTTGCTTTTCCGTGGGCACGCGCGGGCCGTTGGACTCTGCGTGCCAGGTCGCGCCCTGGTTGTAGGCTCGGGCTTCCTCCAGCGGCGCGGTCACGTTGTTCGCCCATGCCGTCTGCACGGCAGCGGTCGCGCCGGCCACAGTCTGTTTTGCTGAGTCCACCAAGTCTCCCGCCGCGCCGGCGGCCTTGCGGTAGCCAAAATACAGCAGCGCAGCCGTGCCCAGCAGGGCCAGGCCGATGATCTTGTTTTCTGCGCTCATGCTGTGACCACGCCGCCAGCTTGCTCGAAGCGCGCAGCCAACCATTCAAGCGATCGCTCGCCCTGCCCGTAACCTGCAGCCGGCAAGCTGGCCCATTCTTTGCGCATTTTTTTGACGGCGGCGGCGAAGCGCCCGGCCACCAGGTCAGGCATGGCGCCGCGGCGCTCGATCAGCCAGGCGCATGCGCGGTCTTGGCTTGCCGGGCTGAAATCTGGCAGGCGCAATGCCAGCTTGCAGGCCAGCCAAGTGGGCTTGATGATCTGGTACTTGCCCGCAGCCGTACTGACGCAGCCAGGCCCGAAGCCGGCACCGGCGCATATGGCATCACTCAAGGGCTCACCGCGCCATTCACCGGTGACGGCCGGGTGATCGGCCAGGCTCCGGATGGTGTGTTTGTAGCCAAAGCACACGCGGTAAGGGTCGCCCTGGTTGGCCGTGCCCTCAGCTGCTGCGATGGCCTCTTGCATGGCTTTAAGGTTGCCCGCCTGGTTGGGCTGCGGTACGTAGGCCATGGCGTCCTCCTTTGCGGCGGTCTCTGCCTGGTTGTGCGCGGCCCATTCGGTTGGCTGCACGGTGTTGACGGTGGGCAGTGAATAGGTGGCGTCGTTGGCCCGATCCGGCCGATACCAAGGCTGGCCAGCATCGCCCAGGTTGATCGGCTCAGCGCTTGGCGCCTCGTCGCTGGCCCCTGCACGCCGCTGCGCGGCAAAGGCTGCGCCACCGGCCAGGGCCAGGACGGCAAAGGCGATGGCGATTTTTTTCATGGGTCGGTGTCCTCGGGATTGACAACCACAAGGCCCAGTTGCTGAACGATCATGTTCATGGTCTCGCGGTCCAACTCGGCCGCAATGGCCGGTATGCCAGCTTTGATCTCGCCCAGTG
>JANLVB010000392.1:0-4196 GCA_031363785.1 Betaproteobacteria bacterium
CATTTTTCACATCAGTACTGCGGCCGATTTTGCCGCTGCCCGTGCCAGTGGCGCACATTGCGCACCCAGCCTGGCCAGCGAGGGTTTTATTCACCTGTCGCAGGCGCACCAGGTGCAGGCCGTATTAAAGGCCTTTTACCCGGGGCGCTCCGATCTGGTCTTGCTGGTGGTTGACCCGGCGCTGCTCACAGCGCCGCTGCGTTTTGAGGCGCCCGTGTCTACCCGCAAACCGGGTGGCCCGGCCGCCTTCGAGCGCGATCAGCTGTTTCCGCACCTGTACGGGCCGTTGAATGCCGATGCGATTGTGGGCGTAATTGAGGCGGCCGGTTTTGACGGGCTGCAGATCCATTCGTCGCGTGACACTGCCTGGCTTGTGGGTAGTTGTGGCATCGTTCTGAGGTGCACGATCGCGGTCGAACTGCGCGCCAGTCCTTGTCAAGAAGTGTGATGGACGAGAGGGATTTTTGCAGTTAGAGTGAACGTCCCGGCCAGGCTTGACGTGACGGCTCCAAACATGCTTCTCAGGCCCTTAGCGAGCGGCACACTGGTGCATGGTCCGGGACGCTGGTCGCCCAAGCGCGGTAGTTCGCCGGGCGGCGGAAAGTTGCACAAATATGCAATTTGTCGTTTGTTGTGTTCTCAGTAGACAACAGACCGTGAGCGAGAATGTCATTCAACGTTTGTGGAGAGTGCCTGATGTCGTCAATCCCCCTCAAATGGCAGCCCAGCGGGTTGGCCCGAACGACCCGCCAGGGTTTGTCCGGCGTCTTGTTGTTGGTCGCGGCTTGTGCGTTTGCACAGTCCGACCCCGCGCTCGAGCAGGCGCGAAAACTTGTGGCTGAGCGCAATTCGCAAGCCGCTTATGCTTTGCTGGCTCCGCTGGAGGTCGCACGCGCCGGCGATCCTGACTTCGATTACCTGCTCAGAATCACAGCACTGGATTCTGGCCGTTTTTCCGCCGCCATCTTCGCTTTGGAGCGTGTGCTTGCCGTTCAGCCAGGTAACGCCCTGGCGCGGGCCGAGATCGGGCGCGCTTACCTCGCCGTTGGCGAGGCTGAAAACGCCCGCGCCGAACTCGCCCAGGTCCGCGCTACGGCGATCCCGGCGGACGCCGCCGCGGCAGTGGATCGCTTGCTGGGCGCAATCAGCCAATTGCAGTCGCAGCAGACGACGCAGCTTCGGGGTTACGTCGAGGCAGGCCTGGGCCACGATACCAATGTAAACAGTGCCACCTCAAGCAGTGCGGTCGCGATTCCTGCGTTTGGCGGTCTGGCCTTCACGCTCGCGCCAGGGAGCCGGCGTGCGCACGACAACTTTTTGCAGGCCGGTGCCGGTGCCAATCTGCGCGTGCCGCTCACCCCGGACCTCGCCTTTGCCGCCAATCTCGCATCCAACCACACGTTCAATCAGAGCCAAGACCGCTTCGAAACCGGGTTGGTTGACGCCAGCGCCGGTGTCTCCAAGACCATTGGTACAAGTGTCTACAGCGTTGCCGCGCAGGCGTCGGCGAACTGGGTCGGTGGTAGCAGGTTTCGCGATGCTTGGGGCGCCATCGGCCAATGGCAGCTGAACCTCAGTACGCGCGAGCAGGCCTCGGTTTTCCTGCAGGCGACCCGGTTGGACTACCACGGCAACGCGATACGCAACGCGAATCGCTACCTTGCGGGAGGCGGCTACGCGCTCGCGCTCGCCACCGGCCCCGTCATCTTCGCTTCGGTCTATGGCGGACAGGAGGACGTTCGGAGCAGCGGCGCGCCGCACCTGGGTCACGAATTCTTCGGTGTGCGCGCTGGAGGGCAATGGCAGGTCAGTGCTCCGCTTGCACTGTTCGCTACCGGATCGTATGAAGATCGACGCTACGGTGGAACCGAACCGCTTTTCAACCGCGCGCGGCAGGACCGTCAGGCCACGCTGGTTGTTGGTGCGCATTACGCGGTCGCGCCGTCCTGGCGGCTCAGCCCGCAGGTGTCTTTGAACAACAACGATTCGAATATTGCCATTTATGCGTTCGGCCGCAGCGTGGCTTCGTTGCTTCTGCGCCGTGAGTTTTGATGAGGCACTCGAACATGCAAGTCATTCATGGTCTTCGTTCCGCCGCCGTTGCGGCACTGCTACTCGCCGTCCAGGCGAGCCCGAGTCATGCGCAGACAAGCACCGCGGGCACGGTGGAGTTTGCTTCGGGCGACGCTTCCATCCGTGCGCCTTCCGGGCAGGCGCGGCCAGCGCAGCGCGGCGCGGTGTTGAATACGGGCGACAGCATTGAAACAGGTCAAGGGCGAATGCAGTTGCGCATGGTTGACGGCGCTTTCATCTCGCTGCAGCCGCAAAGCCTGCTGCGACTCGACGCGTACACAACGGCTGGCGCCAATGCGGGCGAGGAGCGCGGCTTTCTGGGTCTGCTGCGTGGTGGGCTGCGCACCGTGACTGGTTCGATCGGGCGCGTCAATCGCAATGGTTACCGCCTTTCAACGCCCACGGCAACCATCGGCATCAGAGGCACCGAGTTTGCGGTGACCGCCGATGCGGGCACCCGGGTCAACGTCACTGACGGCACCGTCGCCTTGTGCAACACAGGCGGCTGTCTCAATGTGGGGTCGGGTCAGTCGGGCTTTACGCCCGATGCGACAACCCAGCCGGTGCTTGCGTTTGCGCCGGCGCGCCTGCCGCCGACCGCATCGACCGCTCTGCCGGCCTTCGTCGTCTCCGAACAACGCACCGACGGCGGGCGAAGCGGTTCGATTGCCGCGGCTGAACCCGCCCCTGTTGTCGGCGTCCCAGTGATTCCGGTGGTTCCGGTGGTGCCGGTGGCGCCGCCCGCGCCAATTCCATTGGCCAATGGCCCCGGTCCTTTCCCGCTTGTTTTGAACAATACCGGCGGCGGCCAGAGCGCTGGCGTGATCGGTGGCACTTTCACGTTCAACGCGCAAGGGGCGATGACGCAATACGCCGACTGCTGCCAGGCCATCGGTGTCAGCGCCGGCGTGGTGCCAGACTTCGGCGCCGATGGCATCATCGCCTGGGGCCGCTGGACTGGGGGCAACAGCACCTTCCCGTCCAGCCCCGGAGCGGTGGCCAACCTGCAGTACATCGCCGCACTCAACGCCAACGTATCGTCCATTCCGATCGTGCGCGGCTTCACTTCTTTCGCGTCGACCGCGCCAACTGCGGTCAGCGCTGGCGTCGTGGTACAGGTTGGCACGCCGAACTCGGTGACGGGCAGCATGAACGTCAACTTCACTGGCGGTGCTGGCGGCACCATGACCTATCTTCTGAACGTCCCGCTGGCCAGCCAGACCTTCACGATCAACGGCACAGCGGCCCAGTTTTCGACCACGGCTTTCCTGGGCAGCGCATCGACCATCACCAGCACCGGCGCCGGATGTGCGTCAGGCTGCACGGGCAACATCCCGTTCGCGAACGCGTTCGGCGGTGTGATCACTGGCGTTGGCGCGACGCGGGCGGGTGGTGTTTATGGCTTCGACTCAGGATTGGGCAAGGTGAGTGGCGCTGTGGTGTTTCGTTGACCGTGGCCGTCCTTTGGCGAAGGTTGACCCTGGTCCAGTTTCAACATCTAGCCGTCTAGAAAAAAGTCGCCGAGGTGTCCGAGCCGAGAAAGGGCTTAACTTAGTGGACCTCAATGCAGCTTGATCCTCGGGTTGCGCGCCCAGTTGATGGCCTCGGCCCAGGTCGCCAGCCAGGTATGGAAGACGCCATTGACGGCGATCTGGTGGTGCTTGTGCAGCCACCAGTACATCCACTTGGCGATGTGCCCTTCGATGAACACCGAGCCGCTGGTTATCGCGCCCATCAGGCTGCCGATGGTGCTGTAGTCACCCAGTGACACCAGCGACCCGTAGTCTTGGTAACGGAATTCGGGCAACGGTCTGCCTTCGAGCCAGTTGGGGATGGATTTGGCCAGCATGCTGGCCTGCTGGTGCGCCGCCTGCGCACGGGGTGGCACCAGCGGCTGGCCGTCGCCCTGCGGGCAGGCAGCACAGTCGCCAAGTGCGAAGATCGCCGGGTCACGGCTGGTCTGCAGTGTGCGCGACACCAGCAACTGGTTGATGCGGTTGCTCTCCAGGCCGTCAAGTCCGCGCAGGAAGCCGGGTGCCTGGATGCCGGCTGCCCAGACCACCAGGCTGCTGGGTATGAATTTGCCGCTGGCCATCTGTACGCCGTCTCTGGAAATGGCCACC
>JANLVB010000411.1:0-2776 GCA_031363785.1 Betaproteobacteria bacterium
GCAGCCCTCGCCCGACGGCTTGGCGCAGGCGTTTCTGATCGGCGAGAAGTTCCTCGGCGATTCCAGCAGCGCCCTGGTGCTGGGAGACAACATTTTTTATGGGCATGACTTCGTGGCGCTGCTGGACAAGGCGACGCACAAGACCCATGGCGCCACGGTGTTCGCTTATGAAGTGCAAGACCCGGAGCGTTATGGTGTGGTCGAGTTCGACAAGACCGGCCGGGTCATCAGCATTGAAGAAAAGCCACTCAAGCCCAAGTCGCGTTTTGCCGTCACCGGCCTGTACTTTTATGACAATCAAGTGGTTGAGCTGGCGCGTCGGGTAAAACCGTCTGCCCGCGGCGAGCTGGAAATCACCGACCTGAACCGGCTCTACCTGGAGCAAGGTAGCCTGGACGTGCAGACAATGGGTCGCGGTTACGCATGGCTGGATACGGGCACGCATGAGTCGATGCTGGAGGCCAGCCAGTTCATCCACACGATTGAGAACCGGCAGGGCCTCAAGGTGGCGGCGCCGGAAGAGATCGTCTGGCGCCAGGGCTGGATCAGCGACACCCAGCTGGAGAAGCTGGCCGCGCCGTTGGCCAAGTCCGGCTACGGGCAATACCTGCTGCGGTTGCTGCGCGACAAGGCGCCGGCATGAAAATCACGCCCAGCGCCATCGCCGACGTGTTGCTGCTGGAGCCGAAGGTCTTTGGCGACGACCGCGGCTTTTTCTTCGAGAGCTTCAACCAGCGCGCCTTCCACGCCGCGACCGGGCTCGACTTGCAATTTGTGCAGGACAACCACTCGCGCTCGGCGCGCAACGTGTTGCGTGGCCTGCACTACCAAGTGGTACAACCCCAAGGCAAGCTGGTACGCGTGGTGGCCGGGGAGGTATTCGATGTGGCCGTGGACATTCGGCCCGAGTCGCCTACATTTGGGCGATGGGCCGGAGCCGTGTTGTCCGCATCCAACAAGCACCAACTCTGGGTGCCACCCGGGCTGGCGCACGGGTTTCTCGTGCTGTCCGACAGCGCTGACTTTATGTACAAAACCACCGATTACTACGCGCCTGAACACGAGCGTTGTATCGCCTGGGACGATCCGACCCTGGCCATAGACTGGCCGCTGAATGGCAACACGCCGGTGTTGTCGGCCAAGGACCGGGCGGGTAAAGCGTTTGCAGATATGGAACCTCTCACATGACCATACTTGTCACCGGTGGCGCCGGCTTCATCGGCAGCAATTTTGTGATCGACTGGCTGGCCTCCAGCGACGAGACAATTGTCAATCTGGACAAACTCACCTACGCGGGGAATTTGCAGAACCTCACCAGTCTCGATGGTGACGCGCGCCACCTGTTCGTACATGGCGACTTTGGGGATGCTGCGCTGCTTGCCAGCCTTCTGAGCGCGCACCGACCACGCGCAGTCGTCAACTTTGCTGCCGAGTCCCATGTGGACCGCTCGATCCATGGCCCGGCAGAGTTCATCCAGACCAATATCGTGGGCACATTCAACCTGCTGGAGTCGCTGCGCGCCTATTGGGGCGGCCTGGCCGAGGCAGACAAGACGGGGTTTCGATTGCTGCATGTCTCCACCGACGAGGTATACGGGTCGCTGGCCAAGGGCGAGGCGGCCTTCACCGAGGAGCACCGCCACCAGCCCAACAGCCCCTATTCGGCCTCCAAGGCGGCCAGTGACCATCTGGTGCGCGCCTACCACCATACCTATGGCTTGCCGGTGCTCACCACCAACTGCTCCAACAACTACGGGCCGCTGCACTTTCCGGAAAAACTCATTCCGCTGATGATCGTCAACGCGCTGGCCGGCAAACCCCTGCCGGTCTATGGCGACGGCCAGCAGATACGCGACTGGTTGTATGTGAAAGACCATTGCAGTGCCATTTGCCGGGTGTTGGAAGCCGGCCAGCCGGGTGAGACGTACAACGTGGGCGGCTGGAACGAGATGCCCAATCTGGACATCGTGCACACCGTATGCGCCTTGCTGGACGAGTTGCGCCCACGCGCTGATGGCAAACCCTACCACCTGCAAATTGCCTTTGTCACTGACCGCCCGGGGCACGACCGGCGTTATGCCATCGATGCACGCAAGATCGAGCAACAACTGGGCTGGAGGCCGGCGGAAACCTTCGCGTCGGGCATCCGCAAGACCGTGCAGTGGTATCTGGACAACCAGGCCTGGGTCGCTAACGTGCAAAGCGGCTCGTACCGCGACTGGCTGAGCAAGCAATACGGCCAAAGCGCCAGCGCATGAAAATTCTGCTGTTTGGCCGCGGCGGTCAGGTGGGGTGGGAGTTGCAGCGCAGCCTGGCGGTGCTGGGTGAGCTGGTGGCGCTGGACTTCGACGCTGCTGCCAACCCGCAGGGCCTGTGTGGCGACTTCAGCAACCTGGGCGGGCTGGCAGACACCGTGCGCCGGGTCGCACCTGACGTGATCGTGAACGCCGCTGCCCACACGGCGGTAGACAAGGCAGAGGCCGAGCCGGAGTTCGCCCGCACGCTGAACGCACTGGCGCCGGGCGTGCTCGCCACCGAAGCACAGCGCTGCGGCGCCTGGCTGGTGCATTACTCGACAGATTATGTGTTTGATGGTAGTGGCAACCGGCCATGGCTGGAGGGTGATGCGACCGCCCCGCTCAGTGTCTACGGCAGAACCAAGCTCGAAGGTGAGCAGGCGGTGGCCACCTGCCCGCGCCATCTGATTCTGCGCACCAGCTGGGTTTATGCGGCGCGGGGTGGCAACTTTGCCAGGACCTGGCTGCGCCTGGCCACC
>JANLVB010000557.1:0-2630 GCA_031363785.1 Betaproteobacteria bacterium
GTCTGAAGCGCTTGGCCGATGCCCGGCATCGCACTGCGCACTGGCTCATGCGCGAGGCAATCACCCAGTATGTCGAGCGCGAAGAAAAGCGCGAGGCCTTTCGGCAGGACACGCTCAAGGCATGGGACGAGTACCGTAGCACTGGCCTGCATGTGACCGCCGACGAAGCCGATACTTGGTTGGCTGAGCTCGAGCTTGGTAAAGACACCGAGCCGCCTGGATGTCACGTCTGATTTGGTCGCCACGGGCGCTGCTCGACGTGCAGCGCCTCTATCGCTTCCTTGCAGGCAAGAACGTCGACGCGGCCAAGCGCGCCATCATGACCGTGCGGCAAGCGGTGAAAGTTCTGGGGCATCAACCCGGGATCGGTCGTCCCATCGAGGACATGCCTGAGGAGTTCAGAGAGTGGGTGATCGACTTCGGTGACAGTGGTTATGTGGCGCGCTACCGCATCGACCCGGATGCCATCACGATCCTCGCGGTGCGCCACCAAAAGGAAGTGGGTTTCTGACCGCGGCGCGATTTGCCCGCGGCAACGTGGAAACGTCCCTCGCTGCAGACACGGTTCTGGATGGCAAGGTATATATGACCGGGCTGGATGTGCGTTGACAAAAAAAAGCCACCTTGCGGTGGCATTTGAAAAGTCCTCGAAAGGACATCGTTGGAGACCCTGAGCGCTTTGGCGTCCCGGTCGGTGTGCCGGGTTGCCTGTAACTGTGACAGCAGTGAATTGAACTCTAGCTTCTGTCCGACCGGCTGACCATCCCCCATTGGGTGGACGCAGCGCGACAAGCCGCACAAAGCGGGAATTTTTGGCGTTTTGCGACGTGTCGTGGGCCACTACTGACCGTCTGCGAGCCGATCTTGCGGCAACTCGACTTCAAAACAAGCGCCCACGCCGGCTCGCTCGACGCAGCGTACGGTACCGCCATGGCGCAGCACGATGGATTTGACCAGTGCCAGCCCGAGGCCCGTTCCGCCGTCGCGCTCGGACGCTCCAGGCAAGCGATAAAACGGCTCGAATATGCGCTCACGCAAAGCCACCGGCACGCCCGGCCCACGGTCGCTGACAGTCAGAGTGACCAAGCCTTTTGCTGCCGATACCGCGACCGAGGCGCTGCCGGCGCCGTGGCGGTGCGCGTTGTCTAGCAGGTTGCGGACCATGCGACGCAGCAGTTTGGCCACCCCCCGCACCACCAGGGCAATACCTGGCGTTGGTGCTTGCAGCTCGGCGCCGGCACGTGCGCATTCTTCGGCAGCCAAGCCCAGCAGGTCGACGGCTTCCACTGTGCCCAGGTCGGCTTCGCGCGCATCCAGCCGACTGGCGAGCAGGATTTCTTCGATCAACTGGTCGAGCTCCTGGATGTTGCGCGTGAGCTCGTCGCGGATACCGGGTTGGGTGTCGGGGCCCAGCAGTTCCAGCCCCATGCGGATGCGGGCCAGCGGCGAACGCAACTCGTGCGAGGCGTTCGCCAACAAAGTCTTGTGGGTCAGCAAGAGCGCCTGCACGCGTTGTGCCGCGACGTTGAATCCCTGCGCCAGGTTGGCCACTTCATCTTGCCCTTGCTCAGGCAGACGCTGCGACAAATCGCCGTCGCCCCAGCGCCGCACACCCGCGTCCAATGCCTCCAGGCGCTTCGTCAGGCGGCGCACGATCGGATAGGCGCCCAGTGCCACGGCCACCGCAACGATGCCGAGCATCCAGGCGAAATTGGACGGAAAACGGTTCCGCGCCATGGGTGGGGGACCCATGCCGGGCGGCCTGTCGCCCCGGCGTGGCAGCTGGATGAACAATGTTGTGCCATCACGCATGGTGACCTGGAACTCTGGCCCCTGGCCGGGTACACGCAGCGGGCGCGCCGGCGCTTGCCCGAGCACGTCACCGGCGGAGTTGCGCAGCACGATGTCGCGCAGCGGGCGTTCCGCACGGTCGTGCTCCATCTCCATGCGTGCCAGCCACCCGGCTAACAGGGCGAGCACGGCCACCGTGCCCACGACGGCCAGCCAGATGCGCAGGTAGAGCCGCTGGTGCAAGGGAGTTTTCATGGGTCTGCAACCCGGCTCAATCTTGTTGGCGGGCAAACACATACCCGACACCGCGCACGGTCAGGATGCGTTTGGGGTTCTTCGGGTCGACCTCGATGGCGGCCCGGATACGACCCATATGCACATCGATCGAGCGGTCAAAGGCATCGAGTTCGCGCCCGCGCACTGCCCCCATGATCTGGTCACGTGTCAGGACGCGTCCGGCGCGTTCGGCCAGCGCCAGCAGCAGGTCAAACTGGTAGGACGTGAGTTCGCAGTCCCGGCCGGCGACCGTGACGCTGCGCGCATCGCGGTCAATCTCCAGCGAACCAAAACGCATCGAGTTCACCGCCTGCACGGGGTCGGCATGGTGGCGCCGCAGTACTGCGCGGATGCGCGCCAACAACTCGCGCGGCTCAAAGGGCTTGGGCAGGTAGTCGTCGGCGCCCAGTTCCAGCCCGATGATGCGGTCCATCGGATCCCCCTTGGCAGTGAGCATCAGCAGCGGGGTCTGGGCCGCCGCGCCGGGCAGGGCACGAATGCGACGACATACCTCCAGGCCATCCATGTCGGGCAACATCAGGTCCAGGATCACCAGTTGTGGC
>JANLVB010000561.1:0-13027 GCA_031363785.1 Betaproteobacteria bacterium
CGTGATGTAGGTCACGCCGGGCGCTTCGAACAGGCGGTCATAAGCGATCACAGGGATTTTTAGCTGCGCGGCCTTGTTGACGGCTGGCAGGATGGCGTCTTTGTCTTTGCCCAGGATGATCAGCACTTTGGCACCTTTGGCTATCAGGCCGTCAATGTCAGCGAGTTGTTTCTCGGACGACGCGCCAGCGTCTGACATGATGTACTTGGCACCGGACTTGGCCAGCTCGGCCTTGATGGCGGCTTCGTCCGTTTTCCAGCGCTCTTCCTGAAATGCGTCGTAACTGACGCCCACCACAAGTTGCGCGAAGGAGCCGGCGGCCGAGAAGCCCAGGGCGAGGGCGACGAGGGTTCGTTTGAATTGCATGTTTGTCTCCGGTTGAAGCCTGTGAAGGGTGATCTGAACAAAGCCCGGCGGCCATTTAGTTCGAATGAAAAACGAAGTGTCCGGAATTTGCGTTAGGCGCGGTATTGGGGGAAACACTAGGGCGCGGCTGAGTTGCTGGTGCAAGTCATCCAACATTGCCAGCCACCAGCCCGGTTGTCTCATAACGAGGCCTGCGGCAAGTGGCCATGTGATGCCTGGTGTGTCTCGCGACGCCCGCGCATCAGCAGGTAAGCCGCGGGAATGACAAACATCGACAACAGCGGTGCGGTAATCATGCCGCCGACCATGGGCGCGGCGATGCGCTGCATCACCTCGCTTCCGGTGCCGGTACCCCACATGATGGGGAACAGCCCGGCCAGGATGACTGCGACCGTCATCGCCTTGGGCCGCACGCGTAACACCGCGCCTTCGCGGATTGCGTCTAGCAGGTCGGCCTGGCTGGTCTTGTCCTGGGCGACCCGGGCGTCCCAAGCCTGGTTCAGATAAAGCAGCATGATCACGCCAAACTCGGCCGACACGCCGGCCAGTGCGATGAAACCCACCGCCCCGGCCACCGACAGGTTGTAGCTGAGCAGCCAGAGCAGCCAGATACCGCCGACCAGCGCAAAAGGCAGCGTGGCCATGACCAGCAGAGCGTCGTCGAAGCGCTTGAAGGTCAGGTACAGCAGCACGAAAATGATCAGCAACGTGAACGGCACCACGACCTTCAGCTTGGCAGTGGCGCGCTCCAGGAATTCGAACTGGCCCGACCATGAAATCGAGTAACCCGCCGGCAAGACGACCTTCTCGGCGACCACACGCTGCATCGCGTGTACCGCCGAGCGCAGGTCGCGGCCACGAATGTCCACGTATACCCAGCCCGACAGCCGCGCGTTCTCGCTGCGCAGCATCGGCGGGCCATCGGTGATGCGGATGTCGGCGACGTCGGACAACACCAGCCGCACGCCGCGTTCGCTCACAATTGGCAGCCGACGCAGTTTGTCTGGCGAGTCGCGTATTTCCCGCGGGTAACGCATGTTGATCGGGAAGCGCTGCAAGCCCTCCACGGTCTCGCCAATGTTGTCGCCGCCCACTGCCGAGGTGATGACGGACTGCACGTCGGCGATGTTCAGGCCAAAACGCGCTGCGGCGTCGCGGTTGATTGTCACGTCCACATAACGCCCACCGGTCAGGCGCTCGGCCAGCGCGCTGCTGACACCCGGCACATCCTTCAGAATGCGCTCGATCTCCCCGGTCACGCGGTCGATCACGGCCAGGTCGGCACCGGCCACTTTCACCCCGACCGGACTCTTGATGCCGGTGGCCAGCATGTCGATACGGTTGCGGATCGGTGGCACCCAGATGTTGGCCAGACCCGGCACTTTGACGATACGGTCCAGTTCATCCACCAGCTTGTCTTGCGTCATGCCCGGCCGCCACTGGCTCCTGGGCTTGAATTGGATCGTGCTCTCGAACATTTCCAGCGGCGCCGGGTCGGTGGCGGTTTCGGCGCGACCGGCCTTGCCATACACGCTGAGCACCTCTGGCACGGTCTTGATCAGTCGGTCAGTCTGCTGCAACAATTCGGCCGCCTTGCTGGCTGACAGCCCCGGCAAAGCCGATGGCATATACAGCAGATCACCCTCATCCAGCCGTGGCATGAACTCGCCACCGATGTGCTGCAGCGGCCACAGGCTCAACACCAGGGCCACCGCGGCAACCACGAGCGTCAGCTTGGGTGAGCGCAGCACCGCGTTCAGCAAAGGGCGGTACACCGCGATCAGGAATCGATTCAGCGGATTGGCCTTTTCAACTGGAATGCGGCCCCGGATCAGGTAACCCATCAGCACCGGAATCAGCGTCGCCGACAGCCCTGCTGCCGCCGCCATGGCATAGGTCTTGGTGAAGGCCAGCGGTGCGAACAGCCGGCCTTCCTGCGCCTGCAGCGTGAATACCGGAATGAACGACAGCGTGATGATCAGCAGTGAGAAGAACAGCGCCGGCCCGACCTCCACGGCAGCGTCGCCGATGACGCGCCAGCGCGCCTCGCCAGCGAGTGTCTGGTCAGGGTGGTCGTGGCTCCAGCGCTCCAGGTGCTTGTGTGCGTTTTCTATCATCACCACGGCTGCGTCAACCATTGCACCAATGGCAATGGCAATGCCGCCCAGCGACATGATGTTGGCGTTGACGCCCTGGTAATGCATGACGATGAAGGCCATCAGGATGCCCAGTGGCAGCGAAACAATGGCGACGAAGGCCGAGCGCAGGTGAAACAGGAAGACAAAACACACTGCGGCGACGACGGCAAACTCTTCCAGCAGTTTGAACCCGAGGTTTTCGACGGCGCGTTCTATCAGGCCCGAGCGGTCGTACACCGGAACGATCTCCACACCCTTGGGCAGGCTGCTTTGTAATGACGCCAGCTTGGCCTTGACCGCCGCAATCGTCTCCAGCGCGTTCTTGCCAGAGCGCATCACGATCACGGCACCAGTGGCTTCGCCCTCGCCGTCAAGCTCGCCGATACCACGCCGCATCTCCGGCCCGACCTGGATGCGAGCCACGTCACCCAGGCGCACGGAGACACCGGCATCGGTACTGGCCAGAGGCACCTTGCGGAAGTCGTCGAGCGAGCGCAGGTAGCCCGAAACGCGCACCATGTACTCGGCTTCACCGAGTTCCAGCACCGACCCGCCGGTTTCCTGATTTGACTTGCGGACCGCGTCGGCCACTCTGCTGAGCGGGATGTTGTAGGCGGCCAGCTTGTCCGGGTCGAGCAGAATCTGGTACTGGCGCACCATGCCACCGACCGATGCCACCTCGGCCACATTTGTGACCGTCTTCAGCTCGTACTTGAGAAACCAGTCTTGCAAGGCGCGCAGTTGGCCAGCGTCCATCCGGCCACTGCGATCAATCAGCGCGTACTGATAGATCCAGCCGACACCGGTGGCGTCCGGTCCGATCGAGGCGACGGCCCCCGGGGGCAGTCGGGATTGCACCTGGTTGAGGTATTCCAGCACCCGCGAACGGGCCCAGTAAAGGTCGGTGCCGTCCTCGAACAACACATAAACGAAGGAGTCGCCAAAAAACGAATATCCGCGCACCGTCTTCGCGCCTGGCACCGACAGCATGGTCGTCGTCAGCGGATAGGTGACCTGGTTCTCGACGATGCGCGGCGCCTGCCCGGGGTAGGTGGTGCGGATGATGACCTGCACGTCGGACAGGTCGGGCAATGCGTCCAGCGGCGTGCGCAGCACCGAATAGACGCCCCAGGCGCTGACCAGCACCGTCACCAGCAGCACCAGCAAGCGGTTGAAAATGGACCAGCGGATCAACGCGGCAATCATGGCTTGCCCCCAGGCCTGGTGGCAGCGTTTGCCGTCGCTGCAGGCGCCACATTGAGGCGTGCCTCCACACCTTTCAAGCTGGCTTCCGAGTCAATCAGGAACTGCGACGACACCACAACCCGTTGCCCGGCAAGTAGTCCGCCGCGGATTTCGGTCTGCCCGGCGCTCTCGATGCCGATCTCGACCTCGACTGGCCGGAAGCGGCCGTTTTCCTCGGCCAGCATCACCACAGCCCGCTTGCCGGTCTGGATCACCGCCTCAGTCGGAATCAGCAGCGCCTGGGCGGTCAGCTTGTCGGTGAACTCCATTTGCACAAACATGCCGCTGACCAGACGGCCCTGCGCGTTGTTCAGCTCCAGCCGCGCTTTGCGCGTGCGCGTGTTCAGGTTGACCTCGGGCAGCAGCGCCTGCACCGTGCCTTCCAGGGCCACGCCGGGTAGCGCCGGACTGCTGGCCCGCACCCTGGCACCGGGTCGAAGCCGCGCCGCCTGGCTCTCTGGTATCTCGGCGTTGGCCCACACCGTGCTGGTACCGTTGATGCGCAGCAGCGTCGCGCCGGGCAGCACCGTTGTGCCCTCACGCACCACCAGCTCGGTCACCACGCCGCTGATTGGGGCCGGCAGTGTAAAGCGCGGCTGCACACGGCCACTGTGATCCACCAGCGCGATGTGGGCCTCATCCATGCCGGCCAGGCGCATGCGTTGGCGTGCCGCATCGACCAGCGACGCCAGGCCGTCACCCGGCATGCGCCGCAGCGAAAGATATTCTTCCTGCGCGGCAACCCAGTCCGGCACCAGCAGATCCACCAGGCTCTGGCCTTTGACGACACGGTCCAGCGTGGCGCGCACATGCAGGTGTTCGACGAAACCCATGGCGCGGGCCTGCACAATCACCTGGTCGCGTTCGTTCCAGGCAATACTGCCCACGGCAGACAGCTGTGGTGACAGGTTTCCCCGCACCACCTCGGCGGTGCGTAGCCCCAGGTTCTGCTGGATGCGCGGGCTGACGGTGACCTTGCTGCCGTCACTGTCGCCGTCTGCATACACCGGCACCAGCATCATGTCCATGAACGGTGACTTGGCCGGCTTGTCGAACTTGTTCCCCGGCACCATGGGGTCGTGGTAATACAGCACTTTTTTCCCCGTGGCCGGATCAACATCACCGGCCTGGATGCCAGACGTGATGTGGCGCCGGGTCGCCGCTTCACCCTGGGCAATACTCTGCGGCAGGGCCTGGGTGGCAGAGCCAGCCGCTGCTGTTTCACTGCCGCCGGGTGACGCAGGCACTGCGGTCATGGCCATGCCGCGCAACATGCCAGTGTTGTACAGGCCATACCCGGCCGCGCCGAGCATCGCAACTGCCAGCAGGCCGATGGCCAGTTTGGTCAAGGGTTTCATGGTTGTGACTCCCTGGGGTTTGTTGCAGGCACCGTTTTCTGACCATCGGACGCCAGCAGGTATTCAAGCTGCGCCCACAGGCTGGAGGTCTCCATTTCCAGCTTCAGCCGATCCAGTTGCACGTCGATTTCGGCCTGGCGCGCCTGCAACGCCGCAAGCAGCGTGCCGCCACCACCACGGTAGGCGGCGATGCTTGCCTGTGTGCGCTGCGCGGCCAGGGGGACCAGCGTGGCGTCGTAATTCTCCATGCGGCGCTGGTTGCCACGCCATTGCTGCAGCCAGGCGCGGGCCTGCGCCAGATGGTCGCGGCTTGCTTCTTCACGCTCGGCGCGCAACTGCTCCAGCAAGGCCAGCCGGGCCGCGACTTCACGGTCTTGCCGATTTTTTTGGTCCCATTGCAGCGGGATCGAGAGATTGACCGACAACATGTTGGAGTAGGCTGGCCCGCGCTGGCTGAACATCAGCTCCACACTCCAGTCGGATAACCTGGCCGTTTGCGCAACCTGAACCTCCGCCTGCGCGAGCGCCTCCAGCCGCATCATCAGCTGGATTTTCGGGTGGTGCTCCAGATGGGCTTCAAGTGTGCCGCTGTCCAGCTGCGTCACGGCCAGGGGTGGTGCAGCGCCCAGGGTCTGGTGGGCGGATGATCCGACCCAGCGCTCGAGCCGGGTTGTCGCTGCGGCCACCAGCAGCCCGGATTGGTGCAGGCGGTCCTCGATATGGGCGACGGCAGAACGCGCGACAAAACTGTCCGCCTGCGAGCCACGTCCGACCGAATAGGCAGTGTCGGTGGCCGTGACCTGCAGCGCCGATTCAGCCAGCAGGCCGCGCAGCAGGGCGGCCATGCGTTGCTGGTACAGCAGATCCAGCCACGCCAGCGCGGTATCGCGGCGCAGTTGCGCCAGGGCCACTGCGCTACCGGCCAGGGCGGCGTCGGCCTCGCGTTCAAAACGCCCGGCGCGGGACTTGAGCTTGTCGGCCCGCGTGATCTCCTGCATGACACCCACTGACCGCATGGTCATGAAGTCCGGCGTCAGGCGGTACCGGTCCGCTCCGGTGACGGGCAGGTTGTTGATGCCAATTTTGAGCACCGGGTTCGCTGGCTGGCCGGCTGCCACGGCGCGCTCGCGGGCCGCCGCCGCTGCGGCATTGTGTGCGTCCAGCTGTCTTGATCGGGCCGTGGCGTGGCGTATTGCCTCGTCCAGCGATAACGGCCCGGCCGCACGCCCTGAAACAGCTGCAGCCAGAATACAGGTGGCCACAGCGGCCCGCAAAACCAATGAATGAAACGACATGGAACCTCCAAAACACGAATACTGGCAGCCAGGCAACGGTGCGCCAGGCAACTGTGACTCGGTTCAGGGGGTCAAATGCGAAAACAGCAGTGGCGAATGGTCAGGGGTGGAACCGTGCTGCGCTGCAACAGCGGCATCTGCAGTGGCAACCCGTCTGACAGGCTGTGCTGCGATGGATCGGCCAGAAAGAATGCGACCAGCCCATCGGGCGCGACCATGGTCGGCACCTTGACGGTCTCGGCCGACATGTCTGAGTCTTCGCAATGGGCTTTGCAAAGGTTCGGCTGGTTGTTGTCAACCACAGACGACATGGGCTCGGCACAGGGCACGCCACTTTGCTGCGCCGCAGCGGCCGAAGTCAGTTGCGCCAGTACCCCCGGGCACACATAACGGGCAACCGCCAACTGCATGAAAAGCAGGCTGAACAGGGCCAGCAAGGAGGTCATGCAACGGGTGCGTCGGCGGACTGGCATGGTGGCGGGATGGTAGCTCAATCCGGTGCCGCGTGCCAGCCCAGAGCAGTGGCCACCGCGACAACCCGTGCCTGGTGCAGTAGCTCCCCAATCGCCGGCCCCTGCAGGCCACGGGCCATCGCCTCTTTGGCAATCGTGTCGGCAGCGATCGCCTGCGCTGCGGCCAGTGCGGCCAGCAGGCGTTGGCGCTGTGGGTAAACGGCCGACGCCGCGCCCGTATCGGCCACGGCGTCACATTGCATGGCCAGCAGCAAGTTTGCAAAGCGCGGCGGCTTGCGCAACGCGTCGCAACGCTCCAGCAGCGTGACCAGTTGCGCCGGGTCGAGCGCTGCGCTGCCGTGGATGGCCGCTTGTTCCCGACTTGCCAGCAACAACAATTCGCGGCAGTCGCCCGGCACCCGCAGCCGATGGCATAGTGCTTCGAGCGCTTGCACCGTGGTCGCCAGGCTGGCGCCAGCGGCCGGGGCCATTGGCAGGCACAGGCAGGCAAACCGCACAGCCACCACTGCCTGCGCCGCCGCCGCTGCGTCCAAACGCTGCGCCACGTGTCGCCAGGCTTCTGTTTCAGTGTTGCCAAGATGCAACTCCGGCAACAGCGGCGCCAATGCAGCGCAGTCGGCCAACACGCGCAGCATGCGGACCGGTTGCGGCTCCATCAGGCCGCGCGCCACTTCCTGCCACACGCGCTCGGCGACCAGTGCATCGGCCTCGCCGTGTTGCACCATGTCCCGCATCAGTTGCAGTGTGTCATCTGCCACTGTGAATCTGTCGAACCGCGCCGCAAACCGCGCCACCCGCAGGATACGTACCGGGTCGTCACGAAAGGCATCGGTCACATGGCGCAGCACTCCGGCTTGCAGGTCGCACTGTCCATGCCAGGGGTCGTTCAAGGGCGTCGTCGCGGCATCGAAAGTTCCGTCCGCATGCAGGTGCTGCTCGGCTACCGCCATGGCATTGATCGTCAGATCGCGCCGCGCCAGATCCTGCTCCAGCGTCACATCGGGCGCCGCGTGGATGACAAAGCCGCGGTAACCCGGGGCGCTCTTGCGCTCGGTGCGTGCCAGGGCGTATTCCTCGCGCGTGCGCGGATGCAGGAACACCGGGAAGTCCCGGCCCACCGGCAAGTAACCCTGGTCGACCATCTGCTGCGGCGTCGCGCCCACCACCACCCAGTCGCGGTCCTTCACCTCCAGACCCAGGAGCGTGTCGCGCACAGCGCCGCCGACCAAGTAACACTGCATGGACACAGTGTAGGGGAGCGTCCCGCGCTCACCGCGGGGCTTCAGTGCATCTGGCTCAGGGCTTGAGCCGGTAGGGCTCTTCGAAGTCCAGGAAGTCTTTCTCGGCCAGCGCACCGTCGATCCAGGCCTTGACTCCGGGCAGTGCGCACACGCGCCCGATGTAGGCGCTGATAACTTCCGGCACGGGCAAACCGTAAGCCTTGATGCGCATGCACACCGGAGCAAAGTAGGCGTCGGTGATGGTGAAGCCACCAAACAGCATCGGCCCGTGGTGCTCGGCGAGAAGTTCGCTCCACATCCGGGCGATGCGCGCAACGTCCGCGCGCACCGCTGGCTTGTCACGCCAGAGCAGGGCACCGGCTGCCGACAGGTCAGCCTCGATGTTCATCGGGCAGGCGCTACGCAGGTTGCCGAAGCCCGAATGCATCTCGGCACAAATGCTGCGGGCCCGGGCGCGCGCAGCCGTGGCCACGGGCCACAGGCCGGCCTGCGGAAATTTCTCCGCCGCATACTCGGCAATCGCCAGTGAGTCCCACACCACCAAGCCACCGTCCACCAGCACCGGCACCCGGCCGGAGGGGCTGATCGGGCCCAGGCGTTGCTTGAACTGCGAGTCGGCAGTGAAGGCGTCGAAGCGCACCATCACCTCCTCGAAAGGGATGCCCGCCTGCTTGAGCATGACCCAGGGTCGCATGGACCAGGAGGAGTAGTTCTTGTTGCCAATATAGAGTGTGAGCATGGGAAGGATTCCAAAAATGGCATGCTAACCCGTCCGGCCCGGGCGTTTGATGAAAAACTGACCGGCGAATGATGCACGGCCCGCAAATGTGCGAGTGAGTGCAGTATTCAGATGCAAGCGGTTGAATTTCCCCGTGAGCACGAAGCCGCTGGACATTGCAGCACTTTAGGGCCTGTGGATGATCATTGCAAATCATGGAATAAAATTCCATAATTGCAAGGATGTTTAAGCGCCATTTGTTAACTCCACTAAGTGAAGAGCTGCGGTTTTCACCGGCAGTTGCCTTGCTCGGCCCCCGGCAGGTGGGCAAAACCACGCTGGCACTGGAAGTCGCGCGCGACATTCCTCATGTCTATCTCGACCTCGAATCTGAGCGTGACCGGGCCAAGCTGGTGCAAGCCGAGTTGTATCTGGAAAGTCACCTGGACAAACTGGTGATCCTGGACGAAGTGCACAGGGCTCCAGGCTTGTTTCCGGTGCTGCGCGGCCTGATTGACGAAGCCCGGCGCAGGGGCCGTGCTTCTGGCCAGTATTTGTTGCTGGGCTCCGCCTGCCTCGACTTGCTGCAACAGTCAGGTGAAACACTGGCCGGTCGCATCGCCTATCTGGAGCTTGGCCCCTTGAGCGTCCTGGAAACAGGCAAGGACAGTGGGGAGATGTTGTGGCTGCGGGGCGGTTTCCCGCAAAGCCTGAACGCGCCCACCGATGCCCGCAGCCTGCGCTGGCGTGAAAACTTCATCCGCACCTATCTGGAGCGGGACATTGCGCAGTTCGGTCCCCGCATCGCAGCCGAAACACTGCGTCGCTTCTGGACCATGCTGGCCCACCACCAAGGCGGCATGCTCAACGTCGCACAACTGGCTCGCAATCTGGGCGTGGACGCCAAGACCGCGCAAAGTTACATTGACCTGCTGTGTGATTTGCTGCTCGTGCGCAGGCTCGTCCCCTGGCACACCAATACAGGCAAGCGTCTCGTCAAGGCGCCCAAGGTCTATGTGCGCGACAGCGGCCTGGTGCATGCACTGCTGGACATCGAATCGACAGAGCGTCTGCTCTCGCACATGGTGGTCGGTGCCAGCTGGGAGGGTTATTGCATTGAATCCCTTCTGTCTTGCGCGCCCGCTGGCGTCACCGGCTACTTTTACCGAACCAGTGCTGGCGCAGAGATTGATTTGCTGCTGGCCTGGCCGGGCGGTGAGCTCTGGGCCATTGAGATCAAGCGCAGCAGCGCCCCCAAAGTAGAGCGCGGCTTTCACAGCGCCTGCGACGACCTGAAGCCCAGCCGAAAATGGGTGGTCCATCCGGGACAAGAGGCCTTCCCGCTCGGCACAGAGATTCAGGCCATTTCATTACATGGCCTTTGCGCGCAGTTGATCGCCAATAGGTCGTGAACACCGTCAACACCTCGTTGTAACCGTATAACTGGTTGCGGGTAATTTCGCCAGCGGCGGCGGCGCATCGGCCGGTCGCGGGAGCGGCAGGTGGCGGGGGCGAACGAAAATGGGGACACAATTCCAGCGTTACCAATTACAATGAGGCCACATTTCTCGAAAGACCAGTCATGTCCGTTGCCGTTCGCGAACTCAAGGCCAGCCTGTCGCGCGTGCTGTCGCGTGCACAGCATGGCGAAATCATTGAAGTAACCTCGCACAACAAACCCATCGCCCGCATCATCGGCATTCCTGAGCGTGCCGAGCCCGGACTGCGCCGGCTGATCGCTGACGGCGCCGTGTCCTGGAGCGGTGGCAAGCCTCAGTACAAATTGCCTGTGCAGATGACAGCAGGCGGAACATCCGTCAGTCATATGGTGCTGGAAGACCGTCGTTGATCCTGTTCTGCGACACCTCTGCGCTGGTAAAGCTGTACATCCGCGAGGATTCGAGCCGCGAGATGCAGGCCGTGGCAGGCGTGGCCACCGCCATTGCGGTCTGCCGGATGACATGGGCCGAGATCATGGCGGCGTTGGCGCGTCGCGCCCGCGAGCTTCCGAACGACGCCGAAGCGATCGAGATCGTCCGCAAACGCCTGCGAACCGACTGGCCGCGTTATGCCGTGGTTGAAGTCACCCAGCCGCTCGTGGAACTGGCCGGCGAGTATGCCGACACCTTTGCTCTACGTGGTTACGACAGCGTGCAACTCGCTGCCGCGCGGACTTTGCAAGACATGGCGGGGGAAGAAGTTCAATTCGCCTGCTTTGACGCCCGCCTGGGCAAAGCGGCGCGCGTGCTCGGGATGCCGGGTCCTGCATGACCCGGCAGGCCGAGGGTGGCCGTCAATCCAAATTTGACCATCCCTGCCGATTTCTACTGACCAGGGTCAGTGCCTCCTCAGCCCGCACCAACACTGTGGATTCACTGCTTCCCGATGCATCTGTTGAACTCAAGCGGAAAACTTGGAACTGTCCAGTTCTTATTCAGTTCTTCCCTATTCTTTTACCACATACAGGTGCCACTCGCCGGGAACACCTTTGAGCGTGCGCGGTCCCCGGTCTTCGAATCCGATCCCCGATCCAGCCACCAGATCCTTCACCGTGCTGGAGACGAATATCTCACCGGGTTGCGCTTGCGCCGCAACACGCGCGGCGATATGCACCGCGATACCACCGAGTTTGCCGTTGATGACTTCGCATTCGCCGGTATGGGCGCCAGCGCGGACCTCCAGCTCAAGCGCGCGCGCGCCGGCGCGAATCGCCTCGGTGCAGCGGATCGCACGCGCCGGCCCGTCGAAGGCGGCGAACAGCCCGTCGCCCGCCGTATCGAGCTCGCGCCCGCGAAAACGCGGCAGCTGAGCGCGCACCATCGCGTAGAAACCTTCGAGCAGTTCGCGCCAGCGACTGTCTCCGAGCCGGGCCGCCAGTTCGGTCGAACCGGCAATATCGGCGAACAGGATGGTCGCCAGGACCCGGTCGGTGGCGTGGTCGTGCAGCTCACCGGTCAGGAACAGCTCGATTTCATCCAGTTCCTGTTCCGCCGGACCCAGCCAGAAGAAATGGTCCACGCTTGAAGACTGGTACAGCGTTGCGCCGGGAATGAGCTGCGCCATGCGACGGGCGCCTTCGATGGGAAACATTCGGTCGCCGTCACGGTGGATGACCAGCGTGGGAACGGAAATGGCGGGCAACACCGCACGCGCGTCGATCTCGAAGACCATCCGTATCAGCGCCGCCGCCGCGCCCGGGCTGGAGGCGCGCCGCTGAAACCGGGCCCAGCGCGCGCGCGCGTCCTTGTCGTCGACCTGCGACGGAGCAAACGCGCCCAGCAACACGCCGCTTCCCCAGCCGCTTTCCAAACGCCCGAGCAGCGCCGCCTGCTGCTCCGGGCGCGCGCCCCACGGGAAGTCCGGTGCCCAGGCACCACGCGCAAAGGTGTGCGCGAGCACCAGCGCAACGGTGCGCTCAGGGTAGGTGGCGGCGAACAGCAGGCACATCGGCCCGCCCTCGGAGGCGCCGATCAGCGCGGCGCGCTGCGCCCCGACCGCGTCCATGACGGCGCGCACGTCATCCATGCGTTCTTCCAGCGTTGGAAGATCCTGCACCGGCACCGGATCGGACATGCCGGTACCGCGCTTGTCGAACATGATCAGGCGCGAAAACGATGCCAGCCGCGTGAAGAAACGGCTCAGCTGCGGGTCGTCCCAGACGTAGTCCAGGTGCGAGACAAAGCCCGGCACCAGCACCACGTCCAGCGGCCCCTGCCCGACCACCTGGTAGGCGATGTTGTAGCGCCCGCTCTTGGCATAAAGCGTCTTTGGCTGAGTTGGCATGGTGTCGCGCTTCGAAGTACCCGGCTGGCCGCAGACAACACGGCGTCGTCCGGCAGTGCACTTTACCCCAGCGACACCTGTTGGACACATCCGCCACGACTGGCAGCACTACATCGCCCCGGTGCAGCACAAGCCCAAAGCCCTGCGCAACGGCGCACCTTTTGCCGATCTGCCGGCACCACTGCAGCGGCTCAGGCAGCGCCTGATGCGGCATGTCGGCGGGGACAGGGTGATGTACCGGTGATGTCGCCTCCGAACTCACAGAGTTGCGTCTGCTGGCCCGGCCTCCGCCATCGGAGGTCGTCGCCCGCGCCAAGAGCCGGGGTGGGAGCGGTTGCGGGAAATGGCGGCGCGGATTCGGGCGTAGTGGGGGCGATCAAGGCACGACGCTTGCCAGTGCATGCAATGGC
>JANLVB010000571.1:0-8977 GCA_031363785.1 Betaproteobacteria bacterium
GTCCGAAAATGGCTAGCTGACGACTTGGGCAGGCGTACCATTCAGCCATGGTCAGCAGCCACACCGACACCGCCGAGCAGGACGCCTGTTACCTCGCCCTGAAAGCCCGTGATGCACGTTTTGACGGGCGCTTCTTTACCGGGGTGACGTCCACCGGCATCTACTGCCGGCCCATCTGCAGCGTCAGGACACCACGGCGCGAAAACTGCCGCTTCTACAGCCACCCGGCGATGGCCGAGCAGGCCGGCTTTCGCCCCTGCCGGCGCTGCCGCCCCGAATTGGCGCCGGATTCACTGGCCTGGTCGATCCAGGACGCCTCGACCATCCTGGCACATCAGGCCGCGCGGCTGCTCGACGCGCCGCAGGACTGGGGGGATGGTGAGCCGTCCGTGCAGGCCCTGGCCGGGCGCCTGGGTGTCAGTGACCGGCACCTGCGCCGCATTTTCGAAGCACACTTGGGCGTGTCACCAATGCAGTACCTGCAGACTCGTCGGCTGCTCACCGCCAAGCAACTGCTCACCGACACCGATTTGCCCGTCACGCAGGTTGCGTTGTCCAGCGGGTACACCAGCGTGCGCCGCTTCAACGCCGCCTTTGTGGCGCATTACCGGCTCAACCCGACGCAGTTGCGGCGCAGCGGTGGCGCAACGCCCGGACGCGGCACGGTGGTCAAGCTTGGTTACCGGCCACCCTATGACCTGGCGGCACTGGGTGTCTTCCTGCAGCAGCGGCAGATTCGCAGCATGGAGACGGTCAGCGTTGCCGATGATGGCCCGCTGACGTTGTCGCGCACGCTGCGCATCCCGACCCAGGCGCGGGATTTCACCGGCTGGTTGTCGGCTCGCTTCGACCCGGCGCGTTGTCGGCTGGAACTTCGCGTGAGTGATACGCTGCGCGAGGTGTTGCCGATCGTGATCCGGCGTGTGCGCCAGGCGTTTGATCTGGACGCAGACCCACAGGCCATCAATGCCGTGTTACACGACGCATTCCCCCTCGGCGACGGCCTGCGCGTGCCGGGCGCGTTTGACGGCTTCGAGCTGGCGGTGCGCGCCGTGCTGGGACAGCAGATCACGGTGGCGGCGGCACGCACCCTGGCGCAACGCCTGGTGCTGCGGTTTGGCGAGGTGATCGAGACACCCCTGCCTGGTCTGACCCATCTGTTCCCGAGCGCCCACCGACTGGCGCAGGCGGGTGCCGACGCGCTGGGTTCATTGGGCATCGTGCGTCAACGCCAGGGCGCCATACTGGCATTGGCGCTGGCAGTGTCGCAGGGCCGCCTGCAGCTCAACAGCAGCGTTGACGTGGCCGCCACTGTTGACGCCTTGAAGGAATTGCCTGGTATCGGTGACTGGACGGCGCAGTACATCGCCATGCGCGCCCTGCGCTGGCCCGATGCGTTTCCGGCTGGCGACATCGCCCTGCACAACGCGCTGGATGTGCGCTCGCACAAGCATCCCGCCAAGGAGGCCGAAACCCGCTCACAAGCCTGGCGCCCCTGGCGCAGTTATGCCGTGATCCGTGCCTGGAACACCTTGCCCGCATCAACCACAGCCAGAACCACCAAGGAGTAGAGCCATGGTTTTCACATCCGACATCCGCCAGTCGCGTTTTGACAGCCCCTTGGGCGCCATGGTGCTGGCTGCCACCAGCAAGGGCCTGGCAGGTGCCTGGTTCACGAATCAGCGCCATGCACCGGACTGGTCCACCTGGCCAATGGCGCCAGCCGATCCGATATTGCACCAGGCTGCCAAACAGCTGGGAGAGTACTTTGCCAACAAACGGACCCGGTTCGAGCTGCCGCTGGACCTGTCGGCGGGTACTGCATTCCAGCAATCTGTGTGGCGGCAGTTGCTGTCGATTGGCCACGGTTGTACCAGCAGCTACGGCAGCATCAGTGCAGCGGCAGGCAGGCCCGCAGCAGTACGCGCCACCGGTGCGGCGGTCGGTCGCAACCCATTGACTATCATCGTGCCCTGCCACCGTGTTGTGGGCGCCAACGGGGCGCTGACCGGTTACGCCGGCGGGCTGCAGCGCAAGGTGGCACTGCTGCAACTCGAATCGCTCCCACCACTTTACGCATGAAGAAGTCCGTCGCCGCCGAATTCATCGCACTGGGAGCGATCTGGGGCTCGTCGTTCCTTTTCATGCATATCGGCGGCAACGAGTTCGGCGTCGTGGCCACTGCAGGGGTGCGCGTCATGATCGGCGCTCTGGTGTTGTTGCCGGTGTTGTGGGCCAGCGGGCAATGGGCCGACTTGCGACGGCACGCGTTACCGATCCTGCTGATCGGCGTGCTCAACTCGGCACTGCCCTTTGTCCTGTTTGCCTACGCCGTGTCGTCCATCAGCACCGGGCTGTCGGCGATCCTGAACGCCACCGTCCCGCTGTTCGGAGCCCTGGTCGCCTGGTGGTGGCTGAAGGACCGGCCCGACAACACCCGCATGCTGGGCCTGGTGATCGGTTTTGCCGGCATCGTGCTGCTGGCCGCCGACAAGGCCAGTTTCAAGCCTGGCGGTAGCGGCTGGGCGATTCTGGCCTGCCTGCTGGCCACGGTGTGTTACGGCGTGGCGGGCAACTGCGCCAAGAAATACCTCAGTGGCATCCACCCGATGGCCACAGCGGCCGGCAGCCAGGTGGGCGCCTCGCTGGCCCTGCTTCTGCCCACCCTGTGGTTCTGGCCGGCGCACAACCCGGGGCTGACATCCTGGCTGGCGCTGATCGTGCTGGGCGTCGTCTGCACCGGCGTCGCTTACCTGCTGTATTTCCGCCTGATCGAGCACCTGGGTCCGGCACGGGCCATGACGGTGCCCTTTCTGGTGCCAGTGTTTGCCGTCATCTACGGCACACTGCTGCTGGGCGAGGAGCTGACCGTATGGATGTTGTCCTGCGGCGCCATCGTGGTGTTCGGCACGGCGCTGGCGGCGGGGGTCATCAAGTTTCCAGCCCGGCGCTGAGATCTGAGTTCACCGCCGCAATCGATTGGGGCACAGTTTATTTCCTTGCGCAAGATGGCTTGCACCGCAATTTTGACCGGTGCCGAGGCAGCGCGCATCTGGAGCGGCTTCGAAGGCAGTTGCCTGCACCTGCTGCCGCGGCGATGCCTGGTCGCCGCAGCCCCGCCGCCATCGGTGCCTATGCATAATTGTCTGCAAGCATTGCAGTGACTGATCGCCGACAGGAACACACCCATGGAACTCTGGAAGTTGACGGCAGCCCAGGCAGCACGGCGCATCGCGGCCGGCACGCTGCGTTGCGAGGACTACACCCGTGCGTTCCTGGAGCGAATTGCGCAGCGTGATGACCTGGTCCGGGCCTGGGCCTGGCTCGACCCGCAACTGGCGCTGCAACAGGCGCGGCAGCGCGACCGCGAGCCCAACCGCGGGCCCATGCATGGGATTCCGCTGGGGGTCAAGGACGTGATCAACACAGCCGACATGCCAACCCAGCACAACTCACCCATCTACGCCGGTCACCGGCCGGGTGAAGATGCCAACTGTGTTGCAGTGCTGCGTGCGGCGGGTGCCGTCCTGCTGGGCAAGACCGAGACGCTGGAGTTTGCCTGTGGCGGGCGCAATCCGCCGAGCCGCAACCCGCTCAACCCGGCCCACACTCCGGGCGGCTCGTCCAGTGGTTCCGGCGCTGCTGTAGGCGACGGCATGGCGCCGCTGGCGCTGGGCACCCAGACTGGCGGCTCCACCATCCGCCCGGCGTCGTTTTGCGGCATCTACGGCATGAAACCGACCTTCGGGCGGCTCAGCTTCGAAGGCGCAAAACACTACTCCGTGCATCTGGACACGATTGGCCTGTATGGCCGCTCGGCGCAAGATCTCGCCCTGCTGGCACAAACCTTCCGGCTTGCCAACACCGTTGATACAGACACACACCCAATGCAAGGCCTGCGCATCGGGCTGTGCGAAACGCCGATGTGGGACGAGGCGGATGACGACGCCAAACATGCACTACACACGGCAGCGGCCATGTTGTCCCGGGCCGGCGCCAGTGTCACCCCACTTGTTCTCTCCGCTCCTTTCGCCGAGATGAACAAACTGCAGGATGTGCTCATGAATGAGGGCGGGCGCGCGGCGTTTCTGCCGGAGTACCTGGGGGTCGGGCATCTGCTGCATGACGACTTCCGCGCCAAGGTGGAAAACCGGCGTGGATTCCACCCCGAACAATTGCGCGAGGTGCTGGACGCGGTGGCGCTGCGGCGCATCGAATTCGAGCAAGCCTTCGGTGACCTGGACGTCGTGCTCACCCTCAGCGCACCTGGTGAAGCGCCCCTAGGGCTGCAATCGCAGGGCATGGCCACCTTCAACCGCATGTGGACCGCCTTGCATGTACCGTGTGTCAGCATTCCGGGCCTGCATGGCCGCACCGGCCTGCCGATCGGCATGCAGCTGGTCCACAAGCGTTATGAAGACGCGCGCCTGCTGCAGGTCGCGGCGGAGGTGGCCGCCGTGCTGGACCCGGCGGGCAGCGCGGACAGGTGACCGGCAGCCGTCAAACCCTGGGTCGCTTGTCCACGACCCGGCGCGCCTTGCCGGTCTGCGTGCGCTCGACCGAATGCGGCGGCAACACATTGACGCGGGTGCTGATGCCGACCATGGTCTTGATGCGCTGCTGCAGCCAGTGACCGATGCTGGCTCCATCGGCCGAGGCATGGGCTGGCTGCAGTTCCACCAGCACCAGCACATCGTCGAGTTGTGCGTCGCGCGTCACCACCATCTGGTAGATCGCCGACAACTGGCCATGCTGCAACACCAGTTCCTCGACCTGGGTCGGGAACACGTTGACGCCGCGGATGATCAGCATGTCGTCGGACCGACCGACAATTTTTCCCATGCGCCGGAACGCGCGCACGGTCGGGGGGAGCAGCCGGGTCAGGTCGCGTGTACGGTAACGGACGACCGGAAAAGCCTCCTTGGTCAACGAGGTGAATACCAGTTCACCCTCGGCGCCGTCGGGCAACACCGCGCCCGTGAGCGGGTCTATCACCTCCGGGTAAAAATGGTCCTCCCAGATCACCGGGCCGTCCTTGGATTCGACACACTCGCTGGCGACACCCGGCCCCATGACCTCGGACAGACCATAGATGTCCACCGCGTCGATGCCGACGCGGGCCTCGATCTCGCTGCGCATGGACTCGGTCCAGGGCTCGGCGCCGAAGATGCCGATCTGCAGCGCGGTGCCCTGTGGATCCAGCCCCTGGCGCACAAACTCCTCGATGATCACCTGCATGTAGGACGGTGTGACCATGATGATGCGCGGCGCGAAATCCTGGATTAGCTGCACCTGCTTCTCGGTCTGTCCGCCCGACATCGGCACCACCGTGCAACCCAGGCGCTCGGCACCGTAATGCGCGCCCAGGCCGCCGGTGAACAGGCCGTAGCCATAGGCCACATGGATGGTGTCGCCGCGCCGCCCGCCAGCGGCGAAGATGGAACGCGCCACCAGCGCTGCCCAGTTGTCGATGTCCTTCTGGGTATAGGCCACCACGGTCGGTTTGCCGGTGGTGCCGCTGGAGGCATGGATGCGCACCAACTGCGACTTTGGCACCGCAAACATGCCAAAGGGGTAGTTGTTGCGCAGGTCCTGCTTGGTGGTGAAGGGAAACCGCGCCAGGTCGCCCAGCGTCTTCAGGTCGTCCGGATGCACGCCCACCGCGTCGAAGGCAGTGCGGTAATGCGGCACATTGCGGTAGGCGTGGGACAGGGTGGCGCGCATACGCTGCAGCTGCAAGGACGTGATTTCGTCACGGCTGGCGCGTTCGATGGGGTCGAACACCGCACCCGTCTCGGGCTGGCTGGACATGCCTGTTTCTCCTCGTCTTGCGGTTATTGTCAGCGGCAATTCAGGAATGCGCGTGGTCGCGGTCGAAATCGATCACCAGCGTATCCGTCACCGGGTAACTCTGACAACACAACACAAATCCGCGCGCCACTTCGTAGTCTTCCAGGGCGAAGTTGATGTCCATATCGACCTCACCCTCGGTCACCAGCCCACGGCAGGTGGAACACACGCCGCTCTTGCAGGCGTAGGGCATCTCGAGTCCGGCCAACAAGCCAGCATCGACGACGTTGTCGCGGTTCTTGTGCATTGTGAAGCTGCGCCGTGTGCCATCCATCACCACCTGCACTTCACACAGGTCACTGCCCTGCACCGCCTGGCGCGGAGCACGCACATCGGCGCCCGGCGCCGCAGTGCCGAACAATTCCGTCCGGACCTGGGCCGCCGGCACACCGCTGTCCTGCAGCGAGCGCATGGTCGCGTGCATCATGTCCTGCGGGCCGCAGATGAAGGCGAGGTCGATGCCGTTCGGGTCTATCCACTGGCGGAACAACTGCATGCACTTGTCGTAGTCGATGCGGCCGTGGAAAAGGTCGATGTCCTGCGATTCGCGGCTCATGATCCACACCAGATTCAAGCGCCCGAGGTAGCGGTCCTTCAGGTCTTCGATCTCCTCCTTGAACATCACGGAGCCGGATGACCGGTTGCCGTATACCAGCGTGACGTTGCTGTGAGGTTCGGCCAGCAGGGTGGACTCGATGAGGGACAACACCGGCGTGATGCCGCTGCCGCAGGCCACGGCCAGCAGATGCCGCCGCGCAGTCGCATCCAGCGGTACGAAGAAGCTGCCCTGCGGCACCATGGCCTCGATCAACGCACCCGGTTTCAGGTGCTCCGCCGCCCAATTGGAAAACACGCCACCAGCGACGCGCTTGATGGCCACGCGCAGTTGCTGCTGCTGCACGGCAGAACAGATCGAGTACGAGCGGCGCACCTCTTCGCCGCCGATCTGCGCCCGCAGGGTCAGGTACTGCCCCTGTTCATAACGAAATGCCGCACCCGCCTCGGGCGGCACATCGAAGCTGACCGCTATCGCGTCACGCGTGAGGCTCTGCACCGCACGCACCCGCAATACATGGAACTGGTGGCGCGATGCCGCGCCTTCGCTCACCATTGCGCCTGCGGGTAAGCCCGCTGCAGGAATTGCAAGTCGGTCAACAGATGCCCCAGATGTTCGGTATGCAGCCCCAGCCGCCCGCCCTTCTGGTGGCCGGTCTGCGTGGGCCTGACCAGCGTCGCCTGCGCCAGCACCGCATCTACGCTGTGCTGCCAGGCACTGGCCAGGCTGGCCGCCGCCGGCGCCAGGCCGTTGGCGGCGCACCAGTCGTCCACCGGGTCGGGCTCGAACCATTCATTGCAGTAAGGCCACAACCATTCCAGCGCCGCCTGCATGCGCGCATGGCTCTGCGTACTGCCATCGCCCAGGGCCACCACCAGGCCGCTGCTGCGTTCCATGTGGTAACGCACCTCCTTGGCCGCGCTGCCGGCAATCGCCGCGATGCGGGCATCGGCGGATTGCGCCAGTGCCGACAGCAGGTGCTGGTGCCAGCTGTCGAACAGGAACTGGCGCATCAGCGTGTCGCCATAGTCACCATTGGGCAGCTCGACCAGCAGCAGGTTGCGAAAAGCGGCACCGTCACGCCGGTAGGCCAGGGCATCTTCGTCGCGTCCTGCTCCCTCCACCTCACCGGCGTAGGACAACCAGGCCCGCGCCTGCCCCAGCAGGTCCAGCGCGACATTGGTGAGCGCCATGTCTTCTTCCAGCGCCGGGCCATGGCCGCACCAGGCACCGAGCTGTTGCGACAACACCAGGCAGTTATCGCCCAGGCGCAAAAGGTAGTCGAACTTGGGTGCAGTGCCACCGAAGGCATCGGCCGCAGGGCCTACGCGCCGCGCGCCTTCGGGCGCCGCTACGCTGCTCACAGGTTTTTGACGCCGTCGGGCGTCGGATAGAAGGTCGGATGCCGGTACACCTTGCTTTGGGAGGCGTCGAACAATGCCTCCTTGTCGCCCGGACTGCTGGCCACCAAGGCGCTGGCCGGTACAACCCAGATGCTGACACCCTCGTTGCGCCGGGTGTAGACGTCGCGCGCATGTTGAATGGCACCTGCAGCGTCAGCGGCGTGCAGGCTGCCCACATGTTTGTGCGACAGGCCATGCTGGCTGCGGATGAACACCTCCCATAACGGCCACTCGCGCGTCGTCGTGTTGCTGCTCATGTCAGGCCTCCGTGCGGGTTGGTGCGTGTTTGACGGCGTGTGCCATCAGGCCCTCGCGGAACCAGGCGCCTTCGTTCCAGGACTTGTTGCGCGCCGCCAGACGTTCGCGGTTACACGGCCCCTGTCCCTTGACGACCCGGAAAAAATCCTCCCAGTCGATCGGGCCCGTGTCGTAGTGGCCACGCTCGGCATTCCAGGCCAGCAGCGGGTCTGGAATGGTCAGCCCCAGGAACTCGGCCTGCGGCACCGTCTGGTCGATGAACTTCTGGCGCAACTCGTCGTTGCTGTGCTGCTTGATCTTCCAGGCCATGGACTGCGCACTGTTCACCGACTGCTCATCGGCCGGGCCGTGCATGGCGAGTGACGGCCACCACCAGCGATTCATCGCGTCCTGCGCCATCTGCTTTTGCTCCGGCGTGCCGCGGCACAACGAGAGCATGATGTCGAAGCCCTGCCGCTGGTGGAACGACTCCTCCTTGCACACCCGCACCATGGCGCGCGCATAAGGCCCGAACGAGCAGCGGCAGATCGGTATCTGGTTCACGATCGCCGAGCCATCCACCAGCCAGCCGATGGCACCGATGTCGGCCCAGGTCAGCGTCGGGTAGTTGAAGATGCTGGAATATTTCGCCTTGCCCGACAGCAGATCGGCCAACAGGGCGTCGCGCGACACACCCAAAGTCTCGACCGCGCTGTACAGGTACAGCGCATGGCCGGCCTCATCCTGCACCTTGGCCATCAGGATCGCCTTGCGCTTGAGCGTGGGTGCGCGGCTGATCCAGTTGCCCTCAGGCAACATGCCCACATATTCGGAATGGGCGTGTTGCGAGATTTGCCGCACCAGGGTCTTGCGATAGGCCTCGGGCATCCAGTCTTTCGGCTCGACCTTGATGCCGGCATTGAGCTTTTCC
>JANLVB010000573.1:0-2595 GCA_031363785.1 Betaproteobacteria bacterium
GACCGGGGCGCATGGCGATGCGCCAGAAGGCGACGCCACCACTGTTGCCAGCGAGCTTTTTCATCATCGCCTTGGTGTAGTCGGCCTCACCGACACTGACGCCGCCACTGGTGATGATGGCGTCGGCCTGTAATGCGGCCCGGACAAATGCCGCCTCCAGTGCAACCGGCTCATCGGGCACTACGCCCAGATCGATCAACTGCACCCCGAGGCGGCTGAGCAGGCCGAACACCGTGTAGCGGTTGCTGTCGTAGACCGCGCCGGGGCGCGCCGCGTCGCCAATACTGAGTATCTCGTCACCAGTGGAGAAAAAAGCGACGCGCAATCGTCGGCGCACCTGGACCTGCGCCAGCCCGAGGCTGGCGATCAGGCCCAAGGCCGCCGGGCCCAGCCGCGCACCGGCGAAAAGGGCCGGATGGCCCTGCAGCAGGTCTTCGCCCAGTTTGCGCCGGTTGTCTCCAAGCGCCAGTACGTCGGGCGGCAGCGTGATGTTGTCGCCGCTGACCTGAACCAGCTCTTGCGGCACCACCGTGTCCAGCCCGAAAGGCATGACAGCGCCCGTCATGATCTTGACGGCCTGCAGCGCACCGACCGTGCCGGCCCATTGGGCGCCAGCCAAAGCCGTGCCTACCACCGACAAGACCAGACGGTGTCCGGCGCGCAGGGCCGAACCGTCGAAAGCAAAACCGTCCATGGCGGAGTTGTCGTGCGGCGGCACGCTGATGGGCGATATCAGGTCGTTGGCGAGTACACGGTCCAGGGCGTCAAAAACCCCCACTGTCTCGATCTCCTGCACCGGCCCGACCAGCCGCTCGAGAAAGTCGCTGACAGCGCCAGCGCTCAGGCTTTGCGGGTCATAACCCTGCAACTCGGCCACCACCGCGTCGACTCCACGCGTCATAGAGCGCGCCCTGCCCGGTGCGCCGTGCTGTTACACGCCCGGCAAACAGCCCACCGGATCATGTTTGAAGAGCGATGCCGCCCATGCGTGCGCCACGTCCGCCGGCCAGCACCACGCCGGTGATCAGGGATGGGGCCAGCGGCATCGGGCATCACCCTCCGATGTAGCTCATCTCGACCCGCCGTTGGGCCGGCGCATTCGCGCTGCTGCGCAGCTCCGAATAACGGTCGCTGCGATCTCCCCACACCGTAGCGATGGCGGACGCAATTGTCGCGTCGTCGGCGCCCGAGCGCAGCAGCGTGCGCAGGTCGTGGCCCTGGGCGGCAAACAGGCAGAGGTATAGGCTGCCTTCGGTGGACAGGCGGGCCCGGTTGCAATCGTGGCAAAAGGCCTGTGTCACGCTACTGATCACTCCCACCTCGCCCAACGCCGGGTCTGGTCTACCCTGCGCGTCGGCAAAGGCCCAGCGCTGGGCGGTCTCGCCCGGCGCGCTCGCCTCCAGCGCCACCAGGGGCATATGCTGCTGGATCAGGCGCACCACATCGGCCGACGGCAGCACTTCGTCCATCCGCCAGCCATTGGTGGCGCCGACATCCATGTACTCGATGAATCGCAGCACGATGCCGCTGCCGCGAAAGTGCCGGGCCATCGGCAGTATCTCGTGCTCGTTGGTGCCGCGCTTGACCACCATGTTGACCTTGATCGGGCCCAGCCCGGCTTCCTGCGCGGCAGCGATACCCTGCAGCACCTGCGCCACCGGAAAGTCGACGTCGTTCATGCGGCGAAACACGCTGTCGTCCAGGCCGTCCAGGCTCACCGTGACCCGTTGCAGCCCGGCGTCCTTCAGTACGCGCGCCTTGCGCTGCAGCAGCGAACCGTTGGTGGTGAGTGTGATGTCAGGGGTGTCACCTTCGACCGTGCGCAGGGCCGCGAGTTTGCCAATCAGGACTTCCAGGTTCTTGCGCAGCAGCGGTTCACCGCCGGTGATGCGGATCTTGCGCACGCCGTGCGCCAGAAACAGCGTGGCCAGGCGGGTGATCTCCTCGAAGCTCAACAGGGCGGACTGCGGCAGGTAGGCATGGTCGCGGTCGAACACCTCCTTGGGCATGCAATAACTGCAGCGGAAGTTGCAGCGGTCGGTAACGCTGATACGCAGGTCGCGCAACGGCCGTCCGCGGGTGTCCTGCAGCAGGCCGTTGGCAGCACGCCGCATTCCTGGCACGCCTATCCCACGCGTTGTATGGCGCAGGTCGACCAGGGGAATGATGCGATCAGACATGGCCGTCATTTTGCCTGAGCAAGGGCAAGGCCAGCCCAGGTCGGCCGGTCGGCCCTGCACGCCAGAGAGTCAAACGCAGCGTGCGCCATCGACCTCGATGCAGACGCCACTGATGAAAGCCGCGTCATCGCTGGCCAGGTATAACACGGCGTTGGCGACGTCCAGGGCGGTGGAAAACCGCCCGAGCGGGATCGTCGACAGGAACTTGGCGCGGCGCGTCTCGTCCAGTGGGCCACCGGCGAATTCTGCCGAAAGGCCAGTGTCCGGGTTGAACACCGGGTTGATGCAGTTGACGCGGATATTGTCTGGGCCAAGTTCGGCCGCCAGCGACTTGGACAGTGAGATGGCTGCACCCTTGGACTCGTTGTACAAGGTCAGGCCCGGGCGTGGGCGCAGCCCGGCGGTGGACGCGATG
>JANLVB010000575.1:0-1942 GCA_031363785.1 Betaproteobacteria bacterium
CCCAGCAGGCCGGCGGCGCGCGCCTCCTCGAGCGCTTCCTCGAAGCGATCGTAGGTCTTGAAGATCTCGCCGTGGATGTAGTTGTAGCCGACCGAGATACCCATGGCGTAGGCGGCAATCACCATGCCCTCGATGACGATATGCGGGTTGAACTCCAGAATATCGCGGTCCTTGCAGGTGCCCGGCTCGCCTTCATCGGAATTGCAGACCAGGTATTTCTGCCCCGGGAACTGGCGCGGCATGAAGCTCCACTTCAAACCGGTCGGAAATCCGGCGCCTCCGCGTCCGCGCAGCGCGGATTCCTTGACGGTGGCGATCACCTGTTCTGGTGTCATGCCCTCACCACCATCGGCGGCAAGTATCCTGCGTAGTGCGTCATAACCACCACGCACCTGGTAATCGCGCAATCGCCAGTTCCCACCAGTCAGGCCGGCATAAATCTGCGGGCTCAGATGGCGGTCATGAAAACAGGTTTGCGCACCGGTGGCCTGGAACTGCGCCAGGATGTTGTCGGGCGTCATCATGAAGCCTCCGCCGCCTTGAGGGCGTCGACCAGCTGGTCCAGCTTGTCATTGCTCATGAAGCTGCACATGGTGCGGTCATTCACCAGCATCACCGGGGAATCGGCGCAGGCACCGAGACATTCGCTTTGCTGCAGGGTAAACAGGCCGTCGGCCGTGGTCTGACCCATGGTGATACCCAGCTTGTGTTCCAGATGGTGCAAGGCCTTGGCTCCGTCGCGCAGTTGGCATGGCAGGTTGGTGCAGACATTGAGCTTGTACCTGCCGACCTTGCGCTGGTTGTACATGTTGTAGAACGTCGTCACTTCGTGCACCGCGATTGGCGCCATGCCCAGATAGTCCGCTACCAACTGCTCGCTCTCCACGCTCACAAAGCCCAAGTCCTGCTGCACGATGGCCAGGCAAGCCATGACTGCCGATTGTTTCTGGTCAGCCGGGTATTTGGCGACTTCCTTGGCAAAACGCGCCAGCGCAACGTCCGAAATCATCGGTCGATCTCCCCAAACACAATGTCCATGGTTCCGATGATCGCCACCGCATCGGCAATCATGTGACCACGCGCCATCTCGTCCATGCCAGCCAGGTGAGCGAAACCCGGCGCCCGGATCTTCAGCCGGTAGGGCTTGTTGGCGCCGTCGCTCACGATGTAGATGCCGAACTCACCCTTGGGATGCTCAACCGCCGCGTAGGCCTCGCCCGGGGGCACGTGGAAACCTTCGGTGAAAAGCTTGAAATGGTGGATCAGCTCCTCCATGTTCGACTTCATGGCCTCACGCGACGGCGCAGCCACCTTGTGGTTGCTGGTGATTACCGGCCCCGGGTTGGCACGTAGCCAATCGACGCATTGCCCGATGATGCGGTTGCTTTGCCGCATCTCGGCCACCCGCACCAGGTAACGGTCGTAGCAGTCCCCGGTCTTGCCGACCGGAATGTCGAAGTCCATCAGGCTGTAGGCGTCGTAAGGCTGCTTTTTCCGCAGGTCCCACGCCACGCCGGACCCGCGCAGCATGGCACCGGTGAAGCCGAGGTTCAAGGCGCGTTCCGGCGTGACTACGCCGATGCCGACCGTGCGCTGTTTCCAGATGCGGTTGTCCGTCAGCAGCGTTTCGTACTCGTCCACTTGCCCCGGGAAGTTCTTGCAGAAGTCGGCGATGAAATCCAACAGCGAACCCTGGCGGTTTTCATTGAGCTGCGCAATCGCCCGCGCGTTCTTGATCTTGCTGACCTGGTACTGGGGCATCACGTCTGGCAGATCGCGATACACCCCGCCCGGGCGGAAGTAGGCGGCATGCATACGGGCGCCCGACACCGCCTCGTACATGTCAAACAGGGCCTCGCGCTCGCGAAAACAGTAGATGAGGATGTTCATCGCTCCGCAATCGAAGCCGTGCGCGCCAAGCCACATCAGATGGTTGAGCAGG
>JANLVB010000033.1:0-4309 GCA_031363785.1 Betaproteobacteria bacterium
CAATACCCACGTTCCGCTGGCCAAGACCATTCCGGGGCTGCGCAGTTATGAGGTCACGCGTGGCGACGTGATGGGCATGGGCGGCAAACACGCGGTGTATCTGGTGGCCGCGCTGGGTTTTGACTCACTGGCGGCGATCGGCGCCGCGATGGCGTCGCCGCAGGGTCAAGCCACGGCAGCCGACCTGGCCAATTTCGCATCGGCAGGCGTGGACGTGTTCATGGGCGACACCGCAATGGTGTGAGCCCGGGCCTGGTTGGCTAGGCTTGCCGCTCTACGAGAAGCGGGGGTATTAGGGTGCGTTCACTACGCAGGCTGCGGACAATCGGAGCCGGACCTTGATCAAACCGTCGCACTGACGGACAAGGCGCAGTCTCCATCCCATCCCCTACTTTTCAGGAACACACCATGACCACCAGGAACCTTTCCGCTGCCACGTCCGATCTGATCGAAACCTACGGCAATACCGCCAAGAACGTCGTCAACGCCTACCGCGTTGGTGGTGAACGCGTCATAGGCTTCGTGGACCAACGGTGGGCGCGCGCCCTTGACAAAACCGGCCGCAAACTGAGCGCGGAAGTGCGCGGCAACGCGTTGTCGGCGCAGAAAAAAATCAGCGCTTACTACGCGCAAGGTATTTCGATGACCAGCGCCGGTGCCGACGCTGTCGTCAGCAAGGTTGTGCAGTTGGCCACCAAGGGTGTGCAGCAGGCCGCCGCCAACGCCAGCCAGTTTGAAAAGCGGACCGGTACCAAGGCGCTGCACAAGGTGGCACAGGCCGTTGTTCCTGCTGTTGATGCGGTGCAAAAAGTTGCCAGCGCAATCGAACAACAATCGAGTCGTCTGGCAAACCGTATCGTCGGTAAAACTGCCCAAGTCAAGGTTGCCGCAGTCAAACGCGTGACCCCCTTCAAGAAGGCCCGCGCCCGCAAAGCGGCCTGAGCATGTCGCGTAACCCCAAGCCCGCAAGTGCGCGTTTGGGGCCTGCCATCATGGGTTCCGCGCAGGGCTTTTGATGCGATGATTGGGTCAAAGAGCCCGATCCTTGTTGCGCACACCCCCCAGCTTCATTTCACTACTGGTCGCCCAAGACCATCCGGATCCACTGAACCTGGTGTTTTGTGGTGACGGGTTGCTGGTCCGTGCGAGCGATCTGGCGTTGCCGGCATCGACAGACATGGAAATCCTGGGCTTGGCGCGCCAAGCCTGGCAGCCAGTGGGCGTACTGGACAGCCGCTATTGCCAGACGCGCTGGGCCGCTGCCGAAGTTGCTGCCGATTCAGATTTTGTGTTCCGTCGCCTGCGCTCGCTGTTTGGCAGCTTGGACGACAGCTTGCTGGCGATTGCCGGGCGCGCCTACCAGATCGCCGAATGGGCACGGACACACCAGTATTGCGGCGCCTGCGCCACCCCGACCCAGCAGGTAGCAGGTGAACGATGCCTGCGCTGCCCCCAGTGTGGACATGCAGCGTACCCCAGGATTTCACCCGCCATGATGGTACTGATCAAGAAGGCAGACTGCATCCTGCTGGCGCGCCACACCAATTCACCAACCCGCTTTTTCACCGCGCTGGCAGGATTCCTGGAGGCCGGGGAGTCGATCGAGGACGCCATCCACCGCGAGGTCTTTGAAGAGGTCGGGCTGCAGGTCAACAATCTGCGCTACTTTGGCAGCCAGCCCTGGCCGTTTCCGCACTCCCTAATGCTGGCCTTCACTGCCGACTATGCGGGAGGAGAAATTCGTATCGACGCGTCGGAGATCGCTGAGGCGGCGTGGTTTGGACCACACGACCCGACGCCCAATATTCCGCCCATGGGTTTGTCGATTGCCGGCCAATTGATTGCCGCGCATTTGCCGCGCCCGCTCGACGCGGCTTCCCGATAGCCAACTGGCTGGCCAGCAATGGCAGCTTATTCGCCGAGATAAGCGGCGCGTACCTTCGGGTCCTTCAGCAATTCCTTGGCGTCGCCATTCATTGTGATGAGGCCGGACTCCATCACATAAGCCCGGTTGGCAACGCCCAAGGCGCGGCTGGCGTTCTGCTCCACCAGCAGAATAGTCACGCCCTGTGCGTAGACATCGCGCACCACCTCGAATATCTTGTCCACCATGATGGGCGACAGGCCCATGGACGGCTCGTCCAGCAACAACACCTTGGGGCGGCTCATCAGTGCCCGCCCCATTGCCAACATCTGCTGCTCGCCCCCGGACATGGTGCCGGCCAATTGGTCCTTGCGTTCACGCAAACGCGGGAAGATGGTGAAGACCTTTTCAGTGTCCAGGGCAATGGCCGCCTTATCACGCCGCACATAGGCACCCATCTGCAGGTTCTCGGTGATGGTCATGCGTGCGAACACGCCACGACCCTCCGGCACCATGGCCAAACCCTGCCGGACCAAGTCCCACGGACCCTGGCCCTTGACACTCTTGCCCAGATATTCGATGTCACCGGCATTGATACCCAAGGTGCCCGTGATGGCCTTCATCGTGGTGGTCTTGCCGGCGCCATTGGAGCCGATCAGGGTCACCAGCTCGCCTTCCTGCACTTCGAAGTCAACACCCTTAACGGCCTGGATACCGCCATAGGCCACCTTCAATCCCCTGACCTTGAGTAGTGTCGCTGCCATGTCAATGTCCTCCAGTGCCAAGGTAGGCTTCAATCACTTTTTCATTTTTCTGCACATCGCCTGGCAAGCCCTCGGCAATCTGCTTGCCGTAATCCAGCACCGTGACGCGGTCACACAGGCCCATCACCAGTTTCACGTCGTGCTCGATCAACAGGATGGTCCGCTGGTCCTTGCGTATTTGGTCGATCAGCGCCCGCAGCTGCAGCTTCTCGGTGGCGTTCATGCCGGCCGCCGGTTCGTCCAAAGCAATCAACTGCGGGTCGGTGGCCAGCGCGCGCGCAATCTCCAGGCGGCGCTGATCACCGTAACTCAGGGTGCGCGCCTTGTAGTCGGCAAACTTGCCGATGCCAACATAGTCGAGCAGTTCCTGGGCACGTTTGGCAATCGCCAGTTCCTCGGCCTTGAAACCAGCCGTGCGGAAAATGGCACCAAGCAAACCCGAGCTGGTGCGGATATGGCGCCCAACCATGACATTCTCGAGTGCTGTCATCTCGGCGAACAGGCGGATGTTCTGGAACGTGCGCGCAATCCCGGCCTTCGCCACCTCATGCACCGCTATCGGTTTATAAGGCTTGCCGGCCAGTTCGAAGGTGCCGCTGTCGGGCGTGTACAGCCCGGTGATCACGTTGAAAAATGTCGTCTTCCCGGCTCCGTTGGGCCCGATCAGGCCGTATACCTGCCCGCGTTCGATCGTGATACCCACATCACTGAGCGCCTGCAGGCCGCCAAAGCGCTTGGAAATACCCCCAACCTTGAGAATTATGTCGCTCATGGCAATCTTCTCAGGTGTTGGTTTGAAGGGACTTGCCGTGGTCTGGCGACGGCCACAAGCCGCGCGGGCGCAGCAACATCACCACGATCATGGCCAGCGCGATAAGCAGCTGGCGCAGTATGGATGCGTCAAGACGGCCACCAGACAGGTGTTGCAGCGGGGCGGCCACATACCGCAGCACCTCCGGCAACGCCGCCAACAGCAGCGCACCCAGCACCACGCCCGGCAGATGCCCCAGGCCGCCGAGCACCACCATGGCCACAATCATCACGGACTCCATCAGGGTGAACGACTCCGGAGATACAAAACCCTGGAACGACGCGAACAACGCACCACTGACACCGCCAAAAGACGCACCCATGCCAAAAGCCAGCAACTTCAGATTGCGGGTATTGTTGCCCATGGCCTTGGCGGCAATTTCGTCCTCACGAATGGCCATCCAGGCGCGACCCACGCGCGACAGCGCCAATCGATGGCTTACCAGGATGCTGATCAGCACCATGCCCAGGAAAAGGTAGTAATACATCATCACTGATGTCACCTGGATGGCACCAAAAGAAATCGGTTTGCCAAGCGTGACACCAAAGATGCTGAAGGCATCGATGCCGCTCAGACCCTTGGGGCCGTTGGTGATGTTCACCGGATGGTCCAGATTGTTCAAGAACACGCGGATGATTTCACCAAACCCCAAGGTCACGATGGCCAGGTAGTCGCCCCGCAATCGCAAGGTGGGCGCGCCCAGCAGAACACCTAAAAACCCGGCGATCGCAGCGGCGGCCGGGATCACGATCCACAGGGGCGTATGCACACCGTTGGGGAACATGGCGGCAAACAGGGGGAAAGTGTCAGAAAGGTGCTGCGACGCCATCAGCCCGAACATGTAGGCACCGATGGCGAAGAAGGCGACAT
>JANLVB010000036.1:0-3087 GCA_031363785.1 Betaproteobacteria bacterium
CGGTGCTGCTGGAACGAGAAACCCTGGACACCGATTTGCTGGCCCAAGCGATCAAAGCCACATTCGAGCGGCGCGGCATGGCTGTGCCCGATGCGTTGCCGATTGGACTGTCGTACGAGTTCGCACACGATTCCTCGCGGCGATCGCTGTGGCTCGCATTTCTCAGGAAGAACGGGCTAACGCCTGAGTCCCTGCCTGCCATCGTTGGTCAGTTGCGAACTACCTTGGCACCACGTTGAATCGGGCCGCTCGCTGATAATCGACTCGAAGAACTGCAGTGCATCCGTCGCCACGCTCAGCGGCCACACCAGGGAAATTTGAATGCGCAGCGGCTATTCGCGTCTGGATGGTACGGATGGTCTTGCAGTCAATCACGTTCCGGATCCATATTCCAATGCTATCAAAAAAATAGCATTGGAGCCTATGTTTGTGGCGGAGTGGACGGGACTCGAACCCGCGACCCCCGGCGTGACAGGCCCGCGGCAGATATGAGTATTGGCGCCGTTTCCAGAGCCTTTTCATATTCCAAAGTTGACCGGCCAGGCACTTGGTTTTGCCTGGGAGCAATGACGCATATTCCAAACAATTCACGCGGCATCCTCGATCTTTTCGACCATGTGCAGCGTGTCCAGCGAAGCATCCCGTTTCGTAAAAGGCGGTTCTGGTGCGCCGGATTCTGTCTGAATTTTGTAGGCAAACTTCGGACTCCTCCCAAAATTTGACTTGCGTTTTGTCCGAAATTTGTATATAAATTTCGGACAGGGGACAGGGGCAGGCGATGTCAGACACAAACGACCAGATTTCAGCGTTGATCTATGCCAGACCCGGACAGGTCTGGGTGCCAGCGGATTTCGCGTCGCTCGGCAGCCGCGCCGTGATCGACAAGACCTTGCAGCGCATGGTCGCGCGCGGCGAGTTGCGCAGGATTGATCGGGGCCTCTATGACCGGCCCGCGATCAACAGCCTGACCAAACGTCCCTCGACGCCAGACTACCGTGCCCTTGTCGATGCGCTGGCGCGCCGCGACCAAACGCGCCTTCTCGTCGATGGCATGACGGCAGCGAACGATCTCGGCCTGACCGATGCCGTACCGGCGCGCGTCACGATGTACTCCGACACGCGTCGCCGGTCCATCAGGCTCGACAAGCTGGTGATCGAATTCAAGCTGGCAGCCCCAAGCCGTCTCTACTGGGCGAGTCGTCCGGCGATGCGGGTCGTCCAGGCCCTGCACTGGCTCAAGGACATGCTGCCGACAGACGGCGACAAAGTCAGAAAGACGTTGGCACGCGTCCTCCGCGATCCCAAGCATGGCGATGCGATCAGGAGCGATCTTGCGCAGGGTTTTGGCGTGCTGCCCGGCTGGATGCAAACCTTCCTTCGGACGGTGCCGGGCTTTGACCCCTCGCTTGCCCCCGTTCTATCTCCAGATCCGCCCAAGGCAACACGGCACACGAACCCCTCGCGGCATCCGGCCGAGGAGTCACGATGAACGAGGCCTATAACGAGGTTATCGCGGCAAGCGACCGGGACCGCAGCGCGCTGTTCGCTGAAGCCGCGGCACGGCTTGGCACGGCTTGGCACGGCTTGGCACGGCAGTACAACACGTCGAGAAAGACTTCTGGGTCTGCTGGACGCTCGATGCCTTGTTCAACGGGATGGATGCCGGAAGTCCGCGCCTGCTCTTCAAAGGCGGCACGTCGCTCTCAAAGGCCTTCGGCCTCATACCGAGGTTCTCGGAAGACCTCGACATCACGGTGTTCCGCGAAGACATCGGCCAGGCCGTCGAGGTTGCGGCGCTTGACGCCCTCAGCGGCAAGCAAAGACGTATCCGGCTCGATGCGATCCGCGAGTCCTGCATGGCCTACACCAACGGGCCACTTGCAGCCCGCCTCGCGCAACACGCAGTGGCGATTGGCGGTAGCCGCATGAGGTTGGAGCAGGACCCTGACGATGCGGACGGCCAAACCTTGCTGCTCTGGTATCCGGCGGCGGCACCCGCCAATGCCTACATCCGCTCAGCGGTGAAAGTCGAAGCAGGCGCGAAGTCAGCGCTCGACCCGCACACGGTCGCTTCGGTCGTTCCCTACATTGCGGGTGATCTCGACCTTGATTTACGTGTGTCCAACGTGGTCACGGTCGAAGCCGAACGGACCTTCTGGGACAAGATCATCATCCTGCACGGTTTGCGGCAATGGTTTGATCGGCGCGGCGTGCTACGCCATGGCGGGCAGCGCGTCTCGCGCCACTACTACGATGTTCATCAGCTCTTGAAGAACGAACGATCACCGGCATGGCTTGAGAACCGCGCACTTGCGGCGGACTGCGCGACCCATGCACGCCTCTTCTTCGGCAGCAACGACCTCGGCCTGGAATCGGCAGCGCGCGGAACCTTCACGCTCATGCCCTCGCAGCCAATGCGCGATGCACTGCGCGCCGATTACGTTGCAATGCAGGGCATGATCTTCGGCGACGTACCTTCGCTTGATGCCATCCTGGCGAGCGTCGCCGAGGTCGAAGGCCGCGTGAATGGATGATTGCGAACTTGTGACCACGCCGGGGAGATTCGACTGCATAGCGGCCATTCGCGTCTGGATGGCATGGCTCGACTTACAATCAATCCCGTTCCGGATTCATATTCCAACGCTATTTAAAATATAGCATCGGAGCCAATGTTTATGGCGGAGTGGACGGGACTCGAACCCGCGACCCCCGGCGTGACAGGCCGGTATTCTAACCAACTGAACTACCACTCCTGGTAGCTGACGTTTGCCCTTTCGGACCAAGTCACCGGCCCGGTTTAGCGGGCTGGCCGTCAACAACTTGTGCCTTGTCCACCTTGCGGTGTGTCTGGCGACCCCACGGGGATTCGAACCCCGGTACCTACCGTGAAAGGGTAGTGTCCTAGGCCTCTAGACGATGGGGTCAAAGCCTCGGAACTCCGTTACGAACTCTTTGCAAACTCCGTTACAAGCTCACTGCAAACCTTTTCAAAGGCCCGCACAGAAATTGGGTGGTGGAGGTAAGCAGGATCGAACTGCTGACCTCTTGCATGCCATGCAAGCGCTCTCCCAGCTGAGCTATACCCCC
>JANLVB010000089.1:0-3754 GCA_031363785.1 Betaproteobacteria bacterium
CGTGGACGGCGGCTACATGCTCAAGGTCCATGAGGTGGCGCCGCATGTGGTGTTGTCCAAGGATCTGTGGCTGGGGCACCTGTACGTGCTGGCCATGAACCGCGCCACCTGGAACGGCCTGGCACCGGAAGACCAACTTGCGATCCAACGCGCCGCCGAGACCGCCTACAAGACGCTGGGGCAGGTGATGGACAGGAGTTTCGACGCCCAGGTGGACGATCTGAAAAAGGCCGGCGTGAACCTGCGGCTTCTCGACCCGAAGGAACTGGCCGCCTGGAACACGGCGACCAACTACCAGGCCGTGCAGGCGACATGGGCCAAGGACCAGGAAAACAAGGGCGTGAAGGATGCCGTCCAGGTATTGAAGCAGCTCGACACACTCGTGCGCGCTGCGACGAAATAGCAGCTGACGACGGGGCGCGACTACAGCGCCATCTTCACCGACACGTTCTTGAGATGTGTGTATTTCAGCAGGCCTTCCACGCCGAAGTCCTTGCCGAAACCGGACTTCTTGTAGCCGCCGATGGGCGCGATGATGTCGTTGACGCCGAACTGGTTGACCCAGACCGCGCCCGCCTTGATCGCCCGGCTGCAGCGCATCGCCGTGGCCAGATCGCGCGTGAAGACTGCGGCGCCCAGGCCGTAGTCGCGGTGGTCGGCCAGGGCCAGGGCCTGCTCAATCCCGTCGAACGGCTGCACGGCGAGGACCGGGCCGAACAGTTCCTGCTGGATGATCGGGTTGTCGGTGCCGAGGCGCCGGATGATCGTCGGCTCAAAATAGAAACCGCCCGCATACGCGTCGAGTGGCGAGCCGCCGACCACGAGCTCGGCGCCGGCCGATAGGCCGAGCCCCAAAATGTGCGAGATCCGATCCCGTTGCTTCAGCGACAGAATCGGGTTGAGTGTCGTGCGCCGCGACCAGGTCGGACCTGCGACCACTTCGCCGACCAGTTGGGCGACCCGCTCGGTCATCTCGTCGGCGACCGCCCGGTCGACGACCAGGCGCGTGCCGGCATAACAGATCTGGCCTGCATTGCGCACCACCGAGGTCGCGATCACGCGTGCCGCCGCGTCGAGGTCGGCGTCGGCAAAGACCACCTGCGGCCCTTTGCCACCCATTTCCAGGGACACCGGTTTCGGGCCCGACAAGGCAGCGTCCGACATGACCAGCCGGCCCGTGGCGGTCGAGCCAGTGAAGGCGACATAGTCGACTTCGGGGTGGGCCACCAGTGCGTGCCCCGTTTGCGATCCGGTGCCAAGCAGGACCGCGATGTGATCCGCCGGCACGCCGGCCTCGATCGCGAGTTGCGCCACACGCCGGATGGAATAAGGTGTGAACTCCGACGGTTTCAGGATCACCGCGTTGCCGGCTGCCAATGCCGGTGCGATTTTTGTTGTCGCGAGGATGAGCGGCACGTTCCATGGCGAGATGGCCGCCACCACGCCGTACGGCTCGCGGATGCCCAGGTTCCAGACGTCCGATGCCGACGCGTAGACCTCGCCCTCGACCTTGTCGATGAGTTCGCCGTAATACCGGATGAGCGCGGCCGTGATGGGAATGTCACGTGCGACGACTTCGGTCGCCAGGCGGGTCGACACCAGTGCATCGAGCGCCACGAGCTCCGTCGCGTGGGCTTCGACAAGCTCGGCCCATTTGCGGAAGACCCGCACACGGTGCGCCGGTGGCGCGTCGGCCCAGACACCGGAGGCGTGCGACTTGCGCGCCGCACGGACCGCGCGGTCGACCTGTTCGGCACTGGCGCCGCGTTCACTGCGGATAAGCCTGCCGTCGGACGGGCGGACGATGTCGAAAGCATCACCGTCACCTGGCACGAGAAGGCCGCCGATCAGGCTGCCGCTTTCCAGAACGACCTGGTCGGGATCGAACGCGAAATCTTCTGCCCCGTGCGTGATGGTCATGGTCGCTGTTGTGTTTTGTGGGGTGTTTGCCATGTTCGTAGTGCTCAGAACATCAGCCGTCCGCCATTGACGTACAGGATCTGTCCGGTCATGTAGCGCGACGCCTGCCCGAGCAGGAACAGGATCGGGCCGACGATGTCTTCCGGCTGCCCGAGTCGTCCCTGCGGGATGGTGGCTTCGATAGCGGGGCGGGCGCGTTCGAACCAGCCCTCCCGTTTGCCCGCCTCGCCGCCGCGCCCGGTGCCGCCTGACAGGAAGGCGGTGTCGATCGGACCGGGCGCCACGGCGTTGACGCGGATGGCCGGCGCACTCTCCTTGGCCAGGTTGCGTGTCAACGTATTGATGGCGCCCTTGGCAGCTGCGTACGGTCCCGTGCCCTTGTCGGCGGACACCGACAGCCCGGACGAGGTGAGCACGATGGCCGCGTCGCGCCCCTTGTCCAGCAAGGGCAAGGCCGCGCGCACGCTCAGGAACGCGCCACGGATATTGACGTTCATCACCGCGTCCCAGGTGTCCTCGTCCATGTCGCGAATCGGCGTTACTGGCGGCGTGAAACCAGCCAGATAGACCAGGCCGTCCAGTGCACCCCAACGCTCGCCGATCTGCGAAAAACCTTGGGCGATATCCCCGGACACCGACGCGTCGCAGGGGATCTGCCACTCGCCCGGAAGCGCCGGGCGTTTCGCAATGGAGATGGGCATGTCCAAATTGGCGACCTGCATTCCCTGGGCCAGCGCCGCTTCGACCAGGCAGGTGCCGATGCCGCCACAGGCGCCCACCAAAGCGATGCGGCTGCCCAAAGTGGGCGCAAGTCGAGACAGATCAATCATGGTGGCAATCTCTGCGGGTGGTGGATGGTGGATGAAAAATGCCAGGCATCAAGCAACATTGCGCTGCCCACGAACCAGGTGGTCTGCCGTGGCGTCCGGCGCGTGCAAGGACTGGAGCAGGTCCCATCGGCCGGTGTCGCGGGCCAGGCCCCAGTCCTGCACGACCTGCGTGATGGCAGCGCGGTCAAGCAGTGTGCACAGCGCCTGCGGGAGGTCGTCGGGGTGGGCGGTGTTCATGGCTGGGGCTTCAGCGAGTGGGTGAGTATGGCAGCGTAGTCCGAGGCGCTCGGATGAAACGGCGCGGACAGGTTGAAATGGCTTTGGTGCGCAGCCTGGGCCAGCGCGTGCAGGTCGCGCGGCATGTAGTGCAGCTCGGCAAGTGTTGCCGGCAGGCCCAATTCACGCATCAAGGAGGCAAGGGCTTGCCCCAGCGATTCCGAGCGCTCCAACCCCAGTGCCATCGCTACCTCGGCGGCCTGCTCCGGCACGTGGGCGCAGGTGGCGTCGAGCGTTGCGACAAGCCCGATCCCGCTCAATACCCCATGGTGGAAGCCCTGGTCACTGCAGGCGATGGCAATCGCATGCGCCGGCCCCAGGCCCATGCCTATCGATGCACCGCCTGCAAAGGCGGCAAGCATCATGCCCCCACGGGCCTGGGCGTCCTCCCGATCGGCCACCACGCGGCGCAAGTTGTGGGTCACCCGTGCCATGCCGTCCAGGGCCATCGACTTGCCCAGGGGAATCTCCCTCTTCGACAGGAAACCTTCGATGCAGTGGGACAACGCATCGACCCCTGTCGCCGCGACCAGGCGCGTGGGCAGGCTACGCGTCAGATCGGGGTCGAGGATGGCGAGTGTGGGTACGAGGTGACGCGAGCCCATACCCATCGATGCGCTGCCCGTGTCGGGGTGGATGCCGGCCGAGTGCTCTTCCACGGCACTCCTGCCGAGCTCGCCGCCTCGGCCGCGGGCCGGGTCTGGCGCTCCGATCAACGCGACTCCGGC
>JANLVB010000098.1:0-13982 GCA_031363785.1 Betaproteobacteria bacterium
GCGCGAGCAGCAGCGTTGCGCCGCCCGCCACCAACCAGACCCAGGCTGGACGGCTGAAATAGGGCCACAAACGGGCCAGGCGTTTGAGCAAATTCGATGCTGGCGCAAGGGAGGGTGGGGGGTTGGACATGGATGACGGCGCAAGCGCTTTATTATCGGGGCTGCCCTCAACCGACAATCCAGCAATGCCCCTTCGCTTATTCCGTACCGGTGGCGCCCTGCGTGGGCTGCTCATGGCCAGTATGCTGCTTGCCTGGTGCCAGACGGCGCTGGCGCAGTTCCGGGTCGAGATTGCCGGTGTTGGCCTGACGCAATGGCCGATTGCAGTGGTACCGTTTCGCGGCGACGACGCCGCGCCTCAAAAGATTGCCGCCATTGTGCAGGCGGACCTGGAGCGCAGCGGGCAGTTCCGTGGCACCGACAGCAGCGGTGTTGCACTCGACGAATTGTCGCGCCCGGACCTCGCGTTGTGGCGCCAGCGCAGCGCCGACTATCTGGTGACCGGCAGCGTGTCGCGCCTGGCCGACGGACGTTACGACGTGCGCTTTCGCATGTGGGACGTGGCGCGTGCGCAAGACCTGGGCGGCCAGAGTTACGCAGTGACCAGTGCCGATCTGCGCCAGGCTGCGCACCGGGTGGCTGACCATGTTTATGAGAAGCTGACCGGTGACAAGGGCGTGTTCTCGACCCGTATTGCCTACGTGACCAAGGCTGGCACGCGTTATACCCTGTGGGTGGCCGACGCCGACGGCGAGAACGCCCAGTCCGCCCTGGCCAGCCCCGAGCCCATCATCTCCCCTGCCTGGTCGCCGAACGGTGGCCAGCTCGCCTACGTGTCGTTCGAGTCACGCAAACCGGTGATTTATGCCCACGAGGTGGCGAGTGGAAAACGTCGCCTGCTGGCCAATTTCCGGGGCTCCAACAGTGCGCCGGCCTGGGCCCCGGACGGCCGAACGCTGGCGGTCACCCTGAGCCGGGATGGCGGGTCGCAGCTGTACAGCCTGGACGCAAATGGTGGTGAACCGCGCCGCCTTGCCCAATCCAGCAGCATCGACACCGAACCGGTTTTCACGGCGGATGGCCGCACGCTCTATTTCGTCAGTGACCGCGGCGGCTCACCGCAGATTTACCGCATGCCGTCGGCTGGTGGCAATGCGGAACGTGTCACCTTTACCGGGAGTTACAACATTTCCCCGGCGCTGAGTGCGGACGGACGTTGGCTGGCCTACATTGCGCGGGTGAACGGTGCCTTCAAGTTGCATGTGATGGAGCTTTCCAGCGGTACGGCAAATGCCATCACTGAAACCGTAGCGGACGAAAGCCCGAGTTTTTCACCCAATGGCCGGTTGATCATTTACGCCACCCAGGTACAGGGCCGTGAGGCGCTGATGACCAGCACGGTGGACGGCCGGATCAAAGCCCGCCTGGCAGGCCAGGTTGGCGACATCCGCGAGCCGGAATGGGCGCCGTTCCCCAAGCCATGACTCAAAACACAGGAGCAATAGGATGTTTCGGATATTTCTGACAGCGGCATGGTTGTCGCTGCTGGTGGCATGTGGCTCGTCGGTCAAACTCGACGAGGTCGCGGTGGAGGACCGCAGCGGTACGGCCGTGTCGGCACAGGCGGGTGCTGCCACAGCGAGTGCAACGGCCGGCAGCGGCGCTGGCACGGCCGCCATCAGTAGCGGTGCTATCGCCCCGGTGACCATCGCCGGGGCCAACGCGGCGGCAACTGCGGCCAGCGCGCCGGGGGATGCGCGCGTGGTGTATTTTGACTACGACAGTTCTGTCATCCGCACCGAGTTTCAGGTGGTGATCGAGGGCCATGCCCGTTACCTCAAGGCCGATACGCGCCGCAAGGTGGCGATCGAGGGCCACACCGACGAAACCGGTGGCCGCGAATACAACCTGGCACTGGGACAAAAGCGTTCCGAGGCGGTGCGCCGCGCCTTGACCTTGCTGGGCGTGGCCGACAGCCAGCTCGAGGCGGTGAGTTTTGGCAAGGAGAAGCCGGCGCAGGCGGGTACGGATGAAGCCGCCCTGGCCAAGAACCGGCGCGCGGAGATAAGTTACCGATGAGCAGCGCGGCTCGTCACAGCGCTGCGGCACGCCTCGCAGCTTGTGCCTGGGTGCTGGCCTGTGGCCTGTTGCAGACCAGTGCACATGCCGGCCTGTTCGATGACGAAGAGGCGCGCAAGGCGATTCTCGAACTGCGTCAGCGGGTGGAGGCCATGCGCCAAGCCAGCGACAACGGGCAGGCGCGGTTGCAGCAGCAGATACAACAGATGCAGGAACAACAGGCCGAGCAGGCCCGACGCAGCAGCGACGACAGCGCGCAGTTGCGTCGTGCGCTGCTGGATCTGCAGAACCAGATCGAAGCCCAGCGTGGCGAATTTGCCCGCGTCAATGGCCAGAACGAACAACTCACGCGGGAGCTGGCCGAGATGCAGCGGCGCCAGAAAGACCTGGCGCAGGGCCAGAGCGAACTCGGCCGCACCGTGGACGAACGGGTGCGCCAACTCGAACCGGTCAAAGTGAACGTGGATGGGCGTGACATTCTGGTGGAGCCGGCAGAACGACGCGCCTTTGACGCTGCATTGGCGAGTTTTCGCGCCAGTGACTTCGCTGGCGCGCAGAGTGCATTTCTTGCATTGATGGCGCGTTATCCGAAGTCGGGTTATCTGCCGTCGGCCCTGTTCTGGCTCGGCAATGCCCAATACGCCACCCGGGACTACAAGGAGGCGATTGCCAATTTCCGCATCATGTTGCAAGCGGCGCCCGAGCATGTGCGCGCCGCCGAGGCCATGTTGTCGATCGCGAATTGCCAGGTCGAGCTGAAGGACGTCCGTGGCGCCCGCAAGACCCTGGAAGACCTGGGCCGGGCCTATCCGCAGAGTGAAGCGGCGCAGGCCGGCAAAGAGCGTTTGGCGCGCCTGCGCTAGTCGCCCGAGGCAGCAGGGTATGGTCACGCTGCAGGAGCTGCCCAAGGAGGCAGATCTGGAACGGCGCTTCGGTGCGCTGGCACGGCTCTACGGCAAGACGGCGGCGGCACGCATCCGGGCCAGCCATGTGGTGGTGGTGGGCCTGGGCGGCGTCGGGTCCTGGTCGGCCGAGGTGCTTGCGCGCAGTGGCGTGGGCCAGTTGACGCTGATCGACCTGGACCATGTGGCCGAGTCCAACATCAACCGTCAGGTACATGCGCTGCACAACACCGTGGGTCAGGCCAAGGTGCAGGCGATGCGGGATCGCATTGCCCTGATCAACCCGCAATGTCAGGTCAACTGCATCGAGGAATTCGTGGCGGCGGACAACTGGCCCGCTCTGCTGCAGGCGCCGCCACAGGCGGTCATTGACGCCTGCGACCAGGTGCGCGCCAAAACCGCCATGGCGGCCTGGGCGCTGCGGACCAGCACCTGCTTTATCGCGGTTGGCGCCGCCGGCGGCAAACGCCATGCGCAGCTGGTGGAGATCGACGACCTGTCACGCTGCACCCACGACCCGCTGCTGGCGCAACTGCGCAACCAGTTGCGCCGCGACCACGGCGCGCCACGCGAAGGAAAAAAGATCGGTGTGGCCTGCGTCTTCAGCCGCGAGCCGGTGCAGCCGGTCGATCCATCCTGTGCCCTGCAGTCCGATGGCTCACTCAACTGCCATGGCTTTGGTTCACTGGTGGCGGTCACGGCCAGTTTCGGCAACTGCGCCGCAGGCTGGGTGCTGAATCAAGTCGCGCTATAATTTTAGGCTTTGCTGCAATGCACAGCGCGGTGCAGCGAAATAGGTGTCGGGACGTTAGCTCAGTTGGTAGAGCAGCGGACTTTTAATCCGTTGGTCGGCAGTTCGAGCCTGCCACGTCCTACCAAAAAGCCCTTGCGGGCATTGGAAACCCTGCTACTCAAAAGGTAGCAGGTTTTTTTTGTATGTGCGAGATGCTTTGCCATGCGATGCGGAGATAAGGCATCACGTGCCCCTGTCGGGCCGGCGTGCAGAGCGCTTGGCCCAGGCTGGCCGTCGCAAATGGCTGAAGTGCCGGGTGCCGATGGCCGCTTTTGCTGACGACCGGATCGATGGCGCCATCACGCGGCGCGAGGCCGGCACTGTGCTGGGCCTGTTCGCGCCCGACGCACCGATCCGTGCCACCGTGCGCGCCACCGATGGCAGCACCAACTCGATGGACATCTCGCGCCAGGAATTTGTCGACAGCAGCATGACAGCCATACAGGGCCTGACCGACTTCCGGCAGCGCCGGGTCTCGGTGGAAGGCCAGGTGGAGCAGGGTGCGACAAGCTCGCAGCGCTGAAGCTGCCGGGAGGCGACCTTATAATCTGCCGGTCGGTGGGCCTTCGCGCTCGTCGGTTCAGGTTCAAACGCCGCGTGTATCAGTGATTCGCCGCAACGGCAATCATTGCAGCTGTCCGGTTCTGAAGTTTCAGGCAGCAGACGCGGCCACCAGGTTTCGAAGTGGGTTCTTAGCTCAGTTGGTAGAGCAGCGGACTCTTAATCCGTAGGTCGACAGTTCGAATCTGTCAGGACCCACCACTTCAAGCCCCGTCAGGTTCAGAGACTTTGCTACTGAATAAATAGCAAGTCTTGTTCTTTATGATTTCTTCTTGCTCATGTAGCCACCATGTAGCCGGGAATCACTGGTTTCGGCACGCGGCATCCGCAGACCAAAGTGCGTTACGCCATCACCGGCGCCGGCTGCACATGCATGGGTGTCACCCTGAGCCGCTGCTGCGCCTGCCACACATCAAATGCACTTTGCTCGGCCAGCCACAGCCGTGCATCGCCACCACGGCTGACACCGAGCCAGGCCTCGATCCGCAGCGCCATCTCCGGCGAAATTGCGGCGCGGCCATTGAGCACGCGCGACAGTGCGACCCGCGACACACCGAGCTGCTGGGCGGCCTGGGTAACGGACAAGTCGAGCGCAGGCAACACGTCATCACGCAAGGTGAGGCCAGGATGCGGGGGGTTGAACATACGTGCCATGGTGTTGCTCCTGCTTCAGTGGTAGTCCTGGTAGTCCACCAGGATTGCGTCAGTACCGTCAAACGTGAAGATCATGCGCCAATTGCCGCTGACCCATACCGAAAAATGCCCTTTGAGATCACGCCCCTTGAGCGGGTGCAATCCCCAGCCTGGCAGGTTCATGCCCTGCGCGTTCGTGGTTTCAATTCAACGACCTGGCCAGGCGCCCCTATAGTGACCTTGGCCAGATAGGACGTTTCGGGAGCCATGTCCCGCTCCGCCCGTGCCGCTCCCAACAGGTTAGGCACCATCAATATGCCCCACATCAGACGGTAGTAGATCAGCAAATGCCAATCCTTTGGCTCGGGTAAGCCGTTCCGGCGAACTGTCATCACCAATTTGCCCATATGCATTCCCGTGGCGACCGAAATGATCATCAGAGTAATCCAAGTTGAGATGTGCTTCGCCCACCGCGGGATGGAGAGCTCAGGGAGAGCCAGGCCGACCAATGCGAGGCCAAACAATGCCATGGTCCATATGTCGACTGACCGAAACCTGCCTCCCTTGGTGATCGACATGTGGATCGCAACTGCAGCCCCGACAACAAGAGCCGGTAACGTGTTGATGCTCAGTTGCAGCCTTTGCGCGCGGCAGCCCGGTGGAGCAGGCCTCGACCGATGAGCCTGGTCACCCGATCGCTGCCCAATCGCCCTCCAGCGCTATCCCGCCACCACGAAAAAACGGGAGATCGCGACCAGGCATGCCGTTGCGATGACGACAAGGACCAGAGCTACGCCAGCCGGCCAGAATGCGAAGGTCGGCAGGAGACGCCGTGCCGGCCCGTGCTTCGGTTCAGCCAGGGCCTTACGGCGCGGGCTGCGTGATCGTGTTTTGCTGCAGCGTCGTATCGGTCTTGGAATAGAGCCGGCCTTTGACTGTGGCACCGGTGATCAGCGCCACCGTAACGTCGCCCAGTATCACTCCCGTGAAGTCCGCCGTGGCCTGCAGTTGTACGTTGCCGGCAGTCCGCCAAAATACATTCTTCGCCAGCGCGGTACCGGCTAGGATGATCTTCTTGTCGGTCGTCAGGGTACTAGCGAGCTGGAATATCCAGACATCGGTCGCGGTTCCCGAAAGCGTGATGTCCCCTGTGATTGTCACCGGCACACCCCAGGTATAGACGCCTGGCGCAAGGGTCTGCGCAGTCACCGTGCCACCGCCCAGGTTCAGGAACGGGCCCACGCCCGCAGTACGGCCTGATGCCTCGACCATCGCGGTTTGCATGTCGGACACAGCAGTATCCACCAGCGTCTTGTCCGGTGCCGTGCCTTTGAAGCAGCTGGTGTTGGCATCGGCCCCCGTATAGGCGGCGTCCACCCCGTAGATGGAGGACGGTGCCACCTGGGCGCAGGTGAACGTGTTCAGGGCCGCAGCGGCAATCGGGCTGGTTCCGATGTTGCCGGTGATCACGGACAGAGGGACGTTCGTGACGCCGGCCTTGGTGAGGATCACGAAATTTTCCGCCGAGCCCAGATTGATCGGTGCCTGGACCGTCAGCGGGGTTGTATTTGTCGTGAATTTCCACACTAACAGACTCGGCATAGCGGTGCCGCCGGCACTCTTGGCCGCAGTGGAAATTGTTGCGGTGTACTGCGTGTTAGCCGAAAGCGAGGCCGCAGTTGGCGTGAACGTTGCAATCGTGCTTGCCGCGTTCATGGCGACAGTACCGGGAACATTGATCCCGGAGACTGTCTCCTTGACGGTGAAGGTCAGCAGGGTTCCAGCCGGGCTGGAAACAATGGTGGCCGGGTTCATCGCCTGTGTGAAAGTGGCGCTCAGCCGGGTGCCGGTAGTGACATTGTTGACGCCGCCCACGGTTCCGGTGGTGCTGGTCGGGACATTGGTCGCCGTGTTCGCGGGACTGGCGGAACCGACGGTTGGGTCTACCGACGCCGCGCCCGGGGTACCTGCGGCGCCCGGCGCCACGGGAGCGGTGGCACCTGCACCGCCACCATCGTCACCACCACCGCAACCTGCCAGCAGCGCGGAAACGAGAGCAGCCATCAAACAGACGCGGCGGACTGCGGAACTATTGCTGAAACTACGCATTGGAATCTCCTTAGCAAAGCCACATCAAGTACTTCAGTCTCTTTTTTAGCCGCTTCGCGCCGCGCTCACTGTGCGCAAGCGAACATAGGGTGCGTGATCGCCCGAAACCGAACAAGTGGTGCTCAAACTGAAGACACCTTGGCGCAACGGCACTACGGACCGGGTAACGTCGCCGCTGGAGTTCATGCAACGGCTTGCAGCCATGGTGCCCAGACCGCGACTGCACCTGATCCGCTGCCGGCGTTCTGCTTGTCCACCGCCTTGGCCATGCGCTTCAAGGTGCCCTTCACCTGCGCCTTGGTCACCTCGCCGTGCTGGATCCAGTTGGCGATGTGCTGGTTACGCGCTGACTTTACGAAGGGTTCAAGACTTCAGGAATATCGCGCGCACCGTGCAATATGCGAACGATGGTGACCTGCTCTGTCGTGGACTCGAAGAAGATGACGTAGTTGCCATGCGCGCATGAGCGCAAATCATCAGACAGATCGGGCCGCCGCCGATAGCCGGCGGGGTTGAGACAAATCTTTTCGCAATGCGCACGCAATTCAGCCACAAAACTTCCGGCGCGAACCGGGTTGTCTTGTGCAATGTAGTCGCCGATCTCTTCAAGGTCGTGCGCCGCCAATGGCGTTATCAGCAATTGCATCAGCGAGCTTGGCGAGTGGCCTGCTGTGCGTATTTGGCTTGTAGGCGATCAAACACGGTTTCCGCTGCAATGGATGCGCCGCTGGCCTTGCCTGCGGCGATATCATTTCGCAGCGCTTGAAGTTGGATGGCCTGCTGACGTTCGGCGTCCTCTAGCAAGCGCAGTCCGGCACGGACGACTTCACTGACGTTGTTGTAGCGACCGCTTTCGACTTGGTCGCGGATGAAGGTCTCAAAATGGGAACTCAGGGCAACGCTAGTGGGCATGACGCTCTCCTAACAATTAATAACTATTATTATTTAGCAGCCACCAAGCCTTGTCAAGACTGCCCGGATGCCGAGAGAAAATCGGTTTTGACAATGCTCTGTGAACTCGTATTCTTCAGTCTATTCGCTCATCGAATTGCCTCTCGGTATCGGCCATTGGCACCGTTTTTGACAAGTCACCCAAGTTACATCAAAAGGCAGGATACGCGAAGTGGCTTGAAGTGGCTTGGACGGCTGTCGTGATTAACATTGCTCGAACCAGTGCAGCGCAGTGCATGGGACGCATGCCCGCATTCACCCGGCGGGAGTCCCAAACCCCGAAACCCCCCTTTCGAAATCGGCCCACATTTAACCCCTGGGGGGTGCGTCGCTGGGCAGCAAAACCGCTATACATAACGCCCGTCGCATCAATCAGACCGTCGCCAGGGAGCAGACCAACGCACTGGTATGCCAACGTGGACGGCAGGCAAGCCGGCACACTGCCTCGCGTGCGAGCGCACATTCACGCGCGAAGGTTTAGCCATCACGGTCGGCGCTCCACCGCGAACAAACGTATTGCCCTGATTGCTTCGTCGGCAGTCTTGCCGTCCCTAAGCAATTCGCGGGTCTTGTCCTGTATCGCTGCGCGTATGGACGCGAACGATTGCGCAGCCAGCGTATGTGCCTGTTGATTGATGGCACGCGCCATTTCGGGATTCGCTTTCACTCTCATGGATTGCCTTTCAACTGATTGAGTTCGCTCAGCACGTCACGCAAGTCACGGGCCACAAACGCCACACCCCCGGCGTCCCGTATCCACCCGATAAATTCGGGTTGCTTTGGCCTCCCGCGTCCGGCGGGGCCTTTAACCTTCACCAGCGCAGCGGCCTCGGGCTTGTCATGTGTCAGCCTGGGCCTTTGGATTTCACATCCCAGCAGGTCAGTTTCAATGGCAGGTGCCTACTGACACAACCGGCGCATCACTGCGTTGGGTCGTTGGCCCGATGCTATTCGCGTTGACTGGTGTTTTTCAGTGCGCAAAGGCGTCGCGGCGGTGCGCGGCGCTTAGCGGCGTTTACCGGGTGCCCCACGCTTTTCAGGATGCAGGCGCTTGTCTAAAGCATCACGGGTGAAATACTTGTTTTTGCTCTTGTGGCTGTACTTGATGCCCTTGTCAGTTGCCGCGAGAAGTGGTGGCACCTCGTTGTCTGCCAGCACCTCCAACTGCGCCCACACTTTCGCAGTGTCGGTCTTATCACCGTCGCACATGCTTTGGGCTCTCTCAATGACAGGCGCCAGCACATCGCGGCGCGTCCTTGCAGGTTTCACGGGTGCGGCTTGGGCAGGCTTCAGGCCATCGGATGCGCTCGCAGCCTCCATGGGCTTACCTTGCGGTGCAGCCTGCACCACGGGCGCAGCAACCACCGTCACTGGCACAGCCAACTTCGATAACTCAGGTGGCAATGGCATTCCGCGACTTAATGCCCAAGCAACTGCGGCAGAGGGAAGCACACGGACGCCTGGGAATTTACCCGTTGCGTTGATGCTTGGCAGGCTGCCGACGGTTACTGCGTTCTTGAGGTCGGCGTATCTATCGGCAACTGGCCCACCTTTGCGGTCATGGGCCCAAAAATCCTCATAGCTTCGGGGTGGGCAGTTGCCCAGCAGGTATGCTGCTTGCCATAGGCTCCAAAGCTCGGCATTCAGAAAACGCTCAGGAAGGTTATCGGCCATGTGCACCCCCGTGCAGCCCCGCGTTAGGTGCCACCAGCAGGCCGGCGGGGGCTCGGCTTTTCGTCCCGGTTTCGAGGCGGGACTATCTGGGGCAAAACCGTCATCCGCTCGCCGGGGTCACACTCAGGCGCAATCCCACGGCGGCAAGCACTTTCTGAACTGTGGACAGTGTCGGGTTCCCGCTGGCGCTCAGGGCCTTGAACAGGGTCTTGTCGCCTACGTCGGCCCGGCGGGCAACCTCCGCCATGCCGTGCGCCCGGGCGACGTGGCGCAGGGCCACCAGCAGCGCGGCGGGGTCGGCCAACTGCATCACGGCTTCGATGTACGCGGCGGCTTCGCTCGGGTCCTTCATGGACTCGGCCATGTAGTCGTCAAAACTTGAGTCACGCGATGCATTCATGGTTTACCCCTTTGCTTCCAGTCGGTCAGATATTCGATGGCCCGGTCGATGTCGTGGCTTTGGTCGGCCTTGACACCACCACACAGGAGCAGCACCAGAATCGGCCCCTGCCTGCTCAGGTACACGCGATAACCCGCTCCGTAGTCAATTTTCAATTCCATCACGCCATCACGCAGTGGCTTACAGTCCCCAAGATTTCCGGCCTCCACACGCGTCAGCCTGACTTTGATTTGCGTTCTTGCCCGAATGTCCTTCAAGTCATCAAGCCATTGCGTCAACGGTGCTTGACCATGCCTATTTCTGTAATATCGTAGTTCTATAATGGTATCCCAAAACGTACTAGCCGACCACCACCCGCAGCCCACCAAGGGCGGCCTTGGTGTCGAACTGGATCCCGGCTTGTTCCAGAATCCACGCCTCAATTTTTTCGTGGTGTACGCGCAGCAAGTCGAGAGGGCGCACGGTGTAATGCTTTTCTGCGGTGGCACTGGGCTTGTGGCCCATTAGTTGCGCCACCACACCGGCAGGAATTTCAAGCCACTCGGTCAGGCTTTTGAACGAACGGCGCAGGCCATGCAAGGTCAGCCCATCGATACCGGCCACAGCGCAGGCGTCATTGTGTGGGGTGCGCGGAATGCTCAGGGTGTCCCGCACTTTTTTGCCCCGGCTGGCGCTAGGGAACACGAAAGCATTGCGGCGCGGCAGTGCGTGAATCAGTTGCGAGACATACGGGGTAAGCGGAATCACGCGCACGCCTTCCACCTTGTCTCGGATGGTCAACCCCTTCCATTTGGTGTTTACGTCATCCCAGCGCAGCCCCAGCACTTCGCCCGGCCTCGCGCCGGTCAGCAGCAGGGTTTGCAAGTACGCGGCAGCTACCGGGTTGCCGATGGCCTGCACTGCGGCAAACCATACGGGTAGCTGTTCCCTCAGCAATGCATCCTGCTTCACCCCGGCCTTACCCAATGCCTCGCGGGCCTTTTTGGTTTTTGCCGGGTTTATGCTGGGCAGCACTGGGGCAAATTCTGGCTGTTCGGCGCACCAGGATAGAAACGCTTTCAGGCAGCGCAACGCCAGCCGGGCGGATGTTGGGCGGGTCGTGCCTTCACAAGCGGCCCATGCTTCTATCACGGGCGCGCTCAGGTCACGCAGGGGCAGCGCCATCAGCGGGTGCAACGGCCCGGCCACCGTCACGCCCCGGCCTTTGGTGCCACGAATTGCAGGTACTCCACCGGCCTGTACCAGCTTGGCATGGTCGGCATGGTGTCGCACGCCCCAATGCTGGCGGCGGGCGTCCATGTAGGTTGTCCACACCTCGCCCACGGACACGGCCTGCACGGCTGCAGCGGCCTTGTCGGCAGCATGGGCGGCCTGTTGTAGGCGCTCCAGTACGCGGGGGTCGGTCCCTTGCTCGGTCAACCCGCGCAGCCGATGCGCCTCGGCGCGAGCGTCAGGAATTGCGACAGTGGGCCACTCACCCAGCGCACGGGTGAACAGTTGCCCACTGCGCAGCCGGGTTTCGAACTGCCAATGCTTGCCCCCGGCCTTGGTGATTCGCAGGCGCAACCCCTTTTTGTCGGCATCACGCACCAGAACGAACTGCAGCGCATCAGGGCAGGCGGCACGCAGTAGCAGGCCGTGCGTCAGGTCGTGGGCGGCTTTGTAGTCAATCGGTGCAACTTTGCCTGGTCGTGCCATGGTCGGACCCTTCAGATTTACAGACTTTTTACAGACTGCGCTTTGCATTTACAGACTTTATACAGACTAAATTACCCAATTTTCCCGAATTTCGATCAACACTTTGACTGTTCATCCATCCAGCTTTTATCTTGTAAGTTGTTGATTTATATTGATTGTATGGAGGTTAATCAACAATGGTAAATACTATCGTGGTCCCACTCTTAATCCGTAGGTCGACAGTTCGAATCTGTCAGGATCCACCACTTCAAGCCCCGTCAGATTTAGAGACTTTGCTACCGAATAGATAGCAAATCTTGTTCTTACTGATTTCTTCTTGCTCATGTAGCCACCATGTAGCCGGGAATCACTGGTTTCGGCACGCGGCATCCCCAGACCAAAGTACATCACGCAATTACCGGCGCCGGCTGCACATGCATGGGCGTCAACTTGAGCCGCTGCTGCGCCTGCCACACGTCGTAAGCACTTTGCTCCGCCAGCCACAGCCGGGCTTCGCCGCCACGGCTGACACCGAGCCATGCTTCGATACGCAGCGCCATCTCCGGCGAGATCGCAGCGCGGCCATTGAGCACGCGCGACAGAGCGACCCGCGAGACGCCGAGCTGGTCGGCAACCTGGGTCACGGACAAGTCAAGAGTCGGCAGAACACCATCACGCAAGGTGAGGCCGGGATGCGGGGGGGTTGAACATACGTGCCATGGTGGCTGCTCCTGCTTCAGTGGTAATGCTGGGAATCCACCAGGATGGCGTCAATGCCGTCAAACGTGAAGGTCATGCGCCAATTGCCGCTGACCCATACCAAGAAATACCCCTTGAGATCACGCCCCTTGAGCGGGTGCAATCCCCAGCCTGGCAGGTTCATGCCCTGCGCGTTGGTGGTTTCGTTCAGACGTCGCAGCATGGCCGCCAATCGCGGCGCGTGCGCGACCTGGATACCCGCCGTTGTGCCCATCTCGAACAAGGCCTTCAGCCCCTTGTGCCGGAACGACTTGATCATGCGGTATCGTATCGCGTAGCGTTACGGGACACAGGGCGCCTACTATGCCATCGCGCCATTACACAGCCACATCCACCTGCCGGGTGGTTTTGAGGCGGGATGGATCTACGAACTGGTCCATGAAGGCCAGGCACCCTTGGTGATGGGCCTCCGCCATGTGGCGGTGCGTCAGCCGACGATACGCCGCGTCCTACTCCGCCTTCGCGCCCACATCCTTGGCGATCTTGACCCACTTGCTGATCTCGCTGTCGATGAAGCGGGAAAACTGTTGCGGCGTGCCACCGATGGGCTCCAGCCCGCCGCCCACCAGCTTGTCGCGAATGGCGGGCGTGGCCATGACCTTGTTGAATGCGTCGTTCAGCCTTTTCACCACATCGGCAGGCAAACCGGCCGGTCCGACCAGACCCTGCCAGGCGGTGGCATCGAAACCGGGCAGTCCGCTCTCGGCGATGGTCGGGAGCTCGGGCGCGTTGACCGAGCGTTTGCTGGTTGCGACCGCCAATGCGCGCAGCTTGCCGGTCTGTACATGGGGCATCAGATTCGCCTGGTCTCCCAGCACCACCTGAATCTGGCCGCCCAGCGCGTCGGTCACCATCGGGCCACCGCCCTTGTAGGGTACATGCACCCTGTCGAGGCCGGCCTGGGCTTTCAGCAACTCAGTGCCCAGGTGCGGCAGGCTGCCGCTGCCGGCCGAGCCATAAGACAGTTTGCCCGGGTTCGCTTTGGCATGCGTGATCAAATCGGCCAATGTCCTGGCGGGCACGCTGGGGTGTGTGACCAGAACGTAGTTGACGTCCACGGTACGCACGATGTGCGTGAAATCGCGCCGCGGGTCGTACGGCATCTTGTCGTAGATGCCGACATTGATCGCCAGCGAAGCAATGTTTCCCAGCAGCAGCGTGTAGCCATCTGGTGGCGACTGCGCCACGATGCCCGCCCCCACCATGCCACTGGCGCCCGCCTTGTTGTCGATCAGCACAGACTGCCCGAGCGCCTCCGACAACGCGGGCTGCACGACACGCGCATAGAAGTCCACCGCGCCGCCCGGCGGGAAGGGCACCACCAGCCGGATCGGTTTGGCGGGGTAGGCCTGGGCCGCCGCAGTTACTGCCATGGCCAAGCCAATGGCTGCAACCCACAGATGCCGCCACGGATGAAAAGTATGCATGGTTGCTGTCTCCTTTT
>JANLVB010000108.1:0-19118 GCA_031363785.1 Betaproteobacteria bacterium
GGAAAAGTCCGTCTTGGCGTCGATCCAATGACAACTGCAAGCCGTGGCCAGAAATTATACTGTATATTCATCCAGTAAAGTTTGAAGAGAAGTTTCTGTTGAAACTGCGGGAGAATGGGACCCACCTGTCGCAGGAGCAACCCGAATTCCACGACAGCATGGCACCCACATCCCACACCGGCGGCCTCGTCTACTCCACCGAACTCGGGCGCACCTGCCCGGTATGTCGTCGGGCTACTGCGCAATGCTCCTGCAAGTCGGCCTTGACTCCAGTACCCACAGCCGGAAACGTCCGGGTGGTGGTGGAAAAAAAGGGTCGCGGCGGCAAGACCGTGACGGTTGTGCGTGCTTTGCCGCTGGACGGCGCTGCCTTGCTGCTGTTGGCGAAAGACCTGCGCAACACCTGCGGTAGCGGCGGCACGGTCAAGGACGGTATGGTGGAGTTGCAGGGGGATCACCACGACAAGGTGGAGGCCATGCTGCGCACGCGCGGACTACTGAAATAGTCGGCGCTGCCCACTCACACAATCCGGCTCTTGTGCCCGGCCCAGTACTGGTCGCGCAGCAGGCGCTTGTACAACTTGCCTGTCGGCAACCGTGGCAACGCATCGGTGAAGTCGACCGAGCGCGGGCATTTGTGTCTGGACAGGTGCTCGTTGCAAAAGGTGATCAGTTCCTGTGCCAGCTCCGGGCTGGCGGTGATGCCGGCGAGTGGCTGCACCACCGCCTTCACTTCTTCGCCAAGGTCCACATTGGGCACGCCGAACACCGCAGCGTCGGCCACCTTGGGATGCGTGATGAGCAGGTTCTCGCATTCTTGCGGGTAGATGTTGACCCCGCCCGAGATGATCATGAAGCTGGAGCGGTCCGTCAGGTACAGGTAACCGTCGTCATCGACATAGCCCATGTCGCCCACCGTGCTCATGCTGCCGTCGGCCGAGCGGGTTTGTGCGGTGCGCTCGGGGTCGTTGAAATAGACAAACGGGTTGGCGGTCTTGAACCACACTTCGCCCGAGGTGCCCTTGGGCACCGGTTGCATCTGCGCGTCCAGTATGTGCAGGTCGCCCAACAACACGCGGCCCACACTGCCACGGTGCGCCAGCCACTCGGCTGTGTTGCAGGCGGTGAACCCGAGCCCTTCGGTGGCGCCGTAGTACTCATGGATGATTGGCCCCCACCACGCAATCATCTGCTCTTTGACTGGCACCGGGCAGGGCGCGGCGGCGTGGATGGCGATTTGCAGCGACGACAAGTCATGCCGGGTGCGTTCCCCGGGCGGCAGCTTCAGCATGCGGCTGAACATGGTGGGCACCAGCTGGGTGTGCGTAATGCGGTATTTCTCGACCAGCGCCAGGTATTGCAGCGGGTCGAAATGCTCCATGACCACCACCGTACCGCCATTACGCAGGGTGACGCTGACGTTGGACAGCGGCGCCGAGTGGTATAGCGGCGCCGGCGACAGGTACAACATGCCCTCTCGGCCTTGCCACAGGGTCTGCAGAAAATCGAACAGCACCAGCGGCTGGCTCGGCGGGTTCTCTGGCAGGGGGCGCAGAATGCCCTTGGGCCGGCCAGTAGTGCCGCTGGAATACAGCATGGCTGCACCCAGCCATTCGTCGGCAATCGGTGTGCCCGGCCAGGCTGCCGTGGCGTCGGCGTAGTCGCGCAGCTGGGCTGAGCCAGCGCGGCCATGTGCCGCCGTGCCGCCGTCGACCACCAGGCACAACAGAACCCTTGGGCATTGCTTCAAGGCTTCCCGGGCGACCGGCAGGCTGGACACCGACGTCACCAGAATCTGTGATTCGCTGTTGATGATGATGTAGGCGAGCTCGTCCGCCTTCAGGTAGGAGTTGGCGCAGGTGTAGTACAGGCCACTGCGTTCACCGGCCGAGCAGACCTCCAGGAACCGGTTGTTGTTCTCCATGAACACCGCGTAATGATCCAGCCGCTGCAAGCCGTGCTGGCGCAGCAGATGCGCCAGGCGGTTGCTGCGTTTCTCGAACTCACGGTGACTCACCGCCTCACCGGTGCTGGCCATGATGAAGGCCGCGCGCTCGGCGTGTTGCTGGGCGTACTTGCCTGGGTACATAGTTGCCTCCTGCTATGCCCTGTCAGGCCGCTTCGACCGCGAACGACAGGCCGGCGTTTTTCTGCAAACGCGCCATCAGCGGTATACCCATGGCAGCACCCGGCGTCCAGATGCCGCCGGGTGTTGCCGCTGCATCCTGCAGCAGGCACAGCGCCGACTCGGCGACCATCTTGCTGGCGGAGCCGTAACCTGGGTCACGGTCGCCCTTGACGCCGACCCGCAGGCTGTGGCCGGCCGTGTCTTCACCGATGAACAACAGGTCGTAAAAGCCGGCCTCGCGCTCTGCCCGTGACGGGCCTTCGCCGGGCTGTGGGCCGCCTTCGGCACCGAGCGACTTGTCGGCTGCCACCGCATTGGCGATCGCCTGGCCTTTGTCGCCGGCGCCGGTGATCATCATCTCGTCATAGACAAAGTCGGTGCCGTACGCATGCTGCAGCAGATAGTTGGAGCGGTGCACATTGCGGGTGTTGATGGCTGCCATCACAAACGGTGCCACCCAGACCCCGAGAGACTCTTCCAGCATCGGTTTGTTGCCCGAGGGCTGACGTGGTCCCTCGAACCCGGGTGTCAGCGAAAACGGATTGCGCAGCAGGTCCATGACACCTGGGTCACCCATCGCCGCCGCCATGGTGGCCTTCAGGCTGGCGGCCGTACCGCCGGAAAACGTGCCCTTCATCTTGCGCACCCGGCCCCGTACCCGATTTGCCGTGGTGCCGAATCTGGCCTTCATTTCGTTTTGCAGCAGCAACACACCCAGGTCGAACGGGATGGAGTCGAAGCCGCAGGAAAACACAATGCGTGCACCGCTGGTCTTGGCCTGGGCTTCGTGCGCATCGATCATCTTGCGCATCCAGGCCGGTTCACCACACAGGTCCACATAATCCACGCCCGATGCGGCGCAGGCCGCCACCAGCTCGTTGCCATATAGCTGGTAGGGGCCGACGGTAGTGAGCACCAACCTGGTTTGCGCCATCAGTGCCTGCAGGCTGGCGGCGTTGGCGTTGGCGCTGTCGGTAATAACCAGCGGCGTATCGGCCGGTGCCCCGACCTCGTCCCGCACGGCCGCCAGTTTGCCCGCACTGCGCCCGCCCATGGCCCAGCGTACACCGCTGCCAGCGGGGTAACGCTGCAACAGGTACTCGATGACGAGGCGCCCGGTAAATCCGGTGGCGCCGTGGACGACGATGTCGAAGCGTTTGCTGGTCATGGGGTTGTTTCAGTTGGATTGGATGCGTGGCTTGTATCGTTGGCGCGTGTTGCCGCTGTATCAGCCAATTTTCGCTGATCGACCGTGGGCAGCCAATACTCCCTCTGATCGATTGCAGGCCGGTCGGTGAATTGCCGGACTCACCTGGCGGTGGATCGGGCGCCGGCGCAACGCAAGGTACGCTCCCACAACGCGCCGCCGCTGCCACCGTACTGCAGGTCTATCGTGCCCTCAGAAACATGCCAACGCGCGAGCTGGGCTTCCTGTGCAGGCGTGAGCCCGAGGGCACGCATCTGGGTCAGGGCCTCGCAGTTGGCGGTAATTTCGTCCTGTACGCCGTTCGCATGCTGGCACTCGTGGCGCTTGATGAAAGACTGCAGCAACGGTGCAACCTGCCGATAGCGCGGTCCGTAGACGATGAGCGGTGTGCCGTTGACGGGATCGAAGTAGATGATGGCATATGCCCGTCCTGTGCTGTCGCCGTGGGACTCGGTCGGCACCACGGCGGCGCCGGTAAAGCGGCTCTTTCCGACGCAGCGAAAGTGGTCGGGGTTCGCGACATCACGAAGGTCCGCAGCGAGTGCTGGAACAAACGGCCACAGCAGGGCAAGCAGAAAAATGGGCCATGCCAACGTGGCGCACGCGCCGCTGCGCGCTGGCACGGGTTGGTTGGCGTTCGGCGCTGGCGCTCCGATACCCGCGAATGCAATCAAATTGACTGATGCCCCGTTCATCTGGATGGGACCCTTCATGATGGGCTCGCGCCCAGCGGTCGTCAACCAGCACGATACTCCAACGGGTTGATTCGCGCCCTCCGACATCCAATGTCTTGCCCCTGTTGCCGAACTCGTCAATCGACGGCACGGTGGCGCAGCGCTATCACACCAGGTTCACACCGGCCAGGGCGCAGCATCCACCACCGGAAAGTTACCCGGAAACTTGTCCAATGGCCGTCGCTCCGGAGGACCTCGGCGTGTTCGGTGGTACCGATGAAGCCGCGCTGCGCGTCCGCCCAGTCCTGGCCTTCTTCCTGCGGCAGGCCGGCGGCAATGAGACTATGGAAATCAATTGTCGGCTGGTAGGCGGTGGCCATGGGTGGCTCCTTGGTGGTTGCGGCGCAGGTGGACTATGGCCAGTGCCAGCGATACCACTTGCAGCGCGGCGCAAAAGTAGAACGGCGCACCGATGCGCCAGTCACCGCGCGGCAGATGCGACACCGCTGCCAGCAAGGGTGCACCCACGACAGGGGCGATGACCGCCATCAGGCTGTTGAGTGCGCTGACCGCCCCCAAGGTCTGGCCCTGGCTGCGTGTGTCGGCGGCTGACGAGATCATGCTTTGCACGGCCGCTGTGACGGTGACCCCAAAAACATTGCCGACGATGATGGCAAACATCATCCATCCCTGTGTGGCGGCGCCCCACAGAGCGTAGGTCAGCACCGATGACACCAGGCCGATGATCACCAGGCGCTGCGGCGCAAAGCGTTTCAGCAGCGGCCCGAGCAGGAAACCCTGCACCAGCACCGACATCACACCTACGGTGGCCAGGGACCAGCCGTTTTCCAGTGGCCCCCAGCCGAACTTGAATGTGGTGTAGAGCACCCAGCAGGTGTACAGCACAAACTGCGCCAGCCCGCTGCAGGCGACGACGCCCACCAACGGTGCCATCCCGCGCAGCTGGGCCAATGCGCGCAGGCTCACCAGCGGGTTCGCGGCACGCAAGGTAAACGGCTTGCGCTTGTCACGGGCCAGCGACTCCGGCAGTACCAGGTAACCATAGACCAGATTGGCCATGGTCAGGCCGCCGGCGATCCAAAAGGGCAGTTGCAAATCGATTGCGCCCAGCAACCCGCCAAGCACCGGGCCGATGATGAAGCCCAGGCCCATCATGGCGCCCAGCAAGCCGAAGCGTTTCGCCCGCTCATCTGGCAAGGAGATATCCGCCACATAGGCATTGGCCACCGCCGCGTTGGCCTGCATGGCACCACCGACGGCGCGCACCGCCACCAATACCCACAGCGACGTCGCCATCGCGGTGCCGAAGAAGTTGATGCCCAGCCCGAAAAAACCGAACAGCAGCACCTTGCGCCGACCATACTGATCCGACAGCCCGCCGAGAATTGGTGCGGCCACAAAATTGGCCAGCCCGAAGGCAAACGCCACCACGCCATACCAGAATGCCTGGTCGGCCTGGCTGCCGCCAAACGAGCCCACCAGCGCCGGCAACACCGGGATGATGAGCCCGATGGCCAGCATGTCGATCAGCACCGTGATCATGATGAACGGCATGGCGGCAGCCCGATTCCGGCGCGCCTCATGCATGCTGGGGTTCCGGTGCCGTTCGCCCGGCCTGGTGGCTGCGGTTCAACTCATGGCTGCGCAAACCGCTGCTCCAGGTACGCCAGCAAGGTGCGGATGGCCTGTGCCTCGCCGCCGACCGGCCGTCCGGCGCGTGCCGTGTCGTTCCACGCAAACAGGTCGATATGCATCCATTCCTGTTCAGCCGGAATGAAGTACTCCAGGAACAGCGCAGCGTTGATGGCGCCACCCATGGCGTTGCGCCCGGTGTTGACGATGTCGCCGATCGCGCTTTCGATGCCCGCCTTGTAGGGTGCCCACAGGGGCAGGTGCCACACCGGGTCGCCGAGCTGCAGGCCCAGATCCACCACGGCCCGCGCCTGTTCCATGCTGCGGCAAAACAGCGCCGGCAACTGCGGGCCCAGAGCCACACGGGCGGCACCGGTCAGTGTCGCCAGGTCGATGATCAGTGCCGGCTTGCCCTCGGCCGCAAAGGCCAGCGCGTCACACAGGATGACGCGGCCCTCGGCATCGGTATTGCCAATCTCGATGTGCAGCCCATTACGCGTCTTGAACACGTCACCCGGGCGGTAGGCGTTGCCGGCAATCGCGTTCTCCACTGCGGGCAACAGCAACTGCAGGCGCACCGGCAACTTGAACGCCATCACCAGCGCCGCCAACGCCAGCGCGTTGGCCGCACCGCCCATGTCCTTCTTCATCTGGCGCATGCCTTCCGGGCCTTTGATGTCCAGCCCGCCGCTGTCGAAACACACACCCTTGCCGACGATACACAGCAGCGGGTCGCGCGCCCGGCCCCAATTCAGTTCGATCAGGCGCGGTGCACGTGTGCTGGCGCGGCCCACCGCGTGGATGGCCGGGAAGTTTTGCTTGAGTAATGCGTCACCTACCACTTCGCGGAACCTGGCACCGTGTTGTTTGGCCACCATGTGTGCGGCTTGTGCCAGTTCCGCCGGTCCCAGGTGTTCGGCTGGCGTGTTCACCAAATCACGTGTCGCGGCTACCGCTGCCGCCACCGCCAGGCCGCGCTGCGCCTGCGGGCTGCTCTGCATTTGTAGTTCGGCCGGCGCGCGGCGGCGTGGTTTGTACAGGTCGAACTCGTAGGCGCCCAGTTCCCACGACTGACTGGCCTGCTCTGCAGCCATCAGCAGACCATCCTTGGCCAGGCAATAACTGCCCGGCGGCAAAGCGTTTGGCAGCGCCGACAGCGCAAACGGATGGTCTGCCGCGGCCACACCGGCAAACACCCGCGCCAGTTGACCCTGCGCATCCGCCACCAGGGCATGGCTGTCAGGCGCTGCGGTGAAACCGGTGGTTTGCAACCACTGGCGGGTGGCGGGTGGCAGCGTCGGCAGCAGTTGTTTGAGAGCGGCGCGGTCCACCACCGTGATGGGTGTGGCGCGGGCCGAGATGGATTTTTTGAGTTTGACGGTCATGACATCGGTCTGGTTCGAGCGTGCTGTTGTGCCGTTCAGTTTAGAGCCTGAAGTCTGGCCGCCCGGTTCCATGCGTTGCCGGGACGGGGCGCGGTCTGTTGACATTTGTGAGTTTCACAAGAAATTCAAATTTTTCCTGAAACTTGTGAAAATTGATTTTGTTGCATTGACCGAAGACCAGTTGCGTCAGTTCATCGATGCTGAGGCGGCGTTTCAGGCCTTGGAAGTGGCCCGCCAGCAGGCGGCGGAAGTACGCGGTTCCATGTTCTGGCGGGCCGTCAAGGGGCAAGATTATCTGATTCGCGCCACTACGGGTGCCAAACAGCAGTCTTTGGGCGCCAGAAGCAGCGAGACCGAGGAGTTGCAGCGCCAGTTTGCGCAGCGCAAGTCCGGCACAAAGAACCGGGTTAAACAGCTCGCCGCTGCCGTAGCGCGCCATCAGCGGTTGAATCGGGCCCTGCGCGTGGGCCGTGCTCCCAATGTGTTGGCCAAAATTCTGGATGCCTTGCAGTCACACGGTGTGTCAGAGCATTTCATGGTGGTCGGAACCCATGCCCTGTATGCCTATGAGGCCGCAGCGGGCGTTCGCATCACCCCGGAGGCGCTGGCAACACAGGATGTCGACTTGTTGTTTGACACCCGCCGTCGGCTGGCGTTTTTCTCCAGGCTGGCGCTGGATGACGTGTCTCTGTTGCAGGTGCTGCGAAAGGCCGACAGGAGTTTTGCACTGCGCAATGACCAGAAACAAACTGCAGTCAACGACAAGGGCTTTGAAGTGGACATCATCCGCCGCGCGGCGCGCGATGGTGATCCGCATCCATTACGCATGAGCCACCATGCTGATGACCTGTGGGCGGTGCAAGTGCACAGTGGCGACGCGATGCTTGGTGCAGCACGGTTTTCACAGATCGTCGTGGCAACCGACGGATCGATGGCGCGGCTGACCACAATGGCACCGCGCAGTTTTGTCAAGCTGAAGCAGCAGCTGTCGAAGTCCGCCAGCCGTGACCCGCGCAAACGCAGCAAGGACGCGCAGCAAGCCAGTATTGTTCAGGTTTTGCTCAAGGGGGGCGGGTTGCGGGCGTCGCCCGGATGAACAGGTCAATCGCCGCTGCCACGTCCGGCCCCTTGTCCTCCTGCAGGAAGTGACCCGCGTTGCGTGTGATGGCGTGTGGTTGCCCCTGAGCGCCGGGCACCAGCTTTTGCCAGATCTTGTAGCCGCCGCGGGTCACCGGGTCGCGGTTGCTGAACAGGGTGAGGAATGGCTTCTCCCAGCGTTTGAAGACCTCCCACGCCGCCTCGTTGTTGGCGCGCTCCGGGTCATTCGGCGTGGTCGGCACAAAGCCCGGGAAGATGCGTGCCGCCACCCGGTAACGGCGGCTGGGAAACGGCGCGTTGTAGGCCGCGACCTCCTGCTCGCTCAGGCCGTGCACACAACCGGCTTTCACGATGCGTCCGATCGGAAACCAGGGGCTGTAACGCGAAAACGCACGCCAGATCTTGAATGCCCTCGGCACCACTCCAACTCCGGTGGGCAGGCCGCCATTGGCCAGCACGATGCGATCAAACCGTGCCGGTGATTCGGCGGCCAGTCGCAGCCCGATCAAGGAGCCCCAGTCCTGGCAGAACAGTGTGATGTGGCGCAGATTCACCGCGTCGAGCCAGGCCCGCATCCAGATCACATGGTGCAAATACGAGTAGTCGGTCTTGCGGGCCGGTTTGTCCGAGCGGCCAAAACCCACCAGATCGGGCGCCACCACCCGGTAACCCGCCTGCAGCAATACCGGAATCATCTTGCGGTACAGGAACGACCATGCCGGTTCACCATGCATCAGCAAAACCACCGGTGCATCCCGCGGGCCTTCGTCGATGTAGGCGACACGCAGTTCGGCCAGTTGCACATAGTGAGGCGTCCAGGGGAAGTCCGGCAGGTTGGCAAACCGCTCCTGCGGCGTACGCAACACCTTGCTGATGATCGGTAGTTTGTGCATGGATGCTGAACCGCAGGCAATAACACTCAGAAACGACGTTTGACGATGATGTCGGTCGAGGCCGCCGGCAGGCTGAAGAAGTCGCCGTCCGCGCCGACCCGGATAGTGCCTGCAAACACCTTCGCGGCGTTGCCGAGAAAGGCCTGTTCCATGCCCGGCAGGGGCAGGGTCGGCACGATGTGGTGCAGCAGCAGGTAACGCACTTTGGCGTCGCGCGCGGTCTCGGCGGCCTGCTCGGGCGAGGTGTGGTAGTTCAAAATGTCATTGAAGACCTTTTTCAATCGAGGTCGGCCGGCCGCGCCTGCGCCAGCTTCCAGCACAGCCATCAACGGCTCCGACAGCGCCTCGTGTACCAGCAGGTCGATGCCGTGCGCCTCGCGCTGTACCGCTGCGGATTTTTTGGTGTCGCCACTGAGCACGACGGTGCGGCCCTTGTAGCTGAAGCGGTATCCGACTGCCGGGTGAATGGGCGCGTGGTCAACCAGGAAGGCGACGATTTCCAGGTCCTGGTCTTTCATCACCACAACGCGGCCATCCGGGCCGGGCATGAACGTCTGCGCCACACCGCTGAAGCCGCTGGCAGGCACGGTGGCGTCGTTGTGGTGCGCCACCCGGTAGTGCTGGTCTTGCGTGTAGGCCAGCCGAAAACCCGCTACCACCTGCTCGACACCGGGCGGGCCGTAGACCGGCACCGGGGCCGTGTTGCCGGTGGACACCCAGCGCTGCATCATCAGCTCGCCCAAGCCGTCGATATGGTCGCTGTGAAAGTGCGTCAGCAAGACCGCCTCGATGCGGCCCTGCACAAAACCGAGTTTGCCGATGTTGCGTGAGCTGCCACTGCCAGCGTCGACAACAAACAGCCGCTTGCCCGCCACGATAGCCGTGCAGGGACCGGAGCGGCGGTCATCCGGGAACGGCGAGCCCGCGCCGCACAGGCCCACATGCAGTCCGTCAGGCAGCTCATTCAACAGGTCACTTGCCAGCCTGGGCACGATCACGCGTTTGGCAATGGCCACACTGAGTGGCCCGCGAAACACATAAGCCGCCGCCGCAATGAGGATGACCAGCAACAGGAACCCGAGGACAACTTTGCGTGGTTTCATGTTGCTTGCCCGTTAGTGGCCCAATTACTACACGCCAAAAATGCGCGCCAGCCGTACCATCACACCCTGCGCCCAGGGCGCCACATAACGCAGCTTGGGTCGGCTGGCTTCACTGGCGCGCACGATCTGCGCCACGATGGAGCGGGTGTCGCGCGCTTCCAGGAATGAGAATGTCTTTTGTTCCTTGAGCCGCATCGCCGCGGCCTGGTCCTTGAAATACGACTGCGGCCCCATCCAGGCATATTTGCTGTCCGTCATGGCCTGGTTGAAGCCGGTGTGGATGGCGCCGGGCTCGATCAGCGCCACATGCACGTTGCAGTGCAACTGGTCAAGCTCGGCGCGCAGGCCGGCGCCAGCCGCTGACAGGGCAAACTTGGTCATCGAATAGGGCATCAGGAACGGCATCGGCAGCCGACCGGCGATGGAGCTCACCAACAGCACGGTGCCGCGTCGGCGCGCGATCATGCCCTTGAGGGCCAGTTGGGTCAGCTCCAGCGTGGCGAAAACATTCACTTCGAATGACTTGCGGATACGGTCCACGTCGACTTCAGCCAGTGAACCCGATTCGCCGATGGCGGCGTTGTTGATCAACACATCGATCTCCAGCGGCAGCAGCAGGGCGCGGTCGGCAGCGTCGGTGATGTCGAGCTTGAACACTTCGAGTGTTTGCCTGCGGCTGCCCGCCTCGCTGCGCAGTGCTTGCGCCTGTGTTTCGTCGAAGGTGGTGGCGACGACGCGGTGGCCGCGCGCAGCCAGGGCGAACGCGGCGTCGCGGCCAATGCCGCTGCCGGCACCAGTGATGAGTATGTTTTTTGACATCGAGCTAACCCATGGCCATCAGTGACGCCGTCGCCGAGCAACCACCAGCACGGTCAGGCCCAGCACGACGCCCATACCCGCCAGCGCCGTGTCCCGGTATTCGGGTATCCAGTGGTTGACAAAGGTGTTGATCATCACCTGCCTGGCCGGCTGGTAACCCTCGGGCATGGGCAACACGCCGTGCGCCACCGACCACGCGTTGTACTCCGACACCATGGCCTGGAACAAATCGGGCAGTTGTTGTTGCAGATCCTGCGTTTCACCTGGGTCGGTGCGCAGGTTGTACAGGCGCCAACCGTTGTCGCCCACCGGTGGCAGGTTCTTGACCAGCTTCAGATCACCCTTGAACAGTGCCGCGTTGCCCGACAACTCGTAGCCGATGGCGTCGCCGGGGCCGCGGTTGGCGGGTGCAGCGCCGGTCAACACCGGCAGCAGGCTGCGGCCGGTCAGCGGCTCGATGGCCCGGCCCTGGTAACTGGCCCCGGGCTTGGGCACCTGGGCAATGTCGAGCAGCGTGGGCACGATATCGGTCACATGGGCCAGAGCGCTATTGAGTTGGTTGTGTGCCATGCCGGCCACGCCGGACACGATCAAGGGCACACGCAGCCCTCCTTCTCCGGCATAAAACTTGTAATCTGCCAGCGGCGCGGCACTGGCGCTGGCCCAGCCGGGGCCTGGCACCACATAGGCCCCCTTGCCACCCAGGCGGTCGAAGTCGCGCGCGTACTGGGTCATCAGCCACAGCCGCGCGTCGGCGTAGTCGGAGGCCTCGGGGCCGTTGTCGGACAAGAACACAAACACCGTGTTGTCGTATTCGCCGCTCGCTTTCAGATGCGCCACCAGCCGCCCGACCTCGTGGTCCATGGCATCGGCCATGGCCGCATAGACCTCCATCAGCCGTGCTTGGTACTGCTTGTCCTTGGGGGACAGGGTGGCCCAGTCGGCGGTGCTTTTCATCGTCACCATCGGCGTGTCCTTGGGGACGATACCCAGCGCGATGGCCTTGTCGCGACGCGCCTGGCGCAGCGCCGTCCAGCCACTGTCGTAGCGGCCCTTGTATTTGTCGATGAAGCTCTTGGGTGCCTGCAGCGGAACGTGGTTGGCCTGGAACCCGACATAGGCGAAAAACGGTTTGCCAGTCTTTTCGCCGGAGCGGATGTAGTCGATCACCCTGCTGACGAAGTACTCGGACGAATAGAACTCGGCCGGCAGCACCGGCTCCTTGCCGTCTTCGAACCAGCTCACTTTCGCGCTGTGCGGCAGATAACGTTTGGCCGTTTCCCAATTGTCCGATCCGGTGTCACCCTGCACCAGCGAGCGGTCGAAGCCGCGCCGGTTCGGCAGGTTGTGCGGCTGTGAGCCCACATTCCACTTGCCGGTGATATAGGTACGGTAGCCGCTGTCCTGCAGCAGCGTCGCAATGGTGACGACATTGTTGTTGAGCGAACCCAGGTAGCCGGGTTTGCCGACATGCGCCTGCGGCATCGATTCGCGCAGGTTGCCGATGCCGGCCTTGTGGTTATCCACCCCGGTGAGCAGCATGGAGCGCGTTGGCGCACAAGACGCTGCCACATGGAAGTTGGTGAAGCGCATGCCACGCTGTGCGAGTGCGTCCAGGTGCGGTGTGGCGATCTCGCCGCCAAAGGCGCCAACGTCGCTGAAGCCCCAGTCGTCGGCGACCAGCACGACGATGTTGGGGCGATTCGCGGCGTGGGCACTGAACGCCATGCTTGCTGCCAGTAACCAGGGCAGACACCGCATCGAACCTTGCAAGCTGGTCGACATCATCGTGTGCTCTTGGCCGCGCCAGTTCCCAACACAGCATCCTGCACCACCCACAGCCGGTCCTGGCCCCAGGCCGATACGTCGCCGACGCGAAACGAGGGCACGCCCCACAGGCCCAGCGAAAACATCTCGGCCCGGTTCGCCTCCGCCACGGCGCGCCAGCCTTCATCCTCCAGGGCCGCTTGCGTCGCGTCCCACGGCAAGCCGGCGCGTTCGGCAATGCGGCGCAGGCCGCGGTCACTGCCGGCGTCCACGCCTTCGGACCAGACGCCGCGCATGAACGACAACAGGTATTCCTGCCCCAGGCCCTTGTGTTCGGCCAGCGGAATCAGGGCCATGCCGCGTTCGGTCGGTTTGCCCAGCGGGTCATTCAAGCGGCCAAACGGGATGTTGCGCGCATGGGCTTCGCGCGCCGCGTCCAGACTGATGTACATGCGTTTCTCGCGCGGCACAGGCAGGCCGCGCATCACCATCGGAAGCACGTAACGCAGTCGTACTGGAGCACCGGTCTGGCGCGCCAGATTGAACACCCGTGGCGTGACGATGGCGGTGAAGGGGCTGCGCAGGGAACAGAAAAAATCGATGGGTGCCGGGTTGACTGCTGGCGCAGGCAGCGCAAGGTCGGCGTCGGGTGGAAACATCAGGCCGGTGCTGCCATCGCGCTGTGCGCCAAGATCCTGCAGGCGCTGCTCCAGGTGGTAGAGGCGGTCCAGGCCCCAGTACCACTCGCCTTCGTAGAAGAAGGTGGCGCCCAGGTAATGTCCCAGCCGTTTGCGCAGGCCGTCTGCGTCCGCCACGTGCGCCTCGGCGTCGGCTGCAGTCGCCGCGGCCAGGGCGCCACCGGGCCAGTCGCCATTGGTCAATCGCGCTGGCTTGCTCCACAAGGCCTGCGACAACACTCCGGCAAGTTGGGTGAAACGCCCGGCCGCGGTGGCAGCGACCAGCAGGCAACGCGCCTGTGTGGTGTCCTCTGTTGCGGGCTGTTTTCCCGTGGCGACAAATTCGAGGCCCCAATGCCCTGCCAGTGCTGCGGCGTCACGCCGACTGTAGGCCACCAGTTTGTCGCGCGCTGGCGCGGCGCTGTCGGGTGGCGCACCCACCACATGTGGCAACAGGGCGATCTGGTAGCGCGACAACAGGCTCGGCAACACGCTGGCAACCAGCGCACTGTAGGGGTCGTCCACCTGGTGAAAATAATGCACCACATGTCCGTCGCCCCTCGCGCGCCGTGCTTTTTCCGCCTTGGCGCGTTGCGCCAGCAGGCGCTGGCGCGACAACAGGCGTTGTGTGATGGTGGGCATCAACAGGCTCTTCAGCGACATGAAAAAATCCTTCTGGACGGACTTTACCGTACACTTGTGTATTGTCCTGTCGCCAATGTAGCACGGGCGAAGGACTCATTCAGTGCTTCCCTGGCCAAAAGCTCAGGGTTTTTGCCAGTGCCTGTCGGGCCGGGCTGGCCTGTCACACGGCAGAGCAGGAGAATCAGCATCGATGACCGTCGCCAAAAAACGCAAACCCCCTGAGTCGCCGCGCCTGTCACGCGACGACTGGCTGGACGCTGCGTTTCAGGCGGTCGTGGAAGGTGGCTTCGACAATGTGCGGGTGCTCACCCTGGCCACCGCATTGGCTGTCACGCGCGGCAGTTTTTACTGGCATTTTGTCGACCATGCGGAGCTGATTGCGGCCTTGCTGGCGCGCTGGCGCGAGCGCGAGCTGGCCGCGAACCACAGCGTCGAAAGCCACACCGTAGATGACCCGCAGCAGGATCTGCAAGTGGTGCTGGAGGCGGCGCTGGCGCACGGTGGAGCGGAGCTGGAGAACATGCGCTTCGAGCTGGCTTTGCGCGGCCTGGGGCGGCGCGATGCCAAGGTGGCCAAGATGCTGGCCGAGGTGGACCAGCTCCGCCTGCGTCTGTTCGAGGGCAAGTTCCTCCGCCTGACCAACGATGCACGCAGCGCCGCAGACCTGGCTGCGCTGTTCTACCTGGCCATCGTCGGCAGCAACCAGGCGCTGAGCCGGCCGTCGAGCCCGCCGCAGGTCAAGGAGTATTTGCGCTCCATCATCACCGACTATCTGATCAGGCGGCATGCCGTGGTGCCTGCGCCGTGTAATCAGTAACATTACAATGTTATCGAATGCATTACAAGCTGCGGATGATCAAATCGTTTAAACATAAAGGGTTGGACCGGTTCTTCCGCATGGGCGACCACCGGGGTATTCCGGTCGTGCACATGGCGCGCATTGAACGCATGCTGGACCGTCTCGATTCCAGTGTTGTCGCCGCCGATATGGACTTGCCCGGATACCGGTTTCATCCACTCAAGGGTGAACGGCGCGGTGAGTTTGCGGTATCGGTGTCCGGGAACTGGCGCCTCACGTTTTGTTTCGAACGCGAAGACGCCGTCGCTGTGACCCTTGAAGATTACCATTGAGGATTGATGATGAAGTCGCTGCGCAACGCCAATCGCCGACCAACCCACCCGGGTGCCATCTTGCGTGAAGATGTCTTGCCCGCTCTGGGTATCACGCAGGCAAAACTTGCCGAATTGCTGGGGGTGAGCAGGCTCACGGTGTCGCAGATTCTCAACGAGCATCGTGCCTTGACCGCCGACATGGCGATGCGGCTGGAGAAGCTGCTGGGCAGTGGCGCCGAGAGTTGGCTGCGTATGCAGGAGGCTGTTGACTTGTGGGAGGCCCGCCAGCGGCCAGAGCGATTCGCCGGAATTGGGCGCTTGCCAGAGCGTGCCGGCAGTTGACCTGTTGCTGAACTGGCCAGCCGCGGAATTGGCAGCGTCGCAGGAAGGCAGTTATGCAGCCGAAGTGCCGAGTGCCCGCCGCCGACGGGCCAGAGCCATCGCGCCCAAGGCGGTCAGCGCGAGTGCGCCGCGTAAAGATTCTCGACACTGGTTGGAGTTGTCAACTGCTAATCAATCAGCCAGTAGATTGCGGTCGGGCATATCAGTGCGGTGGTGACTGTTGCATTGCCGCATGGCGGGCGGCAAAGGCTCCTGGTCGAGTGGAATGCGGTTTGATGTGTGCGAGATGTCCGTATGGCGACCGCTACCCGATGCGGTGCCGCTCTGCCATACTTTGCCCATGCGACTTGTTGGCCACAGCAGAATTCCCGAACCGCAATTGACACCCAGCGCTGCGGCGCTGAGCGCAGCCCGTATTCACCAGACTACCGGGCGTGCGCTGGCGGCGGTTCCCACAACCGGCATTCGCCATGGCATTTACCGGTTTGCTTCTCATGAAGTGATGAATCGCGCGACTGACGATGCATTGATTGATGCGATTTGCATGAATCTGCGGGCGCGCAATGCCGCTGCGGCCACTGAAAATGAGTGACGACACGCAAGGCACAGCCCGGCCTGCCAGTGTTGACGACCTCAAGCTTTTGCTGCGCCTGTTGGCCGACAACGGTGTGAAGTACCTGCTGATTGGCGGCTACGCGCTTTATGCACTGGGATACCAGCGTGCACGGTGGACATTGACATCGTGTTGCAACCGACGTTTGACCAGGGCGAACGGGTTCGACGCGCCCTCTTGATGTTGCCGCAAGGCGTCGCCAAGGATATCGATCCGGCCTGGTTTCCAGAGGGTGAAACGATTCGCGTTGCGGATGCGTTTGTCGTGGACCTGATGTTCAACGCCTGCGGGGAGACCTACCAGTCCTTGTTGCCGTTTGCGGTGACGATTGACTTTGACGGTGTGCCGGTCCAGACCTTGAGCCTCGAAGGTTTGCTCAAGACCAAACAGACTTCGCGGGAGAAGGACCGGCTTGATCGGCTGATTCTTGAACGGGCGCTGACGGCGAGCAGAGGAAATTGAAGCGGCGGGGTGCGTGCGTAGCCTTTGCCCACATGCCTGCTACGCGGCTCGCAAGCTTCATCCCAACACAGACAAAAAGGGCAAACCGGCCCGCGCCTGCAGGAAGACGCCAATACACGCCAGCGTCAAGGTCACAGAAAAAAGTGTGACCAGTCGGCCCACCATGTGATGCGACTTGCAGACCGTGAGCAGCAACACTGCAAAAGCCGGCACGAAATGCAGGGCGTGCAGCCCGAAGAAATGCGCCACGCGCAGGTCACCACCGCTGCGCGACCAGTGAAACACTGGCACTCCCCCGGCGTCCGTCAAGGCGCCGCCGACCCAGTGCCCGCCAGGTTGCGCGCTCATATAGGCGCCAAACACCGTGCCCAGCACGAAAGACAGGACCAGCCCCTGCACGATGGCCTTCTTGAGCGGCGCCCGCAGTGCATAGGCATCGGACCGCCAGATCACCACGCCCAGCGCCAGCGAAGCACCCGACAGGATCACAGCGCCGAGGCCCATCAAGCCGTACATCGCTGCATGGAACGGTGTACCAATATTGAAGTGCGAGGCATGGCCCAGTGCTCCTTGCCAAGTGATGTAGAGCACCTCGAACAGCCCGCTGACCACTGCTGACCACACCACCACCCGCATGAAGCCAGACTGTCCCGCAGCCTTGGGCAGCCAGACCATGTAAAGCGCCAAAGTCAACAAATAGGTGCCGACCGAGAACTGGAACTTCCAGGGTTTGAGCCAGACACTGACGCCCTGGAACGTGCGTTGATCGACTCCAGCAAGCAGCAAGGATACGACGGACGCTGCCAGTAGTACACAACCGGTCCAGAACAGCGCCGGGCTGGCGTTTCGTATCGATCCAATCAGGCTCGACCAGCCTATAGCTGCGGGGAACTGGCCGGAAATGGCCGACGTTGTTTTCATGAAGGGCTCCGTGTGTCCTGCGCCGGATGCAACCCGAGCGACCAGCGTCGGGCCTGACGCAATGCCAAAAATGCCAGCAAACCCACCGGCCCGAACATGAACGTCAGCAGCAGGCATGGCAGCATCAGCAGGCGCCCGACCCAGTTGGCGACACCTTGCGCCTCGGGCTCAGCCGCCAGAGCATCAATAGCCCAGCGGCCGACCCATAAATCGAAGGCCAGGTAATGCACCCAACCCGCAAGCAGCAGGCCACGTGATTCGAACAATTGGGCCACCTGCTCCAGCGACCCGAAACCGCCCGGCGCGTTACCCCACCATTGCAGCATGAAGGCCGTGTAGCCAAGGCTCAGCAACACCGGGATGACCCTGCCTCCCAGTGTCAGCAGAAGGCTGCCGACTGTCTCGATTCTGCCGCCCCGTGCGGCAAGACCCTGCGCCAGCACGCCCAGGAGCAAGGCGATCCAGCCCAGCATGGCGCTGCTGCTCGCGATTGCGAACAGGGGTTCGAGATGTGTCGGGTTCAACATGGTGCGTTCGCCAAGTGGTGGTCGTCGGGCGGCAACAAGCTGTTGGACCTGACCATCTGGATATTGTGGTGAGTACTCTGCCTGCTGACAACTGCACAAGTTGCCATACCAGATGTGCGCATATGCATAACGCGACGGCGGCCATCGGTGGCCGGTCGCGTCGCGGAGCCCGGGAATCAGGCGCTCACAAACCCCGTCAGCCGCTTGCGGATGATTCCATCCGCCTCCAGCATGATGCGGTCGATCAACTCCTTGACGGTCGGCACGTCGTGTATCAGGCCGGCCACCATGCCGCAGGACCAGGCGCCGGCGTCCATCGTGCCCTCCAGCATGATCTTAGGGTAGACACCAGCCACTTCGTTGATGATGTCCTCGAACTTGAGGTTGGTGCCCAGCGCCCGTTCCTTCTCCAGCAGCCGGTCCACCGCGCCGTTGCGCAGCACGCGTTCGGTGTTGCGCAGTGAGCGCATCACCAGACGGGTGTCGAGTTCGCTGGCAGCGACGATGGCCTGTTTCACGTTCTCATGCACCGGCGCTTCCTTGGTGGCGATGAAACGCGTGCCCATGTTCATGCCCTCCGCCCCCAGCGCCAGCGCAGCGACCAGCGAGCGACCATCGGCCATGCCGCCGGATGCAACGAACGGGATCTTCAGCTCGTCGGCGGCACGCGGCAGCAGGATGAAGTTGGGCACGTCGTCCTCTCCCGGATGGCCGCCGCACTCGAAGCCGTCCACGCTGACTGCATCACAACCGATGGACTGCGCTTTCAGCGAGTGTCGCACCGAGGTGCATTTGTGGATCACCTTGATGCCAGCTTCGTGCAGTGCCGGCAGCCATTTCTGCGGGTTGTTGCCAGCCGTCTCCACCGCCTTGATGCCGCCGTCGATGATGGCCTTGATATAGCCCGGGTAGTCCGGCGCGGTGAGCACCGGCAGGAAGGTGAGGTTCACGCCGAAGGGCTTGTTGGTCATCTCGCGGCAACGCCGGATCTCGTTGGCCAGCAGCTCGGGTGTGCGTTGCGTCAGGCCGGTGATGATGCCCAGGCCACCGGCGTTGGACACTGCGGCGGCAAGCTCGGCAAAACCCACAAA
>JANLVB010000134.1:0-6401 GCA_031363785.1 Betaproteobacteria bacterium
AGCCTGGTCCGCTTTACCCAGGGCGGCCAGCGCAAGTTCGACCGCTGGACGGCCCAGCACCACTGTGCGGTGGTGCCGTTCGACGACGCGCTGGCCTTTGCGAACGCCAATACGCTGCAGGACTTGCAACAGCTCCAGCGCACCCCCTGAGCCGGCGCGCGCGTCGGCGGATCAATCCAGCAGGTCGAACCCCTGCGCCTCGACTGCCACGAAGGCGCGGGTGAAGGCGGCCAGCGCAGCGTAGAAGGAGGCGCACGGATGCTGCTCGATGGCGGCGCACATCTGCAGCACCCAGGGCTGGACATGGTCGCCGAAAAAGCGGCGCTGGGCGGTCAGGTTGGCCGTCGCCGCGTCGTCGCCGGCGATCAGGTAACGCATCACCTCGCACAGGTAGGCGACATGGTCTTCGGTATCGGACATGGCCTCGGCCCGCGACAGGCCCAGGCGCGCCAGATCGCCGCGCAGGGCGGCCAACGGTTTCTCGTTGAGAAAACCGCTCAGGTAGTGCGAGCCGAAGAGCGCGACCTCTGGCTTGCCCATGCCACCAAACAAGGCGTCGTATTCCAGAGCGATGGTGCGGTCGTCGAGCATACGGCTTTGCGCCACCAGGGCGCCCCAGGGTGCCTCCAGGAAACCGCCCGGCACCGGGCCGGCCGTGACCGCCACCCGCAATTGCGACAGCAGTTCCGCGGCAGGTGCCGCGTAGTACAACGTGGACAGCAGGCCGTAGACGTCGGCGCGGGCGATCTCTTCATCGAGGGCCGCCGCTGCGGCGGCCGCGACCAGGCCGGGGACAGTGGCAGAGGGGTTGTTCATGGTGTCTGCAGGCGCTAGAGATCGGTGATGCGGGTCTCGTTGGATGCGGAATAGAGGTCGATCACGCGACAGTCCCCGCACATCCTGAGCCTTTGCAGGGCTTCGCCCTGGAACATCGCGTGGCCAGCCAGCTTGCCCAGCATGGACTCGATCGCCTTGAGCGTGCCGAACGGCTTGTTGCAGCGGATGCAGGCGTACGGCGGCGAGGCATGCAGCACGCGCGCCTGATTGCGCTCCGGCACCAGCAGCAGGCGTGGTTGCAGACGCAAGGCATCTTCCGGGCAGGTAGCGACGCACAGACCACACTGGACGCAGTTCTTTTCGATGAAACTCAATTGCGGCATCAGCGGGTTGTCCTGCAGCGCCTGGGTCGGACAGGCGCTGACACAACTCAGGCACAGTGTGCAGGCGTCCTTGTCAATCTCCAGGCTGCCGAACGGTGCGCCGGCGCCCAGCGCGATCTCGTCGACTGGCGCCGGCGCCTGCGCCACCAGATGGGCCAGCGCCAGTTCCACCGTCGCCCGCTTGTCGGCCTGCACCGCGAACCCGGCAGGGCGCGCCACGCCGCGCGCCGGGGGTGCCCGCAGCAGCGTGTCGAGCCGTACGAAGCTGCGCGGCTGGCCAGCTTCCAGTACCGCGAAATGCGTGCCCGTGTATCCCAGGCCATGCAGCACCGCTTGGGCCACTTCCATCTGCGCGCGCACCGCATCACGGTACTGGGGCGCCTCCTCGTCGGTCATCAACACCCAGACCTGCGACGCCCCGTAAGCGACGGCCGTCAACCACACATCGAGCCCGGTCGACGCGGTGTGCCAAAGTGCCAGCGGCAATACGCGCGCCGGGATGCCATAGACCGCCGCATCCGTCCGCGCGGCGCGGCCGAAGTCCTCGACCAGCCGCGCTCCGTCCTGAGCACTGTGCAGCAGGACCGCCGCATCCCGGCCGCCGGCTCGGGTGTAGGTCGACAGCAGCGTCTTGAGCCGCACGCCCTGCTCGCTGGCGCTGGGATACGCAAAAACCAGGGCCCCGCTCGGGCAGACCGTGGTACAGGCGCCGCAGCCAACACACAGGTTCGGATTGACCTTGATCTGTTGGCGCGCCGGCTCGCTGCTGATGGCGGCGGTCGAACAGACACGGATGCAGGCATCGCAACCAGTCTGCATGTTGCGGCTGTGCGCACACAGCTTTTGCTTGTAGACAAAAAACCGGGGCTTTTCGAACTCGCCCACCAGGCCACGCAACCTGAGCAGGGTTTGCGTCTCGGCGCGCGACGACAGGCCGTCCGCGCCCGGGCTGGTCAGCCTGAAATATCCCTGGGGTGGCGCATGCTGCGCAAAATGGCTGGCCGCCGGAGCCTGCTGCCCGGGTGATCGCAGGTCGAGCACCAGATCGAATTTTTCGCTCTGTTGCTGTGGTTCACGAGCGAAATTGATCGCTCCTGCCACGGTGCAGACCTTGACGCAGCTTCGGTGCGCCTTGCACAGGGCACTGTCAACCTGGTAATCCAGCCCGATGGCGCCCTCGGGACAGGCCACCAGACAAGCGTTGCAGCGCGTGCACAGGTCCAGGTCGATCGGGTTGTCGCGCGACCAGCGCAATTCGAACGCCCCGAGCCAGCCCGACAGCGCCTCGATGCGACCAGCAAGCACGGGATAGCGCCGCTCCTGCATCCCGCCCGCAGCACCCGGGCCCTGGGCAAACAGCGTCACCTCCAGCGCGTCGTCCAGCAGGCTGGCCATGCGCTCGGCCTCGTCCAGCGGGCCGATGATCAGCAACCGGCCCGCGCTGCTGAACGTGACCGTGGGCACAGGCTCCGGCTCCGGCAACTGCGCCACCGCCAGCAGGGCAGCTATCTTGGGCATGGCCCGGGCGGCGTCCTTGCTCCAGCCGCCGGTTTCGCGGATGTTGACGAAACGGATGGCTTGCTCGGCGACCGGCCGCGCCCCTGCGGTCTGGGCGGCAAGCTCGGAGAACAGCCGCTTCTCCTGGGTGCAGGCAACGACGAGATCCTCGCCCGTCAGCACCGCCTGCTGGAAGGACGCCGCCTGGCGCCGGCACAGGGCCGAATGCAGTGTCAGTTCCTCATGCAGGGCCACGCCCAGCTCGGCCGGCTGCAGCGGCATGGTCTGGTTGCAGTCGCAAATCAGGATGGTCATGGTCGATCTGGGCAATCGTTGGTTCAGGCGCTGGTGCTGCCACCGGGACGGCGTCGGGTATGCGAGAGGCATCCTGCAACGGTGTCTGCCGCCGCTCTGGCAACTGTGCCAGCATTTGCCCCCCGGCGGTATCGGCATCTACCCTTGCCAGCTCGGCAGGCGCAGGGGAATCCGCTGGCGCCGCCGATTCGTCCGCGTCGGCGAACAGGTTCAGGAACTTGGCGCTGGCCATCTGGCGCAGCATCGCCACCGGAATCGGATCGGACACGGAATAGTCGTCGATATAGGTGTCCAGACCGTCCATCACGTTGAAATGGGGGTCGGCAAACAGCTTCTTCATGGCCGCGTTGCGCACGCCGGGTGCCACACCGCGGGCCACGAAGGGCTTGAAGTCCGAGTCGGGCGTCAGTCGCTCGGCATCGGCCAGCGTCGGCAACTCCGGGGCCGGAGTGCCGGTGGGTGCTGCTCGCGCCTGCATTGGCGCGCTGGCGACGCGACCGCCCGCAAGGTCGCGCGGGTCCGCAATCGCGTGGTCCGCCAGGCCCGCCGCCTCGGGCACCTCTGCCGCCGGGGCCACACGCTGCTCCAGCTTGCGCCGCGACCAGCGGTCGAAGAATCCGCCTGCAGCATCGGTCATGATCCGGTCCCATGGCCGCCGCCCGAACCCCCGGAGCGCGTGCCGGTCGAGACAGCGGCCGGATTGCCGAAGCGGTCGGTCAGCGAACGGAAGCTCTCCGGGCGCCTGCGCCGCTTGACCTCGGGTACATGGTTCTCTTCGATGAAGGCCTGCAGCCATGCCACGATGTCAGGCGGTGCCGGCACCTGCTCGACCGTCTCCTGCGCATCGAGCCAGCGCCCGGCATCGTGGTAACTCAGCGTCACGATCTGGGGCACTGCGATTGGCTCGGTTGCCAGGCAGGCCGCCTCTTCCATGCGCCACATCACGAACCAGCATGGCGCGGGCGTGGTGACGTTCAGGTAATAACCTTCGGTGTCGTCCTTGACCAGCCCGACCGTGTGGCCGGGATGGAGCCAGCGCTCCTCCTTGTCGTCCTTGAACAGCAGCCGAGGCTGCTCGCCAAAACCGGCCTGCGCCGCGACGACCTCGGCCAGCACCCAGCGCCAAGCCTGCCAGCGGCTGGCCGCGCCTTCGACGCGCTCCCGGCGCATGACAACGGCGACGTCCAACGAGGGATGCAATGCAGGCATGACCCGCATCATCGCATGCGGGCTGACCGCTCGGAAACTTACCGCGAGCCGGTGCCGTAGCCAGCTGCGGGCAGCACATCGCCGCCCGCCAACACGGATACGGCGCAGTACTTGAACTCGGGAATCTTGCCCACCGGGTCCAGCGCCGCATTGGTCATCAGGTTCGCCGCCGCCTCGTAATAGGCAAACGGGATGAACACCGTGCCCTTGGGAGTGCCGTCGTCGCGGCGCAGGTGAATGGCCACTTCGCCACGGCGCGAGCGCACCGTAACAACGTCGCCCGGCGCGACACCCAGGGTGAACATGTCGTCACCACACATGGACGCGGTCGCCATCGGCTCGATGGCATCGAGCACGACCGCCCTGCGTGTCATGCTGCCAGTGTGCCAGTGTTCGAGCTGGCGCCCGGTAATGAGCACAAACGGAAACGCCGCATCGGGACGTTCGTTGGCCGCAATGATGTCCGCCGGCACCAGGTTGACACGGCCATCGGGCGTCGGGAAGCGATCAATGAACACGGTGGGAGACCCCGGGTCGTCGGCATCCAGGCACGGATAGGTGACACTGGACTCCCGCTGCAGCCGCTCCCAGGTGATGCCCGAGATGGCGGTATGCATGGCCTGGCGCATTTCTTCATACACGGCGGCAACACCGCAGTGTTCGCCAGGGTAGTTCCAGCGCAGCCCCATGCCCAGGGCGATCTGCTGGATGATCCACAGGTCGGGCCGGGCGTCGCCCGGCGGATCGATGGCCTGCAGCCCGATCTGCACCATGCGGTCGGTATTGCTCACGGTGCCGGTTTTTTCCGGCCAGGCGGTGGCCGGCAATACGACATCGGCCAGCCAGGCGGTCTCGGTCATGAAGATGTCCTGCACCACCAGATGCTCCAGCGAGGCCAGCGCGTGGCGCGCATGGTTCAGGTCCGGATCACTCATCGCCGGGTTCTCGCCCATGATGTACATGCCGCGCACCTTGTGCGGGTCGCTGTCGTCCGCCAGCGCCTTGTGCATGATCTCCACCACCGTGTAGCCGGGTTGGTTATCCAGCGGGCTGTCCCAGAATTGCTCGAACCACTGGTGCGCCTGCACGTCGGTGACGCGCTGGTAATTCGGGAACATCATCGGGATCAGGCCGGCATCACTCGCGCCCTGCACGTTGTTCTGCCCGCGCAGCGGATGCAGACCGGAACCCGGCTTGCCGATCTGACCGGTTACCGTGGCCAGCGCGATCAGACAACGCGCGTTGTCGGTGCCGTGTACATGCTGGCTGATACCCATGCCCCACAGGATCATCGAGCCCCGGATGGCACCCGGCACGGATCCGGCCGGGCGTGCGTACTCGCGCGCCACTTCGCGCAGCGTGTGCGCCGGAATGCCGCAGATCGGCGCCATCGCCTCCGGGCTGTAGCCGCGCACATTGTCTTTCAGCGCCTGGTAATTGCTGGCGCGGTCCCGCACAAACGCCTCGTCCACCAGCCCCTCGTCGATCACCGTGTGGATCAAGGCATTGAGCATGGCCACATCGGTGTCGGCATTGAACTGCAGCGTACGCCAGGCGTGTTTGCTGATATCGGTGACACGCGGGTCGGCCAGCACGATCTTGGCACCGCGTTTGGCGGCGTTCTTCATCCAGGTCGCCGCCACCGGGTGGTTGGAGGTCGGGTTGGAGCCGATCACCAGGATCAACCCCGCATGCTCCACATCGTTGACCTGGTTGCTCACCGCACCCGAGCCCACGCCTTCCAGCAGTGCCGCCACACTGGACGCATGGCACAGCCGGGTGCAGTGGTCGACGTTGTTGGAGCCGAAACCGGTGCGCACCAGCTTCTGGAACAGGTAGGCCTCTTCGTTGCTTCCTTTGGCCGAGCCAAAGCCGGCCAGCGACTTCTTGCCTCGGGTGTCGCGCAGCCGCGTGAGGCTGCCGCTCGCCAGTGCCAGCGCCTCGTCCCACGAGGCTTCGCGAAACACGGCGCCCCAGTCGCCCGGTTTGGGCGCCTGCGCCGGGTCCTAGGGCACACCGGCCTTGCGAATCAGCGGCTTGGTCAGGCGCTGCGCATGGTGGGCATAGTCAAAGCCAAAACGCCCCTTGACACACAGGCGGCTGGCATTGGCCGGGCCGTCACGGCCATCGACGCTGACGATGCGGTTATCTTTGACGTTGTAGGTCAACAAACAACCGACACCACAGAACGGGCACACCGAGTCGACCTTTTTGTCCACC
>JANLVB010000135.1:0-22746 GCA_031363785.1 Betaproteobacteria bacterium
CCCATGTGTTCCAGGTCGTACACAACCTTGGGTGCCTCACGGCACATGAATTCGATGGCGTCCTGGTCACCCAGCCAGTCGGAGCCTTTCACCGTGTCGTAGAAGTGGTAGTGCCAGTTGTCCTCATTCATGTTGCCAAGCGAGGCACCTATACCGCCCTGTGCCGCCACCGTGTGTGAGCGGGTCGGGAACACCTTGGACAGGACGGCGACATTCAAACCGGCACGGGCCAGTTGCAGGGAGGCCCGCATGCCCGAGCCGCCGGCGCCGACGATCACGACATCAAATTTGCGCTTGCTGATGGAATATGTCATGGCTTGAATTGATTCAGTGAAGAGCGGTGGCCGCGCTGCGGATCACAACCGCCACAGCACCTGGATGGCCCAGCCGGTACAGCCGATCAGCCACACGATGGAGACGATTTGCAGCCCAAGGCGGACCGAAACCGGTTTGACATAGTCCATCCAGATGTCGCGCACGCCGACCCAGGCGTGCATGAGCAATGAAATGATCACGACGAAGGTTAATACCTTCATCCACTGCGCCGAGAAAATGGCTGCCCACCGGTCATAACCCAGAGGCCCGCGCGTAAGCAGAACCTGGGCCAGGACGACGGCCGTGAAGGCTGCCATGATGCCGGCGGTGACCCGCTGGCTGAGCCAGTCTCTCAGGCCATAATGCGCTCCGACCACAATGCGCTTCGAGCCGTAGTTCACTGCCATGTCAATGCATCCTGCAATGGTAGGAGGGAGAAGATCGCACGCACCCGGATTCGCCGCGATGCGGGTATCAGGCAAGATCGAATTGCATGCGCCACCTGGTGTGTCGTCAGTACAGACCGAACAATTTGGCACCCAGGGCAAGCGTGAGGGTCAGGCTCAAGCCGAGCGTCAGCGCAGCGGACCGCCGGCCAAACTCTTTGCTGACGGCATGGTTGACGTCCATCCAAAGGTGCCGCAGCCCAGCAATCAGGTGATGCAGGTAAGCCCATATCAGCGCCAGCGCCACCAGTTTCACCATCCAACCCGGGGCACCAGCCACACCTTGGGAAAAGACATTCTTGAAGCGGGCAAAGGAGATTTCCGATGACAAAGAGGCATCGAACATCCAGATGATGAACGGCAGCAGCAGGAGCATGATCGCTCCGCTGACTCGGTGCAGGATGGACACGACGCCCGCCAGTGGCAACCTGTAGCCCGGTAAGTCCCGCAATACGTGGATGTTGCGGAACTCCGGCCGTTTGGCGTTGGTCGAAGTGTCAAGTTCTGTCATGGATTCGTATTGATTTTGTCGACTGCCTAACCGTTAAAGGTGATGCCCCGACACTGCAAAATTCTATTGCATCATTTGGTTCTGACACCTGGCTTGCGCGGAATGCCCGACCAGTTTGCATGTTTGGGTGGAATTGGCGGCCATGGGGTCAGTTGAGTTGGTTGCGATAATGGTGTTTGTCGGTACGGTACATGCCGCGGCGAAGTTCCATCGGCTTGTCATGGTAGGTGTAGGCGGTGCGCTCGACGCTCAACAGGGGGGCGTGCAGCACCAGTGCCAGCAGCCGCGCCTGTTGTGCATCGGCAATGACAGCCCGTATTTTCTCTTCGGCGCGCACCATTCTGACGCCAAAATCGGTTTCAAACATGGCGTACATCGGCCCGTGGTAGCTGGTCAGTCGTTCGGCCGTCAAGCCCTTGAATGGTCCGCCGGGCAGCCATATGTCCTCCAAAATGGTCGGCTCGCCGGCGAAAGACAATATTCGCCTCAGTTGCAATACGGCGTCGCCCGCCCGGATCGCCAGTGCGCGCGCGATCTCCGCGCTTGCACGGCTGCGGCGGCAGTCAACGATCAGGCGTTCTGCCGGACCCTCGCTGTTGCGGTCACCAATGTCCGGAACCAGCTTGAGAAAGCGGTACTGCATCTGTTGTTCGGCATGGGTCGCGACAAACGTGCCCTTTCCCTGGCGACGTACCAGCAGGTTTTCCGCAGCAAGTTCGTCAATGGCCTTGCGCACCGTTCCCTGGCTGACCCGAAAGCGTGAGGCGAGTTCGAATTCGCTGGGAATGGCGTCGCCCGGTTTCCATTCGCTGGCCTGCAGGCTCTTGAGCATCAACACCTTGATCTGCTGATACAGCGGGCTGAATGCCGGCGTGGTGTCAGCGTGGGGCGGCGGCGCCGAGTCATGCGGCTGCGTTGTGGTTTCGGCGGCGATGACAGGCATGGTGGGGTGGAGCTGCACCAGCGGTGTGCCGGCGCATGCAGCTAATCATATCTTATATAAGACATAAGACAAGTTGACTGGCGACTGCGTTCACGGGTAAACTTCAGACTGCGGCGCGAAACGGCTACTGGATTCGGTCTGGAACACGCTTTTGACGATTTTCACCCAAACTTCCTGGAGTTTTCCCCCATGAGCAAGTCCCCCGTTCGAGTCGCCGTTACTGGTGCTGCCGGTCAGATAGGTTATGCGTTGTTGTTCCGAATTGCCAGTGGTGCGATGCTCGGGGCGGATCAGCCTGTGATCCTGCAGTTGCTCGAAATTCCCGATGAGAAGGCGCAAAATGCGCTCAAAGGCGTGATGATGGAACTGGAGGATTGCGCGTTTCCCTTGCTGGCCGGCATGGAGGCGCATGGTGATCCGATGACTGCATTCAAGGACACCGATTACGCGCTGTTGGTCGGTGCCCGCCCGCGCGGGCCCGGCATGGAGCGTGCCGATCTGCTGGCCGCAAATGCGCAGATTTTCACGGCGCAGGGCAAGGCATTGAACGCGGTGGCGAGCCGCAGCGTCAAGGTGCTGGTGGTTGGCAATCCGGCTAATACCAACGCCTATATTGCAATGAAGAGCGCCCCGGAACTGCCGCGGCGCAATTTCACTGCAATGTTGCGTTTGGACCATAACCGGGCATTGAGCCAGATCGCGGCCAGAACGGGCAAGCCGGTGGCGGCGATAGAGAAGCTGGCGGTTTGGGGCAACCACTCCCCCACCATGTATGCAGACTACCGTTTTGCGACCATCGGCGGACACAGTGTCAAGCAATTGATCAACGACCATGACTGGAACGTCAACACATTTCTGCCGACCGTAGGCAAACGTGGTGCGGCGATCATCGCCGCGCGTGGCGTGTCCTCGGCGGCGTCGGCTGCCAATGCGGCGATCGACCACATGCACGATTGGGCGCTGGGTACCGACGGGAAGTGGGTGACGATGGGCATTGCGTCCGATGGGCAGTATGGCATTCCGAAGGACACCATGTTCGGCTTCGCAGTGACCTGTGCCGACGGCGAGTACCAACTGGTCGAGGGGCTTGAAATTGATGCGTTCAGCCAGGAGTGCATCAACAAGACCCTGAAGGAATTGCAGGACGAGCAGGCGGGCGTGGCGCATCTGCTGTAGCCGGTGAAGCATCCGCGCGAGGTTCTTCTTGACGCACAGTCGGCGACTGCCCTGTTGCCGGTGTGTGACCACTACAGCGGTGTCGAAGCCCGCATGCGCAAGAGTCTCGCCCTGCAGGCTGAGATGACGCAAGAGTTTGGTGCCTGTGTGTTTGACGTGACGCTCGACTGCGAGGACGGCGCGGCGGTTGGAGGGGAACTGGAGCATGCGCAGATGGTTGTGGCGCTGGCCCGAGACGCCGTCGCAGCCGCGCGGGCGTCCGGTGTCAGGGATGTGCCCCGGGTCGCGGCCCGGGTGCATCCAGTTGACCATGTCGCCTTCGACCAGGACATCCAGGTTCTGGCGGGAAGCGGCTTTTCCGGCTGGTGCCACCTGATGGTGCCGAAAGTCGAGTCGGTCAGGGATGTCGACCGGGCGGTTGCTGCGCTGGCCGCTTTGACGCAGCCGGATGCCCGTACCTTGCCAATTCATGTTTTGCTGGAGTCGCCCGCTGCAGTACATCGGGCCTATCAAATCGCCGCACATCCCCGGGTGCAATCCGTCAGCTTCGGATTGATGGATTTTGTCTCGGCCCACGGGGGTGCGATCCCGTCCAGCGGGATGCAGGGGGAAGGGCAGTTCAGCCATCCGTTGGTGATGCGTGCGAAGCTGGAGATCGCCGCCGCCTGCCATGCTGCTGGCAAGGTCCCTTCCCACTGCGTGGTGACCGAGATCCACGATCCGGCTGTCGTTCGGCGCGCTGCCGGCACTGCGGCCCGCAGCCTTGGTTATGCAAGGATGTGGAGCATCCACCCGGCGCAAATCCGGCCTATCCTGGAGGCCTTTGCGCCAGACTCTGGCGCAGTTGCCCAGGCAGTCGAGATAATTGTGACGGCACAGGCGGCGCAATGGGCTCCGATCAGCCACTGCGGCCAGTTGCATGATCGAGCCAGTTACCGGTTTTTTTGGCAGGTGCTGGAGCGCGCCCATGGTAGCGGCCGCAGCTTGCCGCCATCGGTCGCCGCGTTTTTTGAGACCGCGACCCTGAACCAAGGGGGCTCCCATGTTGAAGTGCCTTCGGCGTAGCTGCCGTGCCGTGTTGTTATGGTCGCTTGCCACAGCCTGTGCAGGGGTGTTGCATGCCCAGACCAAACCGCAGGTCGACCCGGGTGCGAGCAGGCGCGATGCCCGGGTTTTGGCGCGCAATGCTGCCGCTGAAGTGCGTGCTCCGTTGAGTGACGCCGAGTTGGCCATCGCATTGCGGGTTCACTCTGGCCGGTTGCCCTGTGAACTTGGTCAAGTTGTGCTGCTGACGGCGGACCCGGCTGCGGCGGGTTATTTCACACTCGTCCATGGCAAGTCCGGCTACCGGGTTTCGCCCGAGGAGACCAGCACGGGAGCCATCCGGCTGGAGGACAAGGCGGCTGGAATCGTCTGGCTGCAATTGGCCAACAAGTCAATGTTGATGGACCAGAAGCTCGGTCGCAGACTGGCCGATGAATGCCAGAGTCCCGAGCAGGTGCGTGTGGCCCAAGCGATGCTGGTCAACCCGCCCATCAGCGTGCTCGACAGTGTCGCCCCAACCAGCGTCGAGCAGGTTGTGGAGCAATAGGCGGTGTCCTCAACCTGACGCGGCATGTTTTTTCAAGGAGTCCACGATGTTGCAAACCTACCGTACCCATGTTGCCGAGCGCGCCGCGCTTGGCATTCCACCGTTGCCACTGTCGTCGGCCCAGACCGCGGCCTTGATCGAGTTGCTCAAGGCGCCACGTACTGCGGGTACTGTCGACGAAGGTGTTTTCATGCTCGATCTGATCACGCACCGGGTGCCAGCGGGCGTCGATGATGCAGCCAAGGTGAAGGCAAGTTACCTGGCGGCGCTCGCGCACGGGAGCGAAAAATGCGATCTGATCAACCGGGCACTGGCGACGGAACTGCTCGGCACCATGCTTGGTGGTTACAACATCGGTACGCTGGTCGCTCTGTTGGCCGATGACGCGGTGGCACCGGTGGCTGCGGCAGGATTGAAGAAAACCCTGCTCATGTTCGACCAGTTTCATGATGTCAAGGAACTGGCAGACAAGGGAAATCGATTTGCCCGGGAGGTGTTGCAGAGTTGGGCTGACGCTGAATGGTTTACCAGCCGTCCGGAGGTACCAGCCAGCATCACGGTCAGTATCTTCAAGGTGGCGGGCGAGATCAACACCGACGACTTGTCGCCGGCGCCCGATGCCTGGAGCCGCCCTGACATTCCCTTGCATGCGCTGGCGATGCACAAGAATCCGCGTCCGGGAGTCACGCCGGAGCAGGACGGAAAACGCGGGCCGGTCAAGTTCATTGAGGACTTGCGCGCGCGCGGGCATCAGGTTGCCTATGTGGGCGACGTGGTCGGGACCGGCTCCAGCCGCAAGTCGGCGACCAATTCCGTCTTGTGGTTCACCGGTCAGGATATTCCCTTTGTCCCGAACAAGCGCTTCGGTGGCGTCTGCCTGGGCAGCAAGATCGCACCAATCTTCTACAACACGATGGAAGACTCGGGGGCGCTGCCGATTGAACTCGATGTGACCCATATGAACATGGGCGACGTGGTGGAATTGCGTCCGTATGCCGGCCAGGCACTGAAGGACGGCACGGTGATCGCGCAGTTCACCATCAAGAGCGAAGTCCTGTTTGATGAGGTCCGCGCTGGCGGGCGTATTCCACTGATCATCGGGCGCGGGCTGACCGCCAAGGCCAGGGAGGCTCTCGGTCTGCCCGTCAGTACCCTGTTCCGGCTGCCACAGAACCCGGCGGCCTCGCAGCGGGGCTTCACGCTGGCGCAAAAAATGGTTGGCCGGGCGATAGGCCTGCCGGCGGGTCAGGGTGTGCGCCCCGGCACCTATTGCGAGCCACGCATGACTTCAGTGGGATCGCAGGACACGACCGGACCAATGACACGGGACGAACTCAAGGATCTGGCGTGCCTTGGGTTCAGCGCCGACCTGGTGATGCAATCGTTCTGCCACACGGCCGCCTATCCGAAGCCGGTGGACGTGAAGATGCACCATGAACTGCCGGACTTCATCAGCACGCGCGGTGGCATCAGCCTGCGCCCGGGCGACGGCATCATCCATAGCTGGCTGAACCGTATGTTGCTGCCCGACACGGTGGGAACCGGAGGCGACAGCCACACGCGGTTCCCGATCGGCATCAGCTTCCCCGCCGGCTCTGGCCTGGTGGCGTTTGGAGCGGCCACCGGCGTCATGCCGCTTGACATGCCGCAGAGCGTATTGGTTCGGTTCAAGGGAACGCTGCAGCCCGGCGTCACCCTGCGTGACCTGGTAAATGCGATCCCGCTCTATGCCATCAAGGCCGGACTTTTGACAGTTGCGAAACAGGGCAAGAAGAACATTTTTTCCGGACGCATCCTGGAGATAGAGGGTTTACCTGATCTGAAGGTAGAGCAGGCGTTTGAATTGAGCGACGCCTCCGCAGAGCGCTCGGCTGCCGGTTGCACCGTGCATCTGGACAAGGCGCCGATCATCGAATACATCACCAGCAATATTGCGATGCTCAAGTGGATGATTGCCACCGGTTATGCCGATGCGCGCACCATCGGGCGGCGCATCGAGGCGATGCAGGCGTGGCTTGCCAATCCGGTCTTGATGAAAGCCGATGCCGATGCCCAGTACGCTGCCGTGATCGACATCGATCTTGCAGACGTACACGAGCCGATTGTGGCCTGCCCGAATGACCCGGACGATGTCAAGACCCTGGGCGATGTGGCGGGGTCCCCTATCGACGAGGTGTTCATCGGCAGTTGCATGACCAACATCGGTCATTTCCGTGCAGCTTCCAAGCTGTTGGAGAACAAGCGAGATATTCCGGTCAAGTTGTGGATGGCGCCACCCACCAAGATGGACGCCAAGCAACTGAGTGACGAGGGACACTATGGTGTGTTGGGAGCCGCCGGTGCACGCATGGAGATGCCTGGTTGCAGTTTGTGCATGGGCAACCAGGCGCAGGTGAAGGAGGGCGCAACCGTGTTCAGCACGTCGACGCGCAATTTTCCCAACCGCTTGGGCAAGAACTCCAACGTGTATTTGGGGTCGGCGGAATTGGCGGCCATCTGCTCCAAGCTCGGGCGTATTCCCACCAAGGAGGAATACATGGCCGACATGGGGGTGTTGACCGCCGCCAGCGCAAGCATTTACCAATACCTGAATTTTGACCGGATAGCCGAGTTCACCGACGCAGCCACAGCCCCCGTGCCGGCCTAGGCGTCTTGGCACGGGTCGGCCTGCGCGACGCCCGTGCGCTTGAATAATGGTCGCATGAACCTGCCGCTGTCGATACCACTGCCGTTGCAGACAGCACCCCTGTTGGCGCCGTGACCTGGTGCGCCAGGTTGCAGATTGGCCGGTGGCTGCTTGGTGCTTCTTTACAGCTCGAACAGGTGCTGCAGGCTGAACGCGATCGACGCCACGAGTGCGGTGCAGCCTAGCAGCATGGCCACTACCAAGGCGCCAACCGTCAACCAGTTGGTGGCGCCAGCGGGATGCTCCGGTGCCTCGCGGGTGTTGAACTTCTGGTTCCAGTCCCGGGCGTCGGACAGGCCGTAGACGATGGCTGTGAGTGCACATGCAGCAAACGCGAAACCGACTATCGGGACCAGCAACCAGGACAGACGATCGTCAAGTCCGAAATGGCGGACACGCCAAATGCCGTAGATGCCAATCGCGCTGGACCCAGGCAATAACCAGCCGACAACGTCTGCACGTCCATGTAGGTAGAAGCGGTGTAACCCGAACAGGCCCGCGACCAGGGCGAGCCAGGCGGCAAGTGTCTTGTTGCGCACCGGAGTGGGAGATATTCGCGGTGCGACCGGTTTCATCGGTGGTGTGGCGTATTGCTTCCCGATATAATGGAAGGCTTTTCAGTGTGGTGCTGGCCGGGTGGTCATGTTACGTGTCTCAACGCTGAAACAATGGCAGGAAGTGATTCTTGCCGCCCCCTAAGGATTCATTATGGTCGTTATCCGACTTGCCCGTGGTGGCGCCAAGGCGCGCCCGTTTTTCAATATCGTGGTGGCAGACAAGCGCACCCGGCGTGACGGTCGTTTTATCGAGCGTATTGGCTTTTATAACCCGATTGCAACCGCAAACGAGGAAAGCATTCGCATCACACAGGACCGCATGACTTACTGGAAGAGTGTGGGCGCGCAAGCGTCTCCCACGGTCGAGCGCCTGATTGAACAGGCAGCTAAAAAGGCAGCCTGATTCACCTGGTCCCGCGCTGGCCCGGCATGCGGCAGCGGGCTGTGATCGCCTGATGTTTCCTCAACTTGACGCGGTGGATCTGCCGTCTGATGCGGTTGAGGTGGCTCGTATTTCGGAGCCATGGGGCGTCAAGGGCTGGTTCAAGCTGCATGCCTATAGCGCCGACCCGCAAGCGCTTTTTTCCTCCAAGCGCTGGTTTCTGCTGCCACTGCGGACTGCCAACATCCCGGACTCGGCCCAAGTCGCGGCCTCCTTGCTGCGCATCAGCGAGGCGCGCGAGCATGGGGCCCACGTTGTGGCGCTGGCCCATGGCTTTGATGACCGTGACAAGGCGCTGGGTCTGCGCGGGTCGCGTGTATTCATACCCCGCTCTGGCTTCCCCAGCACCGCGACGGACGAGTACTACTGGGTCGATCTGATTGGTCTCGACGTCGTGAATCGCGACGGGCTGGCGCTTGGACGCGTTGCGGAACTGCTTGCAACGGCCGCGCAAACTGTGCTGGTGTGCCAGCTCGAGCGCGACGATAAGTCCATTGAGCGCCTGATTCCCTTCGTGGCCCGGTACGTCGACTCTGTCGATTTGGAAGGGCGGCGAATCCACGTCGATTGGCAGGCGGATTTCTGAGCCGGACTCGCCGATGCGGTTTGATGTCATCACCTTGTTTCCCGAGCTGTTCACGCCATTTCTGCGGGCTGGAGTGACGAGGCGCGCGTATGAATCCGGTTTGGTCGATGTGCATCTTTCCAACCCGCGTGAATACGCGACCGGCAACTACCGCCGTGTAGACGACCGGCCTTTCGGCGGCGGCCCCGGCATGCTGCTGATGGCCGAGCCATTACACGCCTGCCTGACGGCGGTCCGGGCACGCCGTGTAGTACCTGCACCAGTGGTACTGTTTTCGCCCGTCGGTCAAGTCCTGCGTCATGCGGCCGTCCAGCGCTGGGCCAGCAGCGAAGGCGCCATCCTGGTATGCGGTCGTTATGAGGGTGTGGACCAGCGATTCATCGACAGCGAAGTGGACGAGCAACTCAGTCTGGGCGACTTTGTCTTGTCCGGGGGGGAGTTGGCCGCCATGGCCCTGCTCGACGCGGTGGCGCGATTGCAGCCCGGCGTATTGACCGACGACAGCGGACACGCACAGGACAGTTTCAACCCGGCCATCGACGGTCTGCTCGACGCGCCCCATTTCACCCGCCCTGAGGTATGGCGCGGGCTTGCAGTGCCGAGGCCGTTGCTGTCCGGGCACCATGTACAGATCGAACGCTGGCGACGCGATCAGCGTCTCTTGCTGTCGCTGACCCACAGGCCCGATCTGATCCTGCAGGCCCGCCAGTCCGGTCGGCTGAGCCAGCGCGATGAAGACTGCCTGGCTGGCCTCGCGGGCGGCGCCATGGCTGCGGTGGGCGCCGTTTAGTCTTGTTATAATGGAAGGCTGTCCGATCCTCTGTTCGGCCGCCCCCGCATCCGTTGGGGGCCTAACGCGCCATGTCGGCGCCGGCGCAAACAAGATCTGTAGAGGAAACCATGAACCTGATCCAAACCCTGGAGCAAGAAGAAATTGCCCGTCTCGGGAAGAAAATTCCTGATTTCGCCCCCGGCGACACCGTGGTCGTGAGTGTGAATGTTGTTGAGGGCACACGCAAGCGGGTGCAGGCCTACGAGGGCGTGGTGATCGCCAAGCGCAATCGCGGTCTCAACAGCGGCTTCATTGTGCGCAAGATTTCCAGCGGCGAAGGCGTGGAGCGGACGTTTCAGACCTACAGTCCGTTGATTGCGGGCATCGAAGTCAAGCGTCGCGGCGATGTGCGCCGAGCCAAGCTCTACTATTTGCGCGACCGCAGCGGAAAGTCGGCGCGTATCAAGGAAAAGCTCTCTACCAAGAAGGCGGTCGCCGCGTAGCTGTGGCGCTGTCGGGTACAGGCCGCCGAGCATGGTGCCCGGGCGGCCTTTTTTTTGACCTGACACGATGTATGACGCTTTGAAGGCGGTGGTGCCGCTGTCCAATTTGTCCGGTTTTGACCCGCGCCGAGTTCCGGTTGAGTCGGTGGATGCGCATTTGCCGGCGGTGCAGGCGACGCGTCTGCATGCCGCGTCGCTTCGGGCACGCTTTGATGCGCCGCCCGTATGGACGCCCGAGTTCTCCGTCGAAGCGCGTTATTCAGATCGCTCTACCGTTGCAGCATCCGTGCTGGTGCCGATTGTTTTGCGCAATCAACCAACGGTGTTGCTGACCCAGCGCACCGGACATTTGTCAACGCATTCCGGCCAGATCGCCTTCCCCGGCGGAAAACATGATCATCAGGACGCAGACCTCGTGGCCACGGCCTTGCGTGAAGCGCGGGAGGAGGTGGGCCTGAGCCATCACTTCGTGCATGTGCTGGGCGCGCTTCCGGTCTATGTGACCGGCAGTGCGTTCGTCATCACCCCGGTCGTGGCCCTCGTGCGCGACGGCTTCACCCTGGAGCGCAACGTGAACGAAGTCGAAGACATGTTCGAGGTTCCGTTGGAATTCCTGATGGACCCGGCGAACCACCGCTGGCACCGCCATGAAGCACAGGGTGTCGCGCGCCACTGGATTTCCATGCCCTTTCACGATGGCACATCGGAGCGGTTTATCTGGGGTGCCACTGCCGGCATGTTGCGCAATCTTTACCGGTTCCTGGTCGCTTGAGGCCGGGCACGCGCATACCGCTCCACCGCTTGCGCGGCGTGGTCGCGAGGTGATTGCAGCCCGTATCATCTGCACATGAGTTTCATCGCAATCCTCGTGGCGCTGATGATCGAGCAGGCGCGCCCGATGGCGCGCGGCAACCCAATCCACGGGTTGTTGCGCAGTTGGGTGCGCTGGTCGGCACGCAGTTTCGATGCCGGACGACCACAGCAGGCGGCACTTGCGTGGAGCTTCGCCGCGCTGCTGCCAACCTTGCTGGTGTTTGCAGTGTATTGGTCCCTGTCTTTGTTCACAGGCTGGCCGCTGGCCGTGCTCTGGAGTGTGTTGGTGTTGTACATCACGCTCGGGTTTCGGCAGTTCAGCCACCACTTCACCGGTATCCGCAATGCACTGGATGAGGGGGACGAGAGCAGGGCGCGCCAGCTATTGGGCGAGTGGCGGCAACAGGAAACCGGAACTTTGTCCCAGAGTGAACTGGTTGGTCAGGTCATCGAGCACTCGGTGATCGAAGCACATCGCCATGTGTTTGGGGTGATTGCCTGGTTCTCGGTTCTTGCGGCGTTTGGTTTCGGCCCGGCTGGCGCAGTTTTTTATCGCCTGTGTGAATTTGTGCCGCGCTACTGGAGCCACCGCAGCCTGGCAACGCTGCAACCGGTGAGCCAGGCGTCGCAATCGATGGCGCAGCAGGTCTGGCGATGGGTGGACTGGTTGCCCGCGCGGATCACGGCGATTGGTTTCGCCGTGGTGGGCAGCTTTGAAGAAGCCATAGAGAGTTGGCGCAATTACCAGCAGCGCGGCCACGGCAGCAATGATGGCGTCATTCTCAGTGCCACGGCTGGAGCCATCAATGTGCGCCTCGGCGACGGGGCGCCAGAAACCCGGGTTGGGAAGAGTCCGGTACCGGACGGGGAGGTCGGCCCGGGCCCGACATCCACCACAGGCAGCATCGGACAGGCACCGCACATCGGTCATTTGCGCACCGTCGTGGGGCTGGTCTGGCGTTCGGTGCTGATGTGGATGATCCTGCTGTTTCTACTGTCGCTGGCGCGCCTGTTGGGCTGAATCCGTCGCGGCGACGACGCAATTTCAGTAACGCTGTTGCGACAGCTCCGAAAACAGCTCCTGGTAGATGCGGTAGCGCTCCGGGTGGATAAACGGCGCCGGCGCACTGGAACCGATCGCCGCGATCACGGAACAGCCGGGCTCGTGCAAGTGGGTACAGTTGTAAAAACGGCAGCGGCCGGCGTGTGCCTTGAAGTCCGGCATCAGCTGGCTGAGTTGCATCGGCGACACATGGTGCAGGCCGAACTCCTGGAAGCCCGGCGAGTCGATTGCTGCTGACCGGTGATCGTCGCCGAGCCAGTACCACGTGGTGCTGGTGGTCGTGTGTTTGCCACTGCGCAAGGCCTGAGACAACTCGCCGGTTTGCGCCAACGCGCCCGCTGCAACCTGGTTGATGAGTGTGCTCTTGCCAGCACCCGATGGCCCCAACACCAGTGTCGTCTTGCCGAGCAAGTGGGCCATGAGTTGCTCGCGTTCGTCAGCCAGTCCGTGTTTCAAGGAGCATGGCCACACGGTATAGCCCATGTCCCGGTAGGCCTGCAGCCAGTCCCAGGCGCGCGTGAATGACAACTGCATGTCCTGCTTGTTGAGCACGATCAGCGGTGCAATCTGCTCTGCTTCAGCGGCGATCAGGGCGCGGCTGAGCTGGTTGGTGGAAAAGGCCGGTTCGGCCGCGATCAGGATCAGCACCTGGTCGAGATTGGCAGCGAACGACTTGACACGCAGTTCGTCGCGGCGGTAGAACAGGTTGCGGCGTGGCGCAATCGTCTCGATCGTGCCCTCGTCCTGGGATATCCGCCAGGTGACCCGGTCGCCGACAACGCCGGCACTTTTTTTCCCGCGGGAGTGGCAGATGACGCGGCGCCGGTCTTCGGTCTCCACCAGAAAATGACGTCCGTAGTTGGCAACGATCAGGCCGTGCTGAAGGTTGGTGCCAGCGGTCAAGCGCGCATTCCGTGTGTTGTGCCCGCGTTCCGCGTCACTGCAGATTGGCGTCTATGGCCGCCGCGCAAGTGAAGTCAGTCAGTGAGATACCGTCCACATCATGCGTGTTGAATCGCACGACGCACTGATTGAAACTGACCGCGAGTTCGGGATGGTGGTCCTGCACATGGGCCACGAACGCCACGGCATTCACAAAGGCCATGGTCTGGTAATAGTTGGCGAAGCGGTACGTCTTGCCGATTGTCAGGCTCTGGCCCTCACCCTGCAGTGTCCAGCCATCGAGTTGGGCAAGCTGGGTCACAACCTCGGTCGCCGTCAGCGCGCGTCTTGGCGTGGTCGACCAGTCGTTTTTCTTGAGCATGCTGTTCATCGTGTCACCGCTGCGGCCTCAGGCGGCCATCCTGGCCAGCCGTTCCAGTGCCGGTGGATGGGAGTAATAAAAAGTCACGTAGACCGGGTCGGGGGTCAGCGTGGATGCATTGTCTTCGTACAGCTTGAGCAGGGCGCTCGACAGGTCAACGGGGTTTGTTTGCGCCACTGCGTACGCGTCTGCCTCGAATTCGTGTTTGCGCGACACCCGGGCCATCCAGGGCGACAGGAACACCGAGCACACCGGCACCACCAGCATGAAAAGCAGCAGCGCCAGCGCGTCATTGGATGCACCTGCACTGAGATCAGGCTGAACTCCCAGCGCGACAAAAAACCAGGACTGTGTGGCCAACCAGCCCAGCAACGCAAAGCCGACCAGGCTGACGGCAAAAAGGCCAGCGATCCGTTTGACAATATGTTTGTGTCGGAAGTGGCCCAACTCATGTGCCAGCACGGAGTCAACCTCGGCGGCGGACAACTTGGCCAGCAGCGTGTCACAAAAAACAACGCGCTTGGCAGCACCAAATCCGGTGAAATAGGCGTTCGCATGCGCGCTGCGGCGGCTTCCATCCATGACGAACAGCCCTTTGGCGGAGAAGCCGCAGCGTTGCATCAGCGCGTTGACCCGGCCCTTCAGCGACTCGTCTTCCAGCGGTTTGAATTTGTTGAACCAGGGCGCGATCAAGGCCGGGTAGATCATCAGCAGCACCAGATTGAAACCCATCCACACCGCCCAGGCCCAAAACCACCATGACGGGCCAGCGGCCGCCATCAGCCACAGGATCACGGCGACGATGGGGATGCCGACCACCGCACCAACCAAGGCCGACTTGAACAGGTCGACCAGCCACAGACGCAGGCCCATCTTGTTAAAGCCGAAACCTTGCTCGATCACAAATGTCTGGTACCAGGCCACTGGCAATTCGATCAGGCTGCCAACCAGCACGAATGCCACGAGGAGGGTGATTTGCTGGCCCATGCCGGTTCCCATCAAAACCAGCAGCCAGTGATTGAGTGCGTCGAGACCGCCCAGCAGAGTCCAGCCCAACAACACGGCGGCGCCTAGGGCCAGTTCCAGCACGCCAAACCGCGTCTTGGCGATGGTGTAGTCGGCTGCCTTCTGGTGCGAAGCAAGCGTCACAGTCTGCGCAAATTGTGCCGGCACCGTGTGGCGGTGCGCGAATACATGCCGCACCTGGCGCGAGGCGAGCCAGAACTTGAGCAGGGTGCCAGCGGCCAGGGCCAACGCGAAACTGATGGTCATGGCGTTTGCAGGCGAAATCAGGTCAGGCATCAGATGGTTGCACAGTAGAAGGTCGAGCCGAAGAGTTTAGGTGCTATTGGTGCCGCTGTCGCGCGGCGGCGCGTGTTGCCCGTTTGCCGTCGGCGACAATTGGTCCATGACTGAACCCAACCCGATGCTCACCAAGTCAAACCGGAATCTGGTGTGGCTGGATTGCGAAATGTCCGGTCTGGAGCCGGTTACCGAACGTCTGCTGGAAATTGCCGTCATTGTCACCGGACCGCAGCTGGAACCGCGGCTGGAGGGCCCGGTGCTGGTAATCCACCAAAGCAATGCCGTGCTCGATGCAATGGACGCCTGGAACAAGGGTACCCATGGCAAGAGTGGCTTGATCGACAAAGTACGCGCATCCACCGTCACCGAGGCGCAAGCCGAGCAACAGGTGCTGGACTTTATCGCCCGGTATGTACCCAAAAACACATCGCCGCTGTGCGGCAACACCATCAGCCAGGACCGCCGCTTCCTGGTGAACTACATGCCCCGGCTGGAGGCCTATTTGCATTACCGCAATCTGGACGTGAGCACTCTCAAGGAACTGGCCAAGCGCTGGCGGCCCGACCTGCATAGCGCGTTCAAGAAGCAGCAGGCGCATACGGCACTGGCTGACGTGCACGAGTCAATTGATGAGCTGGTCTACTACCGCACCCACTTTCTCAAAATGGGCGTGTAGTCAATCGCTGACCGTGCTCCCGTCTCGGGCGTTGTGGATCTGCTCTCGATATCCTTGGCTAGAAACCCGAATCCATGGCATAATCATGGGCTGCGCTACCAACGGTAGTGCACCAGTGCATCTCCCCTCACACACCTGGCCCGCCAATGGGCTTCTCTAGAGTGCAGCACAGTCGCTGCGGCCAACCCGGTTGGCACGGAGTTTCGTTTGATGGTTGATGTTTTTTGACCATTGACGACTCTGTCGCGGCATGCCGCGTGAGAAAGTTTGACCATGAACGATGCATTTGAATTGCAGGGCGACGTTGCGCTCGCCACTTCCACTTTTCCCACAACGGAGCCGTTTGCGCATGAAGCGCCAACAGCGGTGTTGTCGGAGCCGGCCGAGCGGGTGGCGACCGACGTGACGGCACCGCCGGTCGAGGACGTGTTGCCGAATGGCTTTGCCAAGATGGGTATCGCGCCCGAATTGCTGCAGGCAGTGCACGACCTTGGGTTTACCCAGCCGACCACGGTGCAGGAAAAAACCATACCGCTGGCCATGCAGGGCACGCTGGATGCTTCGTCCGGCTCCAGGTTCATCGACCTGATGGTCTCGAGCCAGACCGGCAGTGGCAAGACCGCCGCGTTCCTGCTGCCCGTGTTGCACACCCTGTTGCAGCAGCGCGCCGACGCCGTGACGCAGGAACGCGAGGAGTTTGAGCGAGCCTGTGCCGATGCATTGGCCAAGGGTGAGGCGGCCCCGAAACGCCCACGCCGCAAAGATCCGACCAGCAGCCGCAATTTCAAGGCGGCAACGCCCGGTGCCCTGGTACTGTGCCCGACCCGTGAACTGGCGCAGCAAGTGGCCCATGATGCCATTGACCTGGTGCGTCATTGCCGCGGCCTGCGTATCGCCAACGTGGTCGGTGGCATGCCCTACCAGTTGCAGATAGCCAAACTGCAAAACGCCGACCTGGTGGTTGCCACGCCGGGTCGCCTGCTTGACTTGCAGCGCTCGATGCAAATCAAGCTGGACCAAGTGCAGTTCCTGGTGGTGGACGAGGCCGATCGCATGCTCGATCTCGGCTTTGCCGATGATCTGGCGGAGATCAACCAGCTCACCATCGAGCGCAAACAGACCATGATGTTCAGCGCCACGCTGGCACCGCGCATCCAGCAGTTGGCGACCCGCGTGATGCGTCAACCGCAACGCCTGCAGATCGACTCGCCGCAGGAACGGCACCAGAACATCAAGCAGGTCTTGTTCTGGGCCGACAACGCGCAGCACAAGCGCAAGCTGCTCGACCATTGGCTGCGCGACACCAGCATCAACCAGGCGATTGTTTTCGCCAGCACCCAGATCGAGTGTGACAGCCTGGCCAACGACCTTCAGCAGGAGGGCTTCAGCGCTGTGGCCCTGCATGGCGCGCTGAATCAGGGCCTGCGCAATCGCCGCTTGATGGCGTTGCGCGAAGGCCATGTGCAGATCCTGGTGGCAACCGATGTCGCCGCGCGCGGCCTGGATGTGCCGACCATCACACACGTGTTCAATTTTGGCCTGCCCATGAAGGCCGAGGACTATACGCACCGCATCGGCCGCACCGGCCGCGCCGGCCGCGACGGCCTGGCGGTCACTCTGGCCGAGGGCCGTGATCGGCGCCGGATCTTCGATATCGAGGCATTCACACGCCAGCAGTTCAAGTCGGAAGTCATCCCCGGGCTGGAGCCGCAACAACGGTTCCCCGATTCACGCGCGGGCTCAAACTTTGGTGCCCGCAACAGCCGTGGTGGTGCAGAAGCGCCGTCGCGTGATCGCAAATTCGGTCCGGCGCGCGGGCGCGATGCCGGCGCATTCGCGCCGCACGATGCTGCGCCGCGTGAAGGTTTTTCCTACAAACGCGAAGGCGGCTTCAACGACCGCTTTGCCGCCCGCGCTGCACCGCGCCAAGATAACTTTGCTCCCCACAACGACTTTGCGCCACGTAAGCCGGCCTATACAAAACCTGCCGGTGAGCGGGCTCCCCATGCCGGCCCGGCGCGGTCACCTTCTGCGACGTTTGCGCCGCGCGATACCCTGAAGCGACCAGCCAGGCCCGCCCGGCCGGCGCGTTAGTCGGGCACTGCATCGGTCTGCGCCCAAGCAGCGCAGGCGGTGCGCAAAACGATGCGGTAGTGATTCTGTCGCATCGGTGCCACGAGCGGGGAATTCATGCGCGAAAATCCTCCCATGAACTCTTCTGACATCGTAGACCAGGCCATCACCTCCCGCTTCTCCTGCCGCGCTTTCACGCCGCAGGGAGTACCGCGTGAACTGCTGACTGGCATTCTCAATGTGGCGCGCCAGGCTGCGTCGGGCACCAACACCCAGCCCTGGAAGGTGTATGTTTTGCGCGGCGGCGCAAAAGACGCCCTGATCGCCAAGGCCTGTGCGGCACACGATGCGATTTACGCCAATCCGGAGGTCGCGGCAAAGTACCGCGACGAATACGACTATTACCCGACCAAATGGGTCAGCCCGTATATCGAACGCCGTCGCGACAATGGATGGGGGCTGTACGGGGTGCTCGGCATCGGGCGCGGTGACAAGGACAAGATGCATGCGCAGCACCAGCGCAATTACAAATTTTTCGACGCGCCGATTGGCCTGATGTTCACCGTCAGCCGCGACATGGGTCGTGGCAGCCTGGTGGACTACGGCATGTTCCTGCAAAACATCATGGTGGCAGCGCGTGCCCGCGGCCTGCATAGCTGTGCCCAGGGTGCCTGGAATGGTTTTGCCGGCATCATCAAGACCCATGTCGGTGCCTCGGCCGACGAGATGCTGGTGTGCGGGATGGCCCTGGGTTATGCCGATGAAAGCGACAAGGTCAACAGTTATCGACCCTCGCGCATCGGGCCGGAAGAGTTTACGACCTGGCTGGACTGAGAGCCTGAGAGCCGCGTCGTTCAACCCTTGAATGCCGGCGGACGTTTTTCCAGAAACGCGTTCACTGCCTCGCGGTGGTCGCCGGTCTGGTGCGCCAGCGACTGGAATGCCGCCGACATCTCGAGCAGGGTGTCCAGCCGCGTGTGCATGCCTTCGCGCAGCAGCCGCTTGGACAGGCGCACTGCATGGCCGGGGTTGGCGGCGATGCGGCTGGCCAGTTCGTTGGCGGCCGCCATCAACTCGTCCAGTGCCACCACACGCGATACCAGGCCCCATTGCAGCGCCAGCTCGGCGCTGATGGTGTCGCCGCTAAACACCATTTCCGCGGCGCGCGACAGGCCCACCAGGCGCGGCAGCAACCAGGCACCACCGTCTCCCGGGATGATGCCCAGCTTGACAAAGCTCTCGGCAAACTTGGCCGTGTCCGATGCGATGCGGATGTCGCACATACAGGCCAAGTCCAGGCCGGCCCCGACCGCCGCGCCGTTGACCGCAGCGATCACCGGCACCTCCAGATTGAACAGGGCCATTGGCAGTTTTTGTATGCCGGTGCGGTAGTCATGGCGAATCTGCATGCCCGACACCTCGCCATTGGCCTGGCGCAGCATGTTGCGTACATCACCACCGGACGAAAACGCGCTTCCGGCGCCGGTGAGAATGACGCAGCGCACATGCTGGTCGTGGTGGATGCGGTCGATGGCCTGGATGAACTCGGGCACGGCCGAGTTGCCGGTGAGCGGATTGCGGCGCTCGGGCTCGTTCATCGTCAGGGTGACGACGTGTCCGGCCTGCTCGTACTTCAAGAATTCTGGCATCGGGTTATCCTGATGGTTGGTGGATGGATGAGCCGAAGCATATATGCTCAGGTGCCGTATTCAATGCCCGGCATGGTGCCTGGCGCGAATCTGCCCGATACCGATCTGCGAGGGAGGGGAAAGAGTGAGTAGTCTGCTGAGCCAGTTGCGATTGGCTGCCCTGCCACCGGCGGCGCTGGCTTTGCGTACCGACGTCAAGGCGTTCCTGGCCGAGGCGCTGGAGCCGGCTGCGCCGCATGTCCGGGCACGCTCCTGGATGGGATTCGATGCCGCTTTCAGCCGCCGGCTCGCCGCGCGGGGCTGGGTCGGCGTCACCCTGCCGACCCAATACGGTGGTGCCAACATCGATGCCTTCTCGCGTTATGTGCTGGTGGAGGAACTGCTGGCCGTCGGCGCGCCGGTGTCGGCGCACTGGATCGCGGATCGTCAGAGTGGGCCACTGATACTGAAATTCGGCACCGACGCCCAGAAGGCGTTCTATCTGCCCCGCATCTGCCGGGCGGAGGCATTCTTTTGCATCGGCATGAGTGAGCCGGGCGCTGGATCGGACCTGGCCAGTGTGACGACCCGGGCCCGGCCGAACGACTCCGGGTGGTTGCTCAATGGCCAGAAGATCTGGACCACCAATGCCCACCACTGCCAGTACATGATCGCGCTGGTGCGCAGTTCGGGTAACAAGGAGGATCGGCAGGCCGGACTGTCGCAGTTCATCGTCGACCTGGCACTGCCTGGCGTGACGGTGCGTCCGATCCGCGATCTCAGCGGCGACGCGCATTTCTCCGAGGTGTTCTTTGACAACGTGCAATTGGCACCTGACGCGCTGGTGGGGCAGGAGGGCAGTGGCTGGTCCCAGGTCAACGCCGAACTGGCTTTTGAGCGCAGTGGCCCGGAGCGCATTTACTCCAGCATTGTCCTGCTCGAGTTGTGGATTCGCGTATTGCGCGAAAGTCTCGATGGGCAGGCCCATGCAGCGACAGTGGGACGGCTCGCCGCTCACCTGGCCACCTTGCGCAACATGTCAATCACCATCACGGCGTGCCTGGCGCGCGGTGAGAGCCCGGTGGTGGAAGCGGCGCTGATCAAGGATTTGGGAACGGAGTTCGAGCAATCGGTTGCGCAGTGCATCGAAGCGACCTTGGGCGCGGGACCGGGCGGCACGCTGCAGGGGGAGTTGTGTCGCACTCTGGCCTATGTCAGCCAGTTGGCACCCAGTTATTCGTTGCGCGGCGGCACGCGCGAGATCCTGCGCGGCATGATCGCGCGCGGTCTGGGCTTGCGCTGAAGGAGCGGCATTCATGTTTCTCGAAGCCCTGGAAAAAATCCTGGCCGGCCATGTGACCAGTTCCGCCATCCGTGCGGTCGAGGCTGGCGGCTCGGACGCCAGTGTCTGGCAGCCGATCGAGAGCGCCGGATTGCTCGATCTGATGCTGCCTGAGGAGCAGGGCGGCGCAGCGCTGGCTTTGCCAGATCTGTTCCCGATCCTGGAGTGCCTGGGGCGGCATGCCGTGCCCTTGCCCGTGGCTCAGGCTATCGTGGCGCGGGCGCTGGTTGGCGCGCAGGCAACGCTGCCAGGCGGCATGCTGACGATCGCGCTGCATTGGCGACGCGAGGCGGATGGGCAGTGGTGTTGCCCGCAGCTGCCCGCCGGTGGCGTGGCAGACCATGTGCTGTTGGCTGACGGTGACACCCTGCTGCTGCTGGGTTGCGCTGCTGCCAAGCGCGAGCCGGTAGGTGACCCCCGCAGCCAGACCGCCGACCTGCATTGGCGCAACGCAACTCCGGTGTTGCGCGTGGACCAGGGTGGCCAGCAACTGGCGCCGTTTGTCGCCGCCATGTCTGGGGCCGTGCTCAGCGGCCTGATGCAGCGCTGTTTCAACATGGCGCTGGAGCACTGCAACACGCGCGTGCAGTTCGGCAAGTCCATTGGGAAGTTCCAGGCCCTGCAGCAGCAGTTGAGCGTCATGGCAGAGCATGTGTTGGCGGCGGCCATCGCGGCAGAAGCCGCCTTTCGATCGCCTGGTGGTACGCCGGCACCATTGGCTGCTGCGGTCGCCAAGTCGCGCACCAGCGAGGCGGCCGCTTTGGTGGCTGCCGTGGCCCATGCCGTGCACGGCGCCATTGGCATGACCGACGAGTACGACCTGGGATTGTTCACACGGCGGCTGCATGAGTGGCGCATGGCATACGGCGCAGAGCAGGTCTGGAACCAGCAGATTGGCGCCCAGGTGCTGACCTCACGGCAGACCTTGGTGGATTTTGTCCAGGCCATTTGAAGTCCCCAGCACTTCCGTGGGCTAGCGCCTGTGCTTGGAAAAATATATTATAGTAACGGCATAAATATACAAGTAGCCAGTAACAGGTACTGAGTGATCCAAGAAACCCGGCCAGTCAAAGCGGGTTAATCGGGCTGATGCTGCTGCCCACGCAGTGCACCAGCGCTCCAAATTGCATCTTTACGAGGAAGACATGAAAAACACCGCCATTGGTCAATCCAGCCGCCGTTTCCCTAACCGCCGTGCCGTCGTGCTGGCCAGTGCACTGACACTGGCCGCGGCCTTGCCAGCGGGCTCGGCCCTCGCCCAGGCCAACTCGCGCAATGTGCCCCCCGCCGAATGGGCGAAGATCCAGGAAGCGGCGCGTAAAGAAGGCAAGGTCATCGTGTACGCCACGATGGGGCCGGCCCAGCATGAACGGATTGTCGAGGCCTTCAACGCCAACAACCCCGGCATCAAGATGGAGCTGGTGCGCATTGTGGGCGCCGCTTTGACGACCAAGGTCGAGCAGGAACGCTTGCAACAGAACGTGGTCGGCGGCGACATGATCATCACAGCGGACATCCGCTGGTCAGGTGATGCGGTCAAGAAGGGCTACCTGAAAACACCGGTCGGGCCAGCGGCGGCGGCCTATCCGGACGCATGGGTCCGCGGTGGGCAAGTCGCCTTGATGGCGGCTACCCCGTGGGTGCTGCACTACAACACCAATCTCGTGAAAACCCCGATCACGGGTTACCAGGATTTGCTGCGCCCGGAGTTCGCCGGCAAGATTGGCGGCGTGTCTCTGGTGGCGGAAGTCGTGACCTTGTTCTACAAATGGCTTGACGATACCAACCCGGGCTATCTGGACAAACTCGCCGCGCAGAAGCTGAAGATGTTCCCCAGCACGGTCGGGTCAGCGAACTCTACCGCTTCGGGTGAAATCTGGGCTGGCGTGTTCTCGGTGATTCCAGTGGATAACGCCATACACGCGCAAAAGGCGCCCATGAAAACCGTCATCCCCAATCCGTCCTACGGCTTTGCCTATGGGGCCGCAGTTCTGAGCTGGGCCAAGAACCCGAATGCTGCATTGGTGGCGCAAGACTTCCTCATGTCAGTCAAG
>JANLVB010000151.1:0-8889 GCA_031363785.1 Betaproteobacteria bacterium
CCGCGGCCATCACGAGCACTGTCCAGCAGGCCGACATCGCGCATGGAACGCAGCAACCGCGACACATTGCTTTTGGGCAGACCAAGCCGCTGCGCCACCTCGGTCACCGTCAGCTCCGAACAGGTGGTCGAGAAGCAGCGCAAAACGCTGACCGCGGTACCCAGTGAGGACATTCGTGCCTACTTTTGGAACTTGTTTGCCAAAAAATGGAATTTTGTAGCAAAAAATGGAAAGTCAACTCCGTACTTACCCCAGGGTCGAAATCGAATCAAACCCTCGGCAGGTTCTCCCACCAGCGCAGGCCAAAATGCCCCTGCAAAAATGCGACAAACGCCGTCACCTTGCCCGGCACCAGCTTGGGTGAGGGAAACACGGCGTGGATCTCCTGCTCCGGCAGCTTGTAGTCTTTCAGTACTTCCACCACGTGGCCGCCGGCCAGCGAGTCCACTGCCACATACCTTGGCAACGCCGCCAGCCCCAGGCCATTGCGGGCTGCGGCGAGGATGGCCGACAGGTTGTTGGATCGCATGCGCCCGGCCACCGGCACCGTCACGGTCTGGCCTTTGGGGTTGCTCAGGCGCCAGTTGTCGTCCCCCACCACCGTGCTGTAGATCAAGGCGGAATGGCCGGCCAGGTCCGTCGCCGTGCGTGGCGTGCCATGTTTTCGCAGGTACCTGGGCGACGCCACCAGCAGCCACGGATTGGCGCCGAGAAATCGAGCACCGAGGCTGGAGTCGGCCAGTTTGCCCATGCGGATCGCCACGTCGATGCCTTGCGCCACCAGGTCGGTGTAACGGTCTTCGAAACTCAGGTCGAGCTGCACCTGCGGTTGCCGGGCCATGTATTCCAGCGCCAGCGGCACCACGACGCGGCGCCCAAACGCCACCGAGGTGCCGACGCGCAGCAGGCCTTGGGTCTGGTGCTGGCGCAGGCTGGCGATGTTCTCGGCATCGATGGCCTCGCGCGTGATGTTTTTGCATTTCTCGAAGTACAAGGCGCCCGTTTCGGTCAGACTGACGCCACGGGTATTGCGGTTCAGCAGCCGCACCTTTAGCCGCTCCTCAGTCGCCGCCACCATCTTGGTCACGGTGGGTTGGGTGATTGCAAAGTCGCGCGCCGCCTTCGAGAAGCTGCCGCTTTCCACCACCCGCACAAACACCTGCATCGCCAGCAAACGGTCCATCCCTGTGCTCCTGCTCCGTGGCGGTTTATTCCACCATGGAATAGATGTTATGGCCGCGTGCCGTCTTCCGCAAGCCCGGCCATCGGCCTACATTCGCGCCATCACATCGCAATCAAACCAAGGAGAACCGTGATGGCAAAAATGCGCGCAATCGAAGCCGCCGTATGGGTGCTGGAAAAAGAAGGCGTGACGCAGGTCTTTGGTGTGCCGGGTGCCGCGATCAACCCGCTCTACGCAGCGCTGCGCAAACAGGGCAGCATCGGCCACATCCTGGCACGCCACGTGGAAGGCGCCTCGCACATGGCCGAGGGTTATACACGCGCCGTCGCCGGCAACATCGGCGTGTGTATCGGCACCTCGGGGCCGGCCGGCACCGACATGATCACCGGCCTGTACTCGGCACAGGCCGACTCCATTCCCATCCTGTGCATCACCGGCCAGGCACCGCGCGCCCGCATGCACAAGGAAGACTTTCAGGCGGTGGACATCACGGCGATCGCCAAACCGGTGACCAAGTGGGCCACGACCGTGCTGGAGCCGGCCCAGGTGCCGCGGGTGTTCCAGCAGGCCTTTCATGTGATGCGCTCCGGGCGCCCGGGCCCGGTGCTGATCGACCTGCCGTTTGACGTGCAGATGGCCGAAATCGAGTTTGACCCAGACACCTATGCGCCGCTGGGGGTCTACAAGCCGACAGCGACGCGAGCCCAGATCGAGAAGGCGCTGGGCATGCTGAACGCTTCGGAACGGCCGCTGATCGTCTGTGGCGGTGGTGTGATCAATGCCGACGCTTGTGAACTGCTGGTGCAGTTCGCCGAGCTCACCGGCATCCCCGTGATCCCGACCCTGATGGGCTGGGGCAGCATCCCGGACAACCACCCGCTGATGGCCGGCATGTGCGGCCTGCAGACCAGCCACCGCTACGGCAACGCCACCATGCTGGCATCCGACTTCGTTCTGGGGCTGGGCAACCGCTGGGCAAACCGCCATACCGGCTCGCCCGAGGTCTATTGCAAGGGGCGCAAATTCGTGCATGTGGATATCGAGCCGACCCAGATCGGGCGGGTGTTCTCGCCCGACTACGGCATCGCGTCCGATGCCAAGGCAGCCCTGCAATTGTTCATCGAGGTGGCACAGCAATGGAAGGCCGCCGGCACACTGGCCGACCGCTCCGGCTGGGTGGCAGATTGCCAGCAGCGCAAGGGCACCCTGCTGCGCAAGACCAACTACGAGGCGGTGCCGATGAAGCCGCAGCGCGTCTACCAGTGCATGAACAACGCCTTCGGGCAGGACACCTGTTATGTCAGCACCATCGGCCTGTCGCAGATTGCCGGCGCGCAGTTCCTGCATGTCTACAAGCCGCGCCACTGGATCAACTGCGGCCAGGCCGGCCCGCTGGGCTGGACGGTGCCGGCCGCACTCGGCGTCGTGGCGGCCGACCCGTCGCGCAAGGTGGTGGCGCTGTCGGGTGACTACGACTTCCAGTTCATGATCGTGGAGCTGGCGGTGGGTGCGCAATTCAAGCTGACTTACATCAACATGGTGGTGAACAACTCCTCCCTCGGGCTGATCCGCCAGAGCCAACGCGGTTTCGAGATGGACTACTGTGTGCAACTGGCGTTCGACAACATCAACACGTCGCAGGAGCAGGTCGTCAAGGGTTACGGTGTCGACCATGTCAAGGTGGTGGAAGGCCTGGGCTGCAAGGCGATACGGGTGCACCGGCAGGAAGAGATCGCACCTGCGATCCGGCAGGCCGAGGCCTGGATGAAAGAGTTCCGCGTGCCGGTGGTGATCGAGGTGATACTCGAGCGTGTGACAAACATCGCCATGGGCACCGAGATCGACAATGTGGTCGAGTTCGAGGAGCTGGCCGCCAGCCGGCAGGACGCTCCCACCGCCATTGTGGCCATGCTGGATTGAGAGATGAGGAGACAAGCCAATGCCAAAGTTCGCCGCCAACCTGTCGATGCTGTTCACCGAGCTGCCCTTCCTGGAGCGATTCGCTGCCGCCAGAGCGGCCGGCTTCGATGCCGTCGAGTACCTGATCCCTTACGCCTTCGACAAGCAGGAGCTGGCCCAGGCCCTCAAGATACACGGCCTGCAACAGGTGCTGCACAATCTGCCGCCCGGCAACTGGGACGCGGGCGAGCGCGGCATCGCCTGCCATCCAGACCGGGTAACCGAGTTCCAGGCCGGTGTGTTGCAGGGCATCAGCTACGCCAGCGCCCTGGCTTGCCCGCAGCTCAACTGCCTGGCCGGCAAGTTGCCGCCGGGCGTCAGCCGCGAAGCAGCAACAGCCACCTTCGTCGCGAATCTGCGCTTTGCAGCGGGTGAGCTCAAGGCGGCCGGCTTGCGCCTGCTGATGGAGCCGATCAACCATTTCGACATCCCCGGCTTTTTCCTCACCACCACGGCACAGGCGGTGGCAATACAGGACGCGGTGGGCGGCGACAACCTGTTCATCCAGTACGACATCTACCACGCCCAGCGCATGGAAGGCGAACTCGCCGGCACGATGCAGAAACACCTGGCGCGCATCGGGCACATGCAACTGGCCGACAACCCGGGGCGCAACGAGCCCGGCAGCGGCGAGATCAATTACGCCTTTTTGTTCAAGCACCTGGATGCCATTGGTTACCAGGGCTGGGTCGGTTGCGAATACAAACCCGCCACCAGCACCAGCGCCGGTCTGGGCTGGCTGCAAACACTGACACGCTGAAAGAGCAGAGACCATGACCATCCCACTGAACATCGGTTTCATCGGCCTGGGCATCATGGGTGCGCCCATGGCCGGCCACTTGCGCAAGGCCGGCCACACGCTGTTCGTCAACACGCGCAGCAAGGTAGCGCCCGGGCTGCTCGCCGCTGGTGTCACGGTCTGCGCCAGCGCCCAAGAGGTGGCGGCACAGGCCGACATCGTTTTCCTGATGTTGCCCGACACCCCCGATGTGGAGAAGGTGCTGTTCGGCGCCAACGGCGTGGCAGCAGGCCTGGGTGCCGGCAAGACGGTAGTGGATTGCAGCTCGATCGATCCGATCGCCACCAAGGGTTTTGCCCAGCGCATCCAGGCGCTGGGTTGTGATTACCTCGACGCCCCGGTCTCCGGTGGCGAGGTGGGTGCCAAGGCGGCATCACTCACCATCATGGTCGGTGCCGAAGCGGCGGCATTCGAGCGCATCCGGCCTTTGTTCGAACTGATGGGCAAGAACATCACCCTGGTAGGAGGCGTTGGCGCCGGCCAGATCTGCAAGGTGGCGAACCAGATCATCGTGGCGTTGAATATCGCCGCCGTGTCAGAGGCTCTGGTGTTTGCCAGCAAAGCCGGTGCCGACCCGGCCAAGGTGCGCCAGGCGCTGATGGGCGGTTTTGCCAGCAGCCGCATCCTGGAAGTGCACGGTGAGCGCATGATTCAGCGCACCTTCGACCCGGGGTTTCGTATTGCCTTGCACCAGAAAGACCTGAACCTTGCGCTGCAGAGTGCAAAAGCGCTCAACATGGCTTTGCCGCAAACCGCCGGGGCTGCGCAACTGATGCAGACCTGCGCGGCGTTGGGCCACAGCCAGAAGGACCATTCCGCGCTGGTCACGGCGCTGGAGGTGATGGCGCAGCACCCGGTTGCGCCGGACGTGCAGCGCCAAGCTGGGTGATCGTCTCGCGCACCACCTGCGCGTCGAAGGCCATCGCCACATGCGCCAACCCGGGCAGGAAGCGGTTGTCGGCACCAGCGAGGGTGGCAGTGGAGGCCGGGAATACGATGTTGTCGCAGTTGGAGTAATAACACGTGAACAGGCTGGCCCGCTCGGGCGCCTCGTCGGCCGCGAGCTGCTGCAGCCAGTCGCTGTGCAGGCGCATCTGCCGTCCATTGGGCACATGGCTGAACTGGCCCGGCCAGGTGCCGTGGTGCGGCGTGCCGATGGTCACCACCTGGTGCACCCGCGCATCGGCTTGTCTGGCGCGCAACCAGGCACGGGCTGCCAGGCCGCCCATGCTGTGGCATACCAACAGCGGCGGCACGCCGGTGGCGTTGGTCACATCACGCACGGCGGCGTCGATGGTCTCCACGTAGTCGTCGATGGGGCCGAATAACGGCTCCAGGTCGACGGCAACAAAGCCGTGGCCTGCCGCGTGCAATTTTTCCAGCCACGGGTTCCATAAGCCGCGGTTGCAGACAAAACCGTGGATCAGCACCACCCCACGCCGGCCGCGCGCGGCACCACCGGGCTTGTCGGGCCATGCCCTGGAGCGAAACGGCTGGCGCCATAAAAAAACCTGCGGCGCGACGAGCGACTCGGCCAGCCACGCGCGCAGCAGCATCCAGGGATCGGCGCGCGGCGCCGGGTCATGTCGGTTGGCGCGGTGCACCAGCGCGAACTCGAGCGCCAGGAATACTGCATGGGCGACGGCCAACAGCAACAACCCGGCCACGACGACGCTGATCGGGTAGTGCCGCGACCACCACAGCCAACCGGCGGCCAGCAGCAGCAAACCGGCAACTATGCCTTGTTGCAGGCGCGCAAGCATCAGGTGGTGGCGGCCGGGACAGGCGCGGATGTGGCGACCACCTGCGCCGACAAATGCGCAATCGAATTGGCGTAGTACTGCAGCGCCTGCAACTCTTTCGGATTCGCCCGGTACAAGCCGTCCTGCTCCAGCACCATGTGGCGCAGCAGAAACTGGTGCCCGAGGTAGCCTGCGGCGACCCGCAGACTGCTGGCCCAGCGGCGCTTAGGCTGGTGTGCATCGGGCTTGCTGAGCAACGAGCGGTCCTCGATGACGCGGTCGTAATTGATACCGACCGGGATGAACACCAGGTCACGTGCACCGTCGGCGTCGAAGGACTTGAGCATGTAATCCAATAGCCCCAGCTTGGGTTTGCGCAACAGGCCATCGGTGGTCAGGCCACCCTCGGGGTACATGGCCTGCGGCACACCGCCTTCGGTCGCCATCTGCACATAACGCTGCAACACCATGCGGTACAGCGGGTCACCCGAATCGCGCCGCACGAAATAGGCGCCCATGGCGCGGATCAGCCCCTGCAGCGGCCAGATACGCGCCCATTCGCCCACCGCATAACTCAATGCGACGCGTTCGGCGGCGAGGAAAGAGACCAGGATGTAGTCCATGTTGGAGCGGTGGTTCATGACAAACACCACGGTGGACTTCGGGTCCAGCGCGGTCAGCGCTTGCGTGTCGGCATACCCCAGCCGCACCCGGTACAACATGCGCGCCACCGTTTTCGGTATCCAGTAACCGAAGCGGAAGTACACATAGGCGTTGAAGGCCGGCACGATCTCCATCGCATACCGGTGCACCAGCTGCATCGCGACGGCGCGTGGCACGTTCCTGGCACCGGCGTGTTCCTCAGCAGCGGCAGGCACCCGCGGGTCGCTTACCAGGCGGTCGATCAGCGCCTGGCGCCGCGTCAGCTTGAATTGCGGGATGTCGATGTTCAGGCGCACGCTGATCTCGTCGATCACCCGGCGCACCTTGCGCCGGAAGTACCAGCGCACACCTGGCAGCAGAAACCACTCCAGCGCCGCCAGCAGGGCCAGGCAGGACAGCAGCACAAAGACCCACAACGGCAATGACACCGACTGCGTCATTTACGGGCCTCGGAGCAGGCGGGCGGATTGTGCATGGGCATCCATCATAGGTTGCCACAGGGAGGGCGGTCAGGGAACACTGGATTCGACGGGAGGCGGCGCAGGTGCGGCGAGCGGCCTGAAACACCTTGGGCTGGCCACTTCAGCGTGCGGCTCGCGGTATGCAGTACAGCGCCCTCGGGCAGGCCAGCAATCAGGCCGTTCCGCGCTCCAGCGCACGGGTGCGGATTTCGTCGAAGTCCGCAGGTCGTGGGTGCAGGTCGAGCCGCCGTCCGGCCTTCACGATCTGGCTCGGGATGTCGTGGCCCAGCAGCGCTGGCAGGCGGCGCGCGGCTGCCAGCAGCAAGGGCAGGGCAATGCCCCGCGCCGCCCGCCATTTGAGCGCTTCGGTGGCCTGGCGGCGAGCCGGCCCGCAGGGCGCCGCCGCCGCCCCGCCAGATCGGGTTTACCCCAGCACCTCGCGCAGGCGGCGTGCCGTGGCCTCGTCAATTGATCCGCGCTCCACTGCCAGCACAATGGTGCTGGCGCACAAGGTGCGATAGAAATTCAAAGTGTGTTCGCTCAAGCCGGCCAGCGCGGCTACGTGTTTTTCCACCGAGCCCACGTCCCCACGAGACACCGGCCCCGGCATGCCGCCGGCTATGCCCGCCGATTTGATCGAAGCCAGGGTGCCTCGGGCCATTGGCAGCATGGCCTGCAGCGCATCAGCTTCCGTCGCGCCCCAAGACTCCCACACGCGCGCGGCTTCGGCGAACAGCGCATTGATGAACTGGGAGGTGAAACCGGCCGACGCGTGGTAACGCGCCCGCATGCCGGGCGGCAGGCGGTTGACCCGGCAGTTTAGGTGCCGGGCCAGGGCCACCAGGGTGGCGTTGAGCGGCTCCCCGGCCTCGATCGTGATGGTCGATCCCGGCAACGACGCCACGGCCGCTGCGGGGTCCCCGAAGGTCTGCATCGGATGGAAGCCGCCAATGGCGGCGCCCTGGTCGCGCGCGGCGCATAACGCGTCGACCTCGGTAACTCCGCTGCAATGCACGACTGATACGCCCGGGCGCCAGCGCAGCGAAACGCAGGCTGGGGTGATGGCCGAGTCGGGCGTGGTGAGGAAGATCAGATCGCAACCATCTACCACTGCTTGTGCGGTCATGGCTTGGCAGCCCGGAATGCCCGCAGCCAGTTCGCGCGCGCTGATGCTGCCGCTGGGGGCGCTGCTGCTGGCCGCAGCCGTCACCCGCAGCCCGGCGGCTGCAAAACTCCAGGCCAGTGCCTTGCCCAGTCGGCCCGCGCCGATAAAGCCGATTTGCAAGCCCATGGTCATTTTGTCAATGCGTCATTCCGCTACTCCGTCTTCCCGGCCCAGGTGCGGTAGCGCGCGAGCAAGTCCAGATCGGGTGCGGCGCCGAGGCCCGCGCCCTGGGGCACCGGCACCCGCCCGTCCCGCACCGGCAACAGGTCGCCCACGACGGCCTCGCGGCCCATGTTGGGGTGACAGTCGAATTCGAGCAGGCCTTCGCCACCGGCGGCTGCCAGCAATTGCAGTGATGCCATCAAGGAGATGCCGCCGCCAAAGTAATGCGGGCAATAACGCTTTCCCGCGGCCACGGTAGCGCGGGCGACTTCCCAGTTGCCCGTGATGCCGCCCCACTTGGTCACGTCCGGCTGCAGCACCTGCAGCACCGGTGCGGCGATGGCCTCGTCGAACTGGCGGTCGTGGAAGTTTTCGCCGCCGGCCAGCGGGGTGGTGGAGGCCTGGGCCAGCGCCTGCCAATCGCGCGCCGGAGCGTCGACCCGCAGCGGCTCCTCGAACCAGCTGAGCTTGAGCGGCTCGATCGCGCGGCAGAAGGCCTTGGCCGCCTCCAGCGTGTGCGTCTGGTTGGAATCGCAGGTGAGGATGGCATCGGGGCCCAGCGCCGCACGCATGGCGCGCAGGTTGCGCAGGTCGATGTCGTGGCCGAAACCGGTCTTGAGCTTGAACGCGCGATGGCCTTCGGCCTGCCGGTCGGCCGCGAAGCGCTCGGGCGCGTCCGGGTTGATGCCGGTCGCATAGACCGGTACGCTGGCGGGCGCGCGCGGCGACAGCATGTGGTGCAGGGGTTGCCCGGC
>JANLVB010000166.1:0-36620 GCA_031363785.1 Betaproteobacteria bacterium
TACCGGCGAATTGCGACCCGTGGCGCGCGGCGTCGGCACCACCGTCGAGGTGAAGGAGCTTTTCTTCAGCACCCCGGCGCGGCGCAAGTTTCTCAAGACCGACGCGACCGAGCTCGCGCATTGCCTGCAGGCGGTGCGCCGCCCGGCGCTGGCGCGCCCGGATGTCGGCTTTGCCGTGTGGCATGAGGGGAAACTGGTTGAGCAGTGGCGTCGCCAGTACAAACCAAGTGACGTCAGCATCCTGACCACCGAAGTGCACACGCAACGTATGGTCGAGGTGCTCGGAGAGGCATTTGTGACCGAATCGGTGGCGCTGGATTTCAGCAACCAGAACGGTGCTCCAGGCAGCCGTGCGCCAGACCAGCACCCGATACAGGTGCGTGGCCGGGTCGGTGTACCGGACGCTGCACGTGCGCGGGCGGACCAGCAGTATTGTTATGTCAATGGCCGCTTCGTGCGCGACAAGGTGTTGAGCCATGCCGTACGCAGTGCGTTCGAGGATGTGCTGCACGGGCTGCGCCAACCGGTGTATGTGATGTTTATCGACATCGATCCGAAACGGGTCGATGTCAATGTGCACCCGACCAAGATCGAGGTGCGTTTTCGCGACAGCCGGGAAGTCCACCAGGCGGTGCGCCATGCGGTGGAGAATGCACTGGCCACACCGCGCTCGCCACTGGCCGGCGCTGACATGGTAACGGCCGCATTGGCCATGGCCGGCGTCGGCACTGCGCCGGTCTCTCTGCCAGCCATGCCCGACTCCAGCGGCTGGGCACAGACCAGGTTTCGCCCGCCAGCGGAGATCGGCCATCGGGTGTCTGACCTGGCTGCCCTGTGGGGGCCACCGGGCGCGACCGAAACTGCGCAAGCACCGCGGTCAGACCGCGCAGCCACTGGCGAAGACAGCGGCGAAGAATGGCCCCTGGGGCGGGCACTGGCGCAGTTGCGGGGTATTTACGTGCTGGCGGAGAACAGTCAGGGCCTGGTCATTGTGGACATGCACGCGGCGCATGAACGCATCGTGTACGAGCGCCTGAAGTCACAGATGGACGCTGCGCCAGCGGGGCAAAACCGGGGTCTGTCAAGCCAACCCCTGCTGATACCGGCCAGCTTCCCGGCCACGGCAGAGGAAGTCGCAACGGCCGAGGCGGCGCAGGCAAGCTTGCACAGTCTCGGCCTGGTGATCACGCCGCTGTCGGCCAGAACACTGGTGGTGCGCGCCGTTCCGGCGGCTTTGGCGCAGTCCGACGCGGTCGAACTGGCGCGCAGCGTGCTGGCCGAACTGGCGCAGCACGATGCCAGCACCGTGCTGCAGCGCGCACGTGACGATCTGTTGTCTACCATGGCCTGCCACGCGGCGGTACGCGCGAACCGCCAGTTGACGCTGGGCGAAATGAACGCCCTGTTGCGCCAGATGGAGGCCACCGACCGTGCCGACCAATGCAACCACGGCCGCCCCACCTGGCGGCAGTTTAGCGTGCGCGAACTCGACGCGCTGTTCATGCGCGGCCGATGACACAGCGGCGCCAAAACCAGCCTGCGCGGTTGCCGTGCGGCGCTGTTGCGCCGGGGGCCTGACCGGGCACACCGCTAAAACCTTCGACCCGCCGCGCCCGCCTGTCTCGCCCCCTGCACAATGCCCCTTTCTCCACCACCTGCCGCCGGGTCGATGCAACCGGATGCTCCCCAACCCCGTCCGCCAATGAGCTCTGGTATCGTGGTACTGGTGTTGTCGGCACTGCTCGGTGTACAACCCATCACCACCGACCTGTACCTGCCGGCACTGCCCGCGCTGAGCAGCGGATTTGGTGCCACCATGCCGCAGGCACAACTGACATTGACCGGTCTGTTGCTCGCGTTTGGCATCTCGCAACTGGTGTGGGGTCCGCTGTCGGACCGGTTCGGGCGCCGCCCGGTGTTGTTGTTTGGCTTGGCCAGCTACAGCATCGCCGCCGTTGGCAGTGCGTTGGCGACCTCCATCGAATGGCTGATTGCCTGGCGTTGCGTGCAGGGCGCCGCCATGGGCGCTGGCGTGATGGCGGCGCGCGCCGTCGTCCGTGACCTGTATACCCCGGACGATGGTGCGCGGGTCATGTCCAAGGCGCTGTCCGGCCTGGGTGTGGTGGCCTGTCTGAGTGCACCCCTGGGTGCCTTGTTGTCCGATCTGTTCAACTGGCGCGTCGCCCTGCTGGCGCTGGCTGTTTTTGGTGCTGCGTCACTGACCCTGGTTGCCCTGCGTTTTCAGGAAACTCTGGCCGCCAGCAACCCGCGCGCACTGGAACCCGCCACGCTGGTTGCCACCTGGCTGGCCATACTGCGTCACCCCACGTTCCTGGCTTATTCTGCCCTTTCAGCCACATCCTACGGCGGCCTGTTCACCTTTCTGGCCTCCTCGTCGTTCGTTTTCATCCAGGTGTTGCAGTTGAGCAAGACCCACTATGGCATGCTGATGTTTTCGATGTCCCTGTCCTACATCCTGGGCACCGTTATTTGTCGGCGCCTGCTGCCGAGGTACGGTGTACGCCGTTCGGTGGCGCTTGCCAGCGCAGTGTCGCTGACCAGCGGCACGGCGATGGCGGTGTTTGCCTATGCCGGTTGGTCCCAGGGTCCTTATGGTGCCTGGTTCATCATGCTGCCCTACTACGGCTTCATGCTCGGTCATGGCGTGCATCAGCCCTGCGGCCAAAGTGGCGCGGTCGGTCCGTTTCCCCATGCCGCTGGCGCTGCCTCGGCGTTGAACGGCTTCATCATGATGCTGGCCGCCTTCGCCATGGGGGCTTGGCTCGGCTCGCACATGGACGGCAGCGTGCTGCCGCTGACCAACGGCGTCTGGTTCTGGAGTGTGCTGATCGCCTTGTCCGGCTGGACGCTGGTGCAGCGCTACGGTGACGCAGTGGGCACAGGCAGACATGGGCGCTGAGCCATCCATGCCACGGGTGCTGGTGCTGACCGGCCCTACCGCCTCGGGCAAGACTGCGGCGGCAATGGCGATTGCGCAGAAGTACCCGCTGGAGATCATCAGCGTCGACTCGGCACTGGTCTACCGCGGCATGGACATCGGCACGGCAAAGCCGGACGCGGCAGACCTGGCCCGGGTGCGGCACCACCTGATCGATATACGCGACCCGTTGCAGGCCTACAGCGCCGCAGAATTTGTGCGTGATGCAACACGGCTGGTGGGCGAAATCGCGCAGCGTGGCCGGCTCGCCCTGCTGGTTGGTGGCACCATGCTCTACCTCAAGGCCTGGATGTATGGTCTGGATGCGATGCCACCTGCCGACCCGGTGCTGCGCGCCGCAATCGAGCAGGAAGCCCTGCGCGACGGGTGGCCGGCGCTGCACGGGCGTCTGGCACTCATCGACCCGACGACGGCGGCGCGTCTGGCGCCCGCCGACAGCCAACGCATTCAGCGCGCGCTGGAGGTCTACCGCTCCTGCGGGCGGCCGATCAGCAGTTTTCAACTGCGCGACATGCGCGCGGCGCCGCCGCTGGCTGTGACCGACGCGCCAGTGCTGTCGCTGGAGCCAGTCGAACGCAGCTGGCTGCACGGACGGATCGCAGAGCGTTTTGACATCATGCTGGCTGCGGGCTTGCTGGACGAGGTACAGATGTTGCGCGCACGCGGCGACCTGCATGCCGATCTGCCCGCCATGCGTTGCGTCGGTTACCGCCAGGTGTGGGAAGCGCTGGACAACAAACATTCCATTGCCATGCTGCGCGAGCGCTGCCTGACCGCGACCCGGCAACTGGCGAAACGCCAAATGACCTGGTTGCGCGCCATGCCCGGGCGGCAGGTGGTGGCGTGTGACCGGCCCGACGCCCTGGCCCGGGTCCTGTCGTGCACCGACCGGCTGTTGCAGGAGCGGCCATGGGCGTCGTAGTCAATGCGCTTCGCAAAAACTATGGCGCAGCCGTGGTGTTTCAAGACGTGTCGCTGCAGGTGGCAGCAGGCGAATTTGTCGCCATCGTCGGTGAGTCCGGCGTGGGCAAGTCGACGCTGCTCAATTGCATGGCAGGGCTGGACCGCTGGGATGCCGGCAGCATACACGTGGGCGGCCACAACATCGGCGCGCTGGACGACGAAGCACGGGCACTGCTGCGCCGACGCCACATTGGATTTGTATTTCAGGCCTTTCATGTGCTGCCGCACCTGGATGTGGCGCAAAACGTCGGTCTGCCACTCATGCTTCTGCAGCCCGGCGCGCGGGAAGAAAACACGCAGCGCAGCTTGGCCATGCTGGAGCGCGTCGGCTTGGGTGGTTTGGCGCAGCGCCTGCCAAGCCAACTCAGTGGCGGCCAATTGCAGCGGGTGGCAATCGCACGGGCGCTGGTGCACCGCCCTACATTGTTGCTGGCCGACGAGCCGACCGGCAACCTGGATCCCGCCACGGCCTCCGCCGTCATGCATGTGCTGGCGCAACAGACCCGGGAGCACGGCGCAGCGCTGGTATTGGTGACCCACTCGCAAGCTGCTGCGGCTCTGGCCGATCGGGTGCTGACGCTCAGCGCGTTCGGGATCGACCAATGACATGAATGGCGTCGGTGGCACCACGTCAGAAGCACTGGTGCAGCTACCGCCCGGGATGATCCGCCCGGGCACCGACATGCGAATCACTGTAACGCAGGCTGGTTACGCACCGGTGGCACCGTTGTGCACAAAGTCGCATTCTGGCGCTTTGCCTGTCTGACGAAACAGGGCCTGCCTATACTAGAGGTCAGACCCGTTCCGCCGACAATGCAAGCCCCCATCCGCTCCCAATACGAAGACTTCATGCGCCATGTTTTTACCCATGGCGTACAGAAAACAGACCGCACCGGCACCGGCACACGCAGCGTGTTTGGCTACCAGATGCGCTTTGACCTGAATGAAGGTTTTCCGCTGGTGACGACCAAAAAGGTGCACCTGCGCTCCATCATCCAGGAGTTGTTGTGGTTCCTCACCGGGTCATCGAGCAACCTGTGGCTCAAGGAACGTGGTGTCTCGATCTGGGACGAATGGGCGCGCCCGGACGGTGATCTCGGTCCGGTCTACGGCGTGCAATGGCGCAGCTGGCCGGCGCCCGACGGTCGGCACATCGACCAGATCTCGGAGGTACTGAAAACGCTGGCCAGCAACCCGGATTCACGGCGCATGATCGTCAGCGCCTGGAATGTCGCCGATCTGGACAAGATGGCGCTGATGCCATGCCACGCCTTTTTCCAGTTTTATGTCAGCCCGCCTCAACACGACGGCGCCGTCGGGCGCCTCAGCTGCCAGCTGTACCAGCGCAGCGCCGATGTGTTCCTCGGCGTGCCTTTCAACATCGCCAGCTACGCCCTGCTAACCCACATGGTGGCGCAACAGGTCGGGCTGGAGGTCGGCGATTTCATCTGGACCGGTGGAGACTGCCATATCTACAACAACCACCAGACCCAGGTGGAACTGCAGCTGTCCCGAGCGCCGCATGGGTATCCGAAGCTGCATATCAAACGCCGCCCGGCCTCACTGTTCGACTATGTCTACGATGACTTCGCTGTGCTTGACTACCAGTGCCATGCGGCGATCGCGGCACCGGTGGCGGTGTAAGGCATGACCCGGGTTCATCTGATATGGGCACAAGCCCGCGGTGGCGTGATCGGTGACAAGGGTGGTCTGCCCTGGCACGTGCCGCAGGACTTGTCGCATTTCAAACGCCTGACCTTTGGTTGCCCGGTCATCATGGGTCGCAAGACCTGGGACTCCCTGCCAGAGCGCTTTCGTCCCCTGCCGGGGCGCACGAATATCGTGGTGACACGCAATACATGCTGGCAGGCCTCGGGCGCCACGGCGGCGGCAGGTTTGTACGAGGCATTGGAGCTGTGCGCACAGAACGACCTGGTATGGGTCATCGGAGGTGCGCAAATCTATGCCCAGGCGCTTCCCCTGGCGACCACCGTCGTGGTGACCCATATTGACGCGGACCACGCAGGTGACGCGTTTGCGCCGCAGCTTGATGCCACCTGGCAGGAAGTGTCCCGCGAGCAGCCCGAAACACCCACAACAGTCCCGTTCGCGTGGGTCACCTACCAGCGCAAAGCATGAAACTCGCCACCTGGAACGTCAACTCCCTCACGGTACGTCTGCCGCAGGTGCTGGCGTGGTTGGAAAACAACCCGGTCGATGTGTTGGCGCTGCAGGAAACCAAGATGACCGACGACCGGTTTCCAGCCGACGCGTTTGCGCAGGTCGGCTACCTGGCGAACTGGTTTGGACAGAAAACCTACAACGGCGTGGCCTTGATCACACGAACAGCGGCTGTCGATGTGGTGCGCAACATTCCCGGTTTTGCGGACGACATGGCCCGCGTCCTGTGCGCCAGTATCGACAACACGCGTGTCATCGGCGCCTACTTTCCAAACGGCCAGGCACCGGGGTCGGACAAGTTCGAATACAAAATGCATTGGCTCAAGGCGCTGCGCAGCTGGGTGCGCACCGAACTGGAGCAACATCCCAAACTGGTGCTGATGGGCGACTGCAACATCACCTTCGACGACGCGGATGTCTGGGACCCGATCGGACTGAAGGACACCATCCATTGCACCGAAGAGGAACGATATGAACTGCGCGCGTTGCTGGCACTCGGTCTGCATGACGCACACCGCCTGTTTGCGCAGCCGCCCAGAAGTTTCAGCTGGTGGGACTACCGTGACTTCGGCTTTCGCCGCAACCGCGGCCTGCGTATCGACCATGTGCTGGTGAGCAACTCGCTCAAGGACGCCGTGCGCTCCTGCCTTATCGATGTCGGCCCGCGCAAGAACGAACGTCCGAGTGACCATGCGCCGGTGCTGGTGGACATCACCGACTGAGAGGCAGAGAGTCTTTCTGCCGCGACGAAATCTCCTCAAGCTCTGAGCTGCCTGCCCGCCATGGTCGGGGCAGAACAGGATTACTCCAGGCCGAGTTCCTGGATCTTGCGTGTGATGGTATTGCGTCCAATGCCCAGCTTTTGGGCCGCCTCGATGCGACGGCCCTTGGTGAACTGCAAAGCAGACTCGATCATGCGCGACTCGAATCGACGCGTCAGCACATCCCACACATCCGGCTGGCCACCGGCCAACAGCAGCATGGCCTCGGCACCCAGCTCCTGCTCCCATGCCATCGGATGCAACTCATGTTCTGCCGCCGGCGCCGTCGGCTGCAGGTCGCCAGCGCTGGCGGTGACAGGCGGCGACGCCAGCGCGACTGTTGGCGCGAACTCCGCCGCCCCCTGGAGCACAACTGCTGGCGTATCCGAACCGGCAAGCACCTCCGGCGGCAAGTCCTTGGGCTCGATCATCTGGGCTGGCGCCATGACGGTGAGCCAATGGCAGATGTTCTCGAGCTGGCGTACGTTGCCAGGGAAAGCAAATCCCGCCAGACGCGCCAGTGCCTGATCGGTAATACGCTTGGGCTCGATGCCGAGCTGCACCGCACTCACCGCCAGAAAGTGGCGCGTCAACATGGGTATGTCTTCCCGCCGCTCGCGCAGCGCCGGCAAACGCAGCCGGATCACGTTGAGGCGGTGGAACAGGTCTTCGCGAAACACGCCCTCGCGCACGCGGCGCTCCAGGTCCTGGTGCGTGGCAGCGATGACCCGAACATTGGTCTTCACCGCGCTGTGCCCGCCCACCCGGTAAAAATGCCCGTCGCTGAGCACACGGAGCAACCGCGTCTGCAGGTCAAACGGCATATCACCGATCTCGTCCAGAAACAAGGTGCCGCCATCGGCCTGCTCGAAACGACCGCGGCGCATGGTTTGTGCACCAGTGAAGGCACCGCGCTCATGGCCGAACAATTCACTTTCAAGCAGATCCTTGGGTATGGCCGCCGTGTTGATGGCGACAAACGGGCCGTTGTGGCCGGCGCTGCCACGTGGGGAGTGTTTATGCAGGGCCCGGGCAACCAGTTCCTTGCCGGTGCCGGATTCGCCGGTAATCATCACCGTCACGTTACTCTGGCTGAGTCTGCCGATGGCGCGAAACACGTCCTGCATGGCCGAGGCCTGACCCAGCATTTCGGGTGCGCCTTGCAACTGCAACTCGGCCACTTCTTCGCGTTGGCTTTCCTGCACAGCGCGGCGGATGAGTTCCACCGCCTTGGGCAGATCGAATGGCTTGGGCAGGTACTCGAATGCGCCGCCCTGAAACGCCGAGACCGCACTGTCCAGGTCGGAAAACGCCGTCATGATGATGACCGGCAGCCCGGGATGTTTCTGCTTCACCGTGTCGAGCAGCTCCAGCCCCGAACCACCGGGCATGCGTATGTCGCTCACCAGGATTTGTGGTCCGTCCATGTCAGTCGCAGTGGCCAGGGCCGACAACACATCACGCGCATTGGTGAAACTGCGTGTCGCCAGGTTTTCCCGCAGCAACGCCTTCTCCAGGACGAAGCGTATGGACTGGTCGTCGTCCACTATCCATATCGGCTTCATAAGTTGACTTGCCTCGCGATCCTAGGGTAGAGGTATCAGTATCTTGAAATCCGTGCGTCCCGGCGCGCTATCGACTTCGATCATGCCGTGGTGTTGCTGCACAAAAGTTTGCGCCAGCGTCAGCCCCAGCCCGGAGCCACCCTCCCGACCCGACACCAGCGGATAGAAAATATGGTCCTTGATCGAGTCTGGCACACCAGGCCCGTTGTCAATGACATGCAATTCCAGTGCCAACCGGTAGCGCTGCTTGCCGAAAGTGATCTGGCGTGCCACCCGGGTGCGCAAAGTCAATGACGCGTCACCTGCGGCAATACGCTCAACCAATGCCTGGCAGGCGTTCTGTGCGATGTTGAGCACGGTCTGTATCAGCTGCTCGCGGTCGGCGCGCAGCTCCGGAATAGAGGTGTCGTAGTCACGCACGAACAGCAGGCCACGCGGAAACTCGGCCACGATCAGGTAGCGCACGCGTTCACACACCTCGTGGATGTTGACGTCTTCGACCCGGTGCGCGCGCCGGTGCGGTGCCAGCAAGCGGTCCACCAGCGTCTGCAAGCGGTCTGCCTCGCGGATGATGACCTGGGTGTACTCCTTGAGCCCGCGTTCCTCGATCTCCAGTTCGAGCAACTGTGCCGCACCACGAATGCCACCCAGCGGGTTCTTGATCTCATGCGCCAGATTGCGTATCAGCTCCTTGTTGGCCTGCGCCTGGTCGGCGAGACGTTCTTCGCGGTCCTGTCGGGCCTGTTGCTCCTGCGGCAGCAGTTCGACCACGATCTGGTCCTGCACATCGGTCTGGGTGACGATGACATGGACCGGAACGGGATCCTGGTTTGCGCGTTTGAGCCAGGCGTCGTACCGCATCGCGGCAAACTGGTTGTGCTTGGCCCCGAGCAAGGCGGTGTGCAGAGCATGCGGTTCCGTGAAGAAGTCCGCCAGCTGCGACTGCTCTATCAGCCGGCGGGAACTTCCCAGCGCGTCCTCCAGCGCCGAGTTGGCGAACAATACCGTTCCGTCGGTACGCACCACCGCCACCAGCGTTGCCAGCAGGTCAAACGGACGCAAATTCAGGTTGCTGGCGCCGGGAAGCCGCGCAAGATCAGGGAAGATGCTCAAGCCCGCTATTTTGAGGCCGGGACGCGCCCGAGCTCGCGCCGGATGCCGGCGACGTCGCTGTCGCTGCGCGCCAACCCGGCCTTGAGCTCGGCCACCCGGTCGAGGTATTTTTGGTGATTGCGCGCCTCATCGCCGCGTTTATCGGGTTCACCATTGTTGTATTCACGCATCAACTCGTTGCGCCTGGCCTCGGCCTTCTTCAGTTCCGACTCCAGGATCTGACGTGCGTCCGAATCGCGACCTTTCTGCTCAGCCGACTCGACGCGTGTTCCGGTCTGGGTTGCCGCAGCTACCTTGACCGGTTGCGCAACTGCCGCAGCCGGAGGCTTGAAACCCTGGACGATGGTGAGGTTTCCGCCCTCGACCAGCTTGCACTGGCTCTTTTGTGCCTCCGGGACGGTATTCGTGTATTCGTTGCCGCACCGGTAGATCGGACCCTGCGCAAGGGCCTGGGCGGCGGGCAGCCATAACACCAAGACAAGCAATGGAAAATGATTCATGCGTACTCCACTCCGACAAGGAAGCAGGGATGGGCTGTCAGTATGCGCCAATTGACCTGGATCGCAAAATTCCATCCCAATGTCCCCAATGAAAAATGGACGGCCCGCGCCATCCATTTTTGTCACGGGCACTGCGGCCGCGCCATGCCTTACAGCGAGTAATACATGTCGAACTCGATCGGATGGGTAGTCATGCGCATGCGCGTGACTTCGGTCATCTTGAGTTCGATATAGGCATCGATCATGCTGTCCGAGAACACGCCGCCCTTGGTCAGGAAAGATCGACCCTTGTCCAGGTAGTCCAGCGCCTGATCCAGGCTGTGGCAAACGGTGGGAACCTTGGCGTCCTCTTCCGGCGGCAGATGGTACAGGTCCTTGGACGCTGCCTCCCCAGGGTGAATCTTGTTTTCCACGCCATCCAGACCGGCCATCAGCAAGGCCGAGAAACACAGGTAGGGGTTGGACAGGGGGTCCGGAAACCGCGCCTCGACACGACGCCCCTTCGGGTTGGCTACATACGGGATACGGATCGACGCGGAGCGGTTCTTGGCCGAATAGGCCAGTTTGACAGGCGCTTCAAAACCTGGAACCAGACGCTTGTAGCTGTTCGTTCCCGGGTTGGTGATGGCATTGAGCGCCCGCGCGTGTTTGATGATGCCGCCGATGTAGTACAGCGCAAAATCACTCAGGCCAGCATAACCGTCACCGGCAAACAGGTTTTTCCCGTCTTTCCAGACCGACTGGTGCACGTGCATGCCGGAGCCGTTGTCGCCCACCAGAGGCTTGGGCATGAAAGTGGCCGTCTTGCCATACGAGTGGGACACGTTCCAGACCACGTATTTCAGGATTTGTGTCCAGTCGGCACGCTGCACCAGGGTGCTGTACTTGGTTCCCATCTCGTTTTGGCCGGCGCCCCCCACTTCATGGTGAAAGACCTCGACCGGCACACCCAACGACTCCAGAATGAGCGATATCTCAGAGCGCAGGTCCTGCGTGCTGTCGACCGGTGGCACGGGGAAATAACCACCCTTCACGGTTGGGCGATGGCCCTTGTTGCCGCCGTCTATCTTCTTGCCCGAGTTCCACGGCGCTTCGTATTCGTCCACCTTGACGAAACAGCCAGACATGTCGGAGCCCCAACGCACGTCATCAAAAATGAAGAACTCGGGCTCCGGGCCGAAATACGCGGTGTCCCCCATGCCAGAGGCCTTCAGATAAGCTTCGGCACGCTTGGCGATAGAACGCGGATCGCGGTCGTAGGCCTTGCCGTCGCCCGGCTCGACCACGTCGCAGCTCAGGAACATCGTTGTCTCTTCGAAGAACGGGTCGAGGTTGGCGGTGTTCGGGTCGGGCATCAGCAACATGTCGGAGGCTTCAATGCCCTTCCAGCCGGCGATCGACGAGCCGTCGAACGCATGGCCGGAGGTGAATTTGTCTTCGTCGAAATGTGAGACTGGCACGGTCACGTGCTGCTCTTTTCCTCGGGTGTCGGTGAAGCGGAAGTCGACGAATTTCACTTCGTTTTCTTTCACCATCTTGATCACGTCTGCGACGGTCTTTGCCATCAAATACTCCTATTGGGGCGGTTGTTGAAATTGTCTACCAGGATACAAATGCAGCTTTTGTGCCAACAGGCCTGCCTTCGGCTACCCGACCAAACACCCTATTTTGCCCTGACTGGCACGCTGGTTTGCGGCGAGCACGGCAACAAGCCATACAAATACAATAGGCCTTTATGCACCAAAATGGTGACATTCATCAGAAATGCACCAATTTGGGTCTATTCAGGCGCGCACCAATTCCGGGCCGAGCTCGGCGCCAAAACCCCGCAAACCCTCCAGCAGTGTGCTGTATGCAGCGTCCAGTTGTGGCCCGTCGCCCTTTACGCCGAGTTCAATATGTCGGCCATATTCGGGATGATCGACACTGGGCAGGCTGAATACTTTGATGTCGCCGAACTGTCGCTCGACCTCGACCATCAGTGGTGTCAGCGTGGCCTCCATGGCCCCGAACACAATCACCGATTTCTCACGTTGTGCCTGCCTGCGCGCCAATTGGGGGTAGTGGGTATCCAGCACCCAGTCGATCATTGGCCATGCCATTACAGGAAAACCCGGCACGAAGTGCACATGCCCACAACTGAAACCGGGAATCTTGTTGTAGGGGTTGGGAATGATGGCTGCGCCACGCGGAAACACACCCATGTTGAGCCGGTGCATGTTGTCGGCCTTGTCCGGCTCATACGGCTTGCCTTGCTCTAGCGCCACCTCTTGCATGCGCTGGCGTATCAGATCGCGCGCCTGCGGATGCAACTCCAGCTCCACGCCCAGCGCGGCAGCAGCGCATTGCCGGGTATGGTCGTCCGGCGTGGCCCCAATCCCGCCACAGGAGAACACCACGTCCCCGGACTCGAAGGCACGCAGCAGCGTCGCGGTGATGCGCGCGGGCGAGTCGCCTATGTAGTCCGCGTAAGCCAGCGGAAAACCACGCATGCGCAAGCGCTCGATCACAGCCGCCAGGTGCTTGTCAGCACGTTTTCCCGACAGGATCTCATCACCGATGATGACAACGCCAAACTCGGGATTGGCGCGAAAAGGCGCTGGCACAGGCTCAGGGTTTGGCATCAGGCAGGCTCAGGGTGGGAAGTGATGGCGGCGCTTGCAACGGGGCATCTGCCAGCGCCAGTTCGGCGCGCAACATTTGCAACGCAGCCAGACAATAGTGGGTGAACCACAGGGCGGCAAATGCGAATACCAAGGTGTAGACCCAGATGGCAAAGGGCACCAGGACAACAAAGGCCACAGCGAACAGCGCACCGGACGCCCACAACACGCTCGGTGCCGCTCCCAGAAAACCGGTCAAAACGCCGATACCGAGCAACCAACCACGGTGGCGCCGAAGTATTTCAACGCGCTCCTGGCGGCTGGCGTGTTCTGCCAACGCGTCATAGGACATGACGCGGTAGGTCAACCAGCCCCAGATCAAAGGCGGCAGGATCAGGATGAGCGGCGGAATCAACCACAGCGGAATGGTTGCGACCAGGGCCAACAGCGCGAGCGCCGCCGACAGCAGCGACCAACCCAAACCACCGAGCCACGAACCACCGTGTTTGCGCTCAAGCTGCGCAAACCTGCGCTCTGCCACCAGTGACGCAATCGCGGGCGCCATCAACAACGCCACGATCAGCAGGCACACCAGAACAATCACCGGTGTTATCGCAAAAATCACCAACAGCGGGGCCAATACGGTCTTCAGGCCGCTGGCGCCGACCGCCTCCAGCCAGCCCAGCAGGGACGTCACGATGCTGGACGCCTCCAAGGTGGCGCGCACCCAGACCAGCGCCGCATCCCAATACAGGTAACCCAAGCCCAACGCCAGAGCCACCATCAGGAGCAGGGGCAGGAACGACAGGGCGATGACCCGAGGCCGCAGGCAATAGGCCACGGCCCGCCAGAACGAATCGAGAAAAAGGCTCATACCCCCGAGCATAACGGCCCCCGGCCCTGGGCTACGATGCACGGCATGAACCTCATCGACGTCGCCGGTAGCGCGCTGGAAGTGCTGCACATCCCGGCTGCACCCACAGGCCGGGTCGCCGCACCCCTGGTGTTCCTGCACGAGGGGCTGGGCTCGGTCGCCATGTGGCGCGACTGGCCGCATCAGGTGGCCCGCGCCACAGGACGCGCGGCCTGGGTGTATTCGCGGCGCGGTTATGGGTCGTCGCAGCCGACGCCAGACGTACGCAGCCCACCCCGGACCGAGGCCGGGCTGCGTTATGGCCGCTTGCTGCCAGACTATTTGCACCACGAGGCGTTCGACGTATTGCCACTGTTACTCCGACAACTGCGCGTCACGGCGCCACCGGTTCTGGTCGGGCACTCGGATGGCGGCAGCATCGCGCTGCTGTACGCCAGCCTGCACCAGGTGGCGGCCTGCGTGGTCCTGGCACCCCATGTGGTGGTGGAAGAGCAGACCGTCACTTCGATCGAAGCGGCACGCGGGGCCTACCTGAGTGGCGACTTGCGCCAGCGCCTGGCGCCATACCACGCAGATGTGGATTGTGCCTTTTGGCAATGGAACGACATCTGGCTCGACCCGCAATTCCGCGCCTTTGATATCCGGGCCGACTGCCATCGCATCACTGCTCCACTGCTGGCGATCCAGGGACACGACGACCCCTACGGCAGCATGCGCCAGATTGACGAGATCGTCCCGCGCGCGGCGCCGATCCAGCGCGAAAAGCTCGATGCCTGCGGCCATGCGCCACAGCGCGACCAGCGCTTGACCACCAACTGTTTGCTCGTCGACTTTTTGCGGACGGCCGAATAACCCTGCAGCCCCGGCGCCACGGCCATGGTCGTTGTGTCCGGCTGTGTTGGGCAGTGTCGGGACGTGACCCGCCGGGGTCGGCATCAAACCAGCAGGCGTAGGCCAAGCGGGTCTTTGTTCGCCTGGTCGCCAAACGGTGGCCCGAGCTTGAAGACGCCGCTAAAGCGCAGCGCGGGCTCGCCATCTGCAGTCTACAGCTCCTGGCAAAAGAGCCTGTCGCGCATTTTGGAAACCCTGGAGGCGCTGGGCCGGGCGCGGCGCGACGGGGCACTGGGGCATGCCTGAGCTGCGGCGACTCGAAACTCAGGATCGGCGCAACTCCTGGCGAATGGTCTTGCGCACAACGCCTTCTAACGTGTCCGCCTGAATGGAGTTTTTCAAGGCCTCGTTGATCAAGGTTTGATAACCCCGGACACCGGCTTTGGCCTTGAAATGCTCGATCACCGCACCGTCGAGGAAGATGTTGACCCGAAGCTTGTTGCGCAATATAACGCCGCCCGAACCGCGTGTGCGCAGTCGCAAACGGCCCGCCGCAATATCGGCTTCGCGCAACGGCGCGTCTTCAGGTACTTCAGCCAAGGTTTTTGCGATAGATGGCTTGCTCATGTCGGTCTGCCTTGCGCATCGAGATGACGCGAATATGGTCCTCACTCTCCGCCGAAACTACTACGACCATGGTATCTGCCAGCGGCCCAAGCGTTACAAAGCGCTCTTCACCATAGTCAAAACGCCGATCTTCGAAAGTGACGGTCTGCCCAGACTCGATCACCTGCCGGGCATCCGCCAAATCGAACCGGTGCTTCGTCAGGTTGCCGTCCCGCTTGCCCGGATCGAAGCTGTAGCGCATGGCCTCATTGTATGCATTTCAATGTGTATATTCAAGCAACCGTCAAAAACACCAATGCCTCGCGATTGCTTCAGTGAATCACCCGCTGAAAGCTGAATTGCCCCGGTGCGTGGATCGGGTCCACATCGACCGGGATCACATCCTTGGGCGCGAACTTGCCCTCCAGCAGCAGCTTGGACAAAGGGTTCTCGATGCGCTGCTGGATGGCCCGCTTGAGCGGCCGCGCGCCGAACACCGGGTCGAAACCGACCTTGGCGAGCTCCGCCAGCGCCGCCGCAGACACCTGCAGGTCGAGGTCCATTTTCGCCAACCGGCTCTGCAACACCCGGATCTGTATCGCGGCAATCGCCTCGATGTGTTTGGCGTCCAGTGCGTGGAACACCACGGTCTCGTCGATGCGGTTGAGGAATTCGGGCCGGAAATAGTTCTTCAGCTCAGCCGTCACCGCATCCTTGATGTCGTCGTAGTCGCGCCCCACCATGCCTTGAATGGTGGGCGAGCCGATGTTGCTGGTCATCACGATCACGGTGTTCTTGAAGTCCACCGTACGGCCCTGGCCATCGGTCAGACGCCCATCGTCCAGCACCTGCAGCAGCACATTGAATACATCCGGGTGCGCCTTCTCGATTTCATCCAGCAGCAGCACGCTGTAGGGCTTGCGTCGCACCGCCTCGGTCAGATGACCACCCTCCTCGTAACCGACATAACCGGGCGGAGCGCCGATCAAGCGCGCGACCGAATGTTTCTCCATGAATTCACTCATGTCGACCCGTATCAGATGGTCCTCTGAATCGAACAGGAACCCGGCCAGGGCCTTGCACAGCTCGGTCTTGCCTACGCCCGTGGGCCCGAGGAACAGGAAGGATCCGGTAGGCCGGTTCGGGTCCCCCAGGCCCGCGCGCGAGCGGCGAATGGCGTTGGCCACGGCGGTGATGGCCTCGCTCTGGCCGACCACCCGCTGGTGCAGCTTGTCTTCCATCTGCAGCAACTTGTCACGCTCACCCTGCATCAGCTTGGACACCGGGATGCCAGTGGCGCGCGCCACCACTTCAGCGATCTCCTCGGCGCCAACCTGGGTGCGCAACAAACGCGGTGCGGTGCCAGGGCCTTTCTTGGCTTCCACTGCCTGTGCGTCCTTCAACTGCTTTTCCAGCTCGGGCAACTTGCCGTATTGGAGCTCGGCCACCTTGTTGTAGTCTCCCTTGCGGGTCAGTTCTTCGATCTGCTGGCGCAGCTTGTCGATGGCCTCGCGCACCTGCGCGCTGCCCTGGGCCTGGGCCTTTTCGGCCTTCCATATCTCGTCCATGTCGGCAATCTCTTTTTGCAGCTTGACGATTTCTTCTTCCAGCAGATCAAACCGCTTCTTCGACGCCTCGTCCTTCTCTCGGCGCACCGACTCGCGCTCGATCTGCAACTGGATCAGGCGACGGTCCAGCTTGTCCATCACTTCAGGTTTGGAGTCGATCTCGATCTTCACCTTGGCCGCCGCTTCGTCGATCAGGTCGATGGCCTTATCGGGCAGAAAACGGTCGGTAATGTAGCGGTGGCTCAGCTCGGCCGCCGCCACGATGGCCGGGTCAGTGATGTCCACGCCGTGGTGTACCTCGTATTTTTCCTGCAAGCCACGCAGGATGGCGATGGTGGCCTCGACCGTGGGTTCACCCACCAGAATCTTCTGAAAACGACGCTCCAATGCGGCATCTTTTTCGATGTATTTGCGGTACTCGTCCAGCGTGGTGGCGCCGACACAGTGCAATTCGCCGCGCGCCAGGGCCGGTTTCAGCATGTTGCCCGCATCCATGGCGCCCTCGGCCTTGCCAGCACCCACCATGGTGTGCAGTTCGTCGATAAAGACAATCGTCTGGCCCTCGTCCCGGGCCAGGTCTTTCAACACGTTCTTGAGTCGCTCCTCGAATTCGCCCCGGAACTTCGCGCCCGCCAGCAGCGCCGCCATGTCCAGCGACAACACGCGTTTGCCCTTGAGCGACTCCGGCACCTCGCCCGCCACGATGCGCTGCGCAAGCCCTTCCACAATCGCCGTCTTGCCGACACCGGGCTCGCCAATCAGCACCGGGTTATTCTTGGTCCGGCGTTGCAGCACCTGGATGGCGCGGCGGATTTCGTCATCGCGGCCAATCACCGGGTCCAGTTTGCCCATACGGGCGCGTTCGGTCAGGTCGATGCAATACTTCTTGAGTGACTCGCGCTGGTCTTCGGCGTCGGCGCTGTCCACGTTCTGCCCGCCGCGCACTGCGTCGATGGCGCTCTCCAGCGACTTGCGCAACAGGCCGTTGTCACGGACCATCTTGCCAATATCGGCCCGGCTGTCCGCCAGCGCCAGCAAGAACAACTCACCGGCGACGAACTGGTCACCGCGCTTGATCGACTCCTTTTCCGCCACCTGCAACAGACCCACCATCTCGCGGCCAACCTGCACCTGCTCCTGGCCGTGTACAGATGGAAGCCTTGCAACCGCGGCCTCGCCTGCCGCCAGCAAACCGTTGACGTTCACGCCAGCGCGCTGCAGCAACGCCTTGGGCCCGTCGTCCTGCTTGAGCATCGCCACCAGCACATGGCTGGGTTCGATATAGGCGTTGTCCTTGGCCAGGGCCAGGGACTGGGCTTCGCCCAGGGCTTCCTGAAACTTGGTGGTGAGTTTGTCGATACGCATGGGTGGGTTCTCCGTCTTGCGTCACACTTAGGGTGATACCGGCGCTTTTCAAGTGCACCGCGCAACCCGGGCCGCGGACACGTTGACTAAAATCAAAGGCATGAACGTCCACCAGTTGTCGATTACCTACGTGCCGCAGCAAGACAGGTTGCTGGTGCGGGTGAACACCAACGAGGGGCAGGAGCTGCAGGTGTGGATCACGCGGCGCATTGCTTTGGGGCTGTCACCGCTGCTGGACAAGGCGGTGGTAGACCAAGCTGCCGCGCGTGCCGCACCAGGCAGCCCCAGGATGGCGCCATTGGACCAGCAGGCCAAGCAGGCGATTGCGCAGTTCCAACGGGTCGAAACACTGCAAAAGGCGGATTTCGCGACGCCCTACGGCTCCAGCGAAAAGAAGCGTCCGATATTCGAGCAGCCGCTGGTCGTCACCGACGTCGCGCTGACCCCGCTGGGCAACGGCCAGTTGCAGCTTGCATTTGCCGAGAAGACAGGCTCCGACCAAGCGACGCGCGGCTTCCAACTGGCCTTGGGAGACCAGTTGCAACATGCCTTCGTGCATCTGCTCGAACGCGCCATACTGCAGTCGCAGTGGCGCGAGCCGGTTGCCGGCGCCGCCACACCAGATGCCACAGCCCGGGAGGACGGGGCGCCGCCGACCGGGCGCAGCGGCTACCTCAACTGAAAGCTTCTTGGCTGAGATGCCGTCGCGCTGGATCACCGCCCTCCCCAGCGCGCCAATGCCTCGTCGTCCGACACCCTCGCATCGACCCAACGCGCTCCGCCCGGCGTCTGCTCTTTCTTCCAGAATGGCGCCTGGGTCTTCAGGTAGTCCATCAGGAACTCGCAGGCCTGGAAGCTTTCGCCACGGTGCGCCGAGGTCACTGCCACCAGCACGATCTGGTCTTGTGGCAGCAACAAACCGATGCGATGCACCACGCGCGCACCAAAAATGTCGAAGCGCCGCAGCGCCGCGTCGATGATGGCCTCGATGGCCTTCTCGGTCATGCCGGGATAGTGCTCGAGTTCCATCGTATCGATCGGGATGCCACTGTTGCGGTCACGCACCGTACCGATAAAACTGCAGACCGCGCCGACCCGCGGGTCACCGGCGCGTAAAGCCGCAATCTCGTCAGCCAGGTTGAAATCGGCGGTCTGAATGGCAACGCGTGGCATCGTCATCGACGTATTGTGGCACCGTCACAACGACGAGCCGGTTGCGGCGGCCAACATCCGTTGATGCTTTTACACGCCTTGTCCTTCAGCCTCCTGTCACCGGCGGAAAGAAGGCGACTTCGGCCTGTTCGACCAACGCCGCATCCTCGGTGCACATGACCTGATTCAGGGCCATGCGCACCGCCCGGCCGTGCGCCAGCGCCTGGGCATAGGGAGCGCCACGGCCGACCAGCTCAACGCGCAGCGCGGCAAGGTCGGCTGCCGTGCCGTCGTACGGCTCGGATGCGTGGCCGATGGTTTCCCGGATCGACGCAAAATAGCGCAGGGTCAGACGCATGCGGAAGTCAATCCATCAAAGCCGATAACGACAGATAACGCACCATGTCCCCAGGCACAATGGCGCCGCCGGGCGGGTTGTCAACCAGACCATCCCCCCATACGGCGGAGGTCAGAACACCGGAACTCTGGTTGGCGAACACATCGAGCCCGCCAGCCGCATTCTGGCGCACGCGCAAAAACTCCCGTCGGCGATCCGGCTTGGGCCAGGCAAAGTCGGCGCGCATGCGGGAAGCCGCCGGGGCTACGTCGGTGACGCCCTGCAGACGCAATACAAACGGCCGCACCAGCAACAGGAAAGTCACCAGGCTGGACACCGGATTTCCCGGCAGGCCAATGAAGTGCGCAGCGCCCACGCGACCGTATGCAAACGGTTTGCCTGGTTTGTTGGCGATCTGCCACAGGTCCAGCGTACCGAGCGCTGCGACGGCCGGCTTGATGTGGTCTTCTTCACCCACCGACACGCCGCCGCTGGTCAACACCAGGTCATGCTCCGATGCCGCAATACGCAAGGCGGCAATCGTCGCTTCGCGCTGATCCGGCACAATGCCCATGTCGGTGACCTCGCAGCCCAGACGCCGCAACAAGGCACGCAGAAAGAAGCGGTTGGAGTTGTAGATCGCGCCGGCCGGCAACAACTCTGGCGCCACCTCTCCAGGCATGACCAACTCGTCGCCGGTCGAGAACAGCGCCACGCGCGGGCGTCGCGCCACATCGAGGGTCGCACAGCCAATGCTGGCAGCCAGGCCGAGGGCTGCCGGCGTCAGGCGCAAGCCGGCCGGCAACACCTGGCTGCCCAGCGCCACGTCTTCCCCTGCGCGGCGAATCCACTGGCCTGGTGTCGGCACCTTGTAGACGCGAAGACCGGCGGCACCAGCCAGCACTTCGCAGTCTTCCTGCATCACCACCGCGTCCGCTCCCGGCGGGATCGGTGCACCAGTGAAGATACGTGCCGCGCTGCTGCCGTCCAGCGCAACACCGGCGCTGCCTGCCGCAATGCGTTGGCCCACCGGCAATACGCTCCCGCTGTGCGAAACGTCGGCGCAACGCAGGGCGTAACCGTCCATCGCGCTGTTGTCCCAGGCCGGTACCGCCAAGGCCGACATGACGGCCTGCGCTGTCACCCGGCCGTCGGCGTCGAAGGTGGATACGCGCTCGCTCTGGCAGATCGGCACCGCAAACCCGAGCAATTGCGCCAGCGCCTCGTCCAGCGGCCGCAGTGGAGCCCGTGTCTGGCCCATGGCAACTGCGCTACGTAGGCAGTGCGACGCAGTGTTGCGCCACAAAAGCCTTGACCGCTTCGACCTGTGCCGGCAGTACCACCACCCGTTTTGGCAGGTCCTCGATGCCCGCGAAGCCGGCAGGCCGCTGCGGTTCGCGTCCGAGCGCCTCGACGATGGTCTGCGCAAACTTGATCGGCAGCGCGGTCTCGAGCACGATCATCGCGACGCCAGGCACCCGATGCTCTCGGGCCACCTTGACGCCGTCTGCGGTATGGGTATCGATGACGGTCGCAAAATTGGCATCGCAGTCACGAATGGTCTGCAGCCGGTCGGCATGGGTGCTGCGGCCGCTGGCGAATCCAAATCGCTGTGCCGCATCCTGGAACGCCGGGTCAGCATGCAGGTCGAAGCGCCCTCGCCGGGACAACTCCTCGCCAAACAGCTGCTTCACCCGTGCCGCGTCACGGCCCAGCAAGTCGAACACAAAACGCTCGAAATTCGACGCCTTGGAAATATCCATCGATGGGCTCGAGGTTTCCTGTGTGTCCGCCGCAGTGCGCACCCGGTATACGCCGGTGCGGAAAAACTCGTCCAGCACATCGTTCTCGTTGGTCGCAACCACCAGGCGCTCGATCGGCAAACCCATCATGCGCGCAACATGGCCGGCGCAGACGTTGCCGAAGTTGCCCGACGGCACGGTAAAACGTACCACTTCGTGGTTGGAACGGGTGGCCTGGAAATAACCGGCAAAGTAGTACACCACCTGCGCCACCAGCCGCGCCCAGTTGATGGAGTTGACAGTACCGATCCTGCAACGGCGCTTGAAGGCCAGGTCGGCCGACACCGCCTTGACGATGTCCTGGCAGTCATCGAACACGCCCTGGATGGCGATGTTGTGGATGTTGGCATCCATCAGGCTGAACATTTGCGCCTGCTGGAACGGGCTCATGCGCCCATGCGGGCTGGTCATGAATACGGTGACGCCCTTCTTGCCACGCATGGCGTATTCGGCGGCGCTGCCGGTGTCACCGCTGGTGGCACCCAGTATGTTCAAGCTCTCGCCACGGCGCGCGAGCTCAAACTCGAACAGATTGCCCAGTAGCTGCATCGCCATATCCTTGAAGGCCAGCGTCGGGCCGTTGGACAAAGCCTCCAGGTAAAACGGTGCGTCACCGGCGTGGCCCGATGACAGGGCGCGCAGCGGCACGATCTGTGGCGTGCCGAAGACCGCGGCGGTATAAGTCCTGGCGCAGATCGCCTTCAGGTCATCCGCCGGTATGTCGTCCACATACAGCGACAACACCTCGAATGCCAGCGCAGCGTAGGACAAGGGGCGCCAGCGCGTGAGTGTTGCGTCGTCCACCTGCGGGTAGGTCCGCGGCAGATACAGGCCGCCGTCGGGCGCCAGTCCTTCCAGCAGGATGTCACAGAAGCGCTGACCGCTATCGTGCCCGCGGGTAGAAACATACTGCATCAGGCAAGCTCTTCCTTGCGAATGCGGGTGATGGGCTGCAACACGCTGTCCAGCGCCTGCATGCGCACCAGCGCGGCATTCATCGTGCCTTCGCGGGTGTCATGGGTCAGGATGATCAGGTCGGTCTGCGCCTCCGGGTTCTCTCCTGTGGCAGCTATTGCCGGGCCGACCTCGTCCGCCTCCCGCTGCAGCATGGCATCGATGCTGATACCCGATTCCGCCAGGATACCGGTGACTTTGGCCAACACACCGGCCCGGTCTGCAACGCGCAGCCGAAGATAGTAGCTGGTGGTGATCTCTTCGATCGGCAACACTGGCAGATCACTCATGGCGTCGGGATGGAACGCCAGGTGTGGTACGCGTTGCGCCGCATCGGCGGTGTGCAGCCGGGTGATGTCGACCAGATCGGCGATGACGGCGCTGGCAGTGGGTTCACTGCCGGCACCCTTGCCGTAATACAGGGTGGTGCCAACAGCGTCGCCCTGCACCATGACCGCATTCATCGCCCCTTCCACATTGGCGATCAGCCGCTTCACCGGCACCAGACTCGGATGCACCCGCAGCTCGATACCGCGCACTGCACCGCTGTGGGAGTCCAGGCTGCGCTTGGTGATGCCCAGCAGCTTGATGCGGTAACCCAGCTGCTCTGCGTACTGGATATCCTGCGCTGACAGACCGGTGATGCCTTCGACCTAGGCCTTGTCGAATTGCACTGGTATGCCGAAAGCTATGGCCGACATGATGGTCACCTTGTGCGCCGCATCCACCCCCTCGATGTCAAAGGTCGGGTCGGCCTCGGCGTACCCCAATCGCTGCGCCTCCTTCAGGACCACGGAAAAATCCAGGCCCTTGTTGCGCATTTCGCTCAGGATGAAGTTGGTCGTGCCATTGATGATGCCGGCAATCCACTGGATGCTGTTTGCGGTCAGTCCTTCGCGCAGCGCCTTGATGATCGGGATACCCCCCGCCACGGCCGCCTCGAATGCCACCATCACGCCCTTGGCATGCGCGGCCGCGAAGATTTCGGTGCCGTGCACGGCCAGCAACGCCTTGTTGGCCGTGACGACGTGTTTTCCGGCAGCGATGGCCTCCATGACCAGTTGGCGCGCAATTCCATAACCACCAATCAACTCGACCACGATGTCGATATGCGGGTTTGCAATCACGGCGCGCGCGTCTGCCACGACCTGAACCTCTGGCCCAACCAGGCTGCGCGCACGTTCCGTATCCAGGTCCGCCACCATGGTGATTTCGATGCCACGTCCGGCGCGTCGGCGGATCTCTGCCTGGTTGCGCCGCAACACCGCAAACGTGCCACTGCCCACGGTGCCAATGCCCAGCAGGCCTACTTGAATCGGGTTCATCTCAAAAATCGGGTTGGGGATCGGATGCTTGCGTTGTCAGGCCCGCTTGGCCACCAGCTTGACGGGGGTACGCCCCGCGCTGTCGTTGTGGCGCTTGCGGTACACCTCGAGAAAATGAGCGATGCGGCCGATCGCCTCGCGCAAATCGTCTTCATGCGGCAGGAACACGATACGGAAATGGTCCGGGGCCGTCCAATTAAAACCGGTGCCCTGTACCAGCATGACCTTGGTCTCCTGAAGCAATTCGAGCATGAACTGCTGGTCGTCGTCGACCGGATACATGTCGCGGTCGAGGCGCGGGAACATGTACAGAGCCGCCTGCGGCTTGACGCAGCTGACACCCGGTATCGCTGTGATAAGTTCGTACGCCAGATCGCGTTGGCGGCGCAAGCGCCCGCCCTGGGCCACCAGGTCCTTGATGCTCTGGTATCCACCCAAGGCTGTTTGAATGGCCCATTGCCCGGGCACATTCGGGCACAGACGCAGGTTGGACATCATGTTGAGTCCATCGATGTAGTCGCGCGCCGGCCTTTTGTCACCGGAGACCACCATCCATCCGGAGCGGTAACCGCAAGATCGATAACTCTTGCTCAGGCTGTTGAAGGTGAGAGTCAGCACGTCGTCGCTGAGTGATGCAATGGCAGTGTGCCGCACACCGTCATACAGCACCTTGTCGTACACCTCATCGGCAAAGATGACCAGATTGTGTTCGCGTGCGATCGTTATGATTCCGCGCAGCAAGTCATCCGAATACAGGGCGCCGGTGGGGTTGTTCGGATTGATCACCACGATGCCCTTGGTGCGCGCTGTGACCTTGGAGCGTATGTCCTGCAGATCGGGCATCCAGCCATCGGCCTCGTCACACAGGTAGTGCACCGGTGTGCCTCCCGACAGCACCACCGCCGCCGTCCACAACGGATAGTCGGGCGCCGGTATCAGCATTTCATCGCCGTCATTGAGCATGGCGTTGCTGGCCATCACGATCAGCTCGGAGGCGCCGTTGCCCAAGTACACGTCGTCGAGCGTGACGCCCTTGACCCCCTGTTCCTGTGTGTAGTGCATGACCGCCTTGCGCGCACCAAAGATACCCTTGCTATCGGAGTAACCAGCGGAGTTGGGCAGGTTGCGGATCATGTCCTGCTGGATTTCTTCCGGAGAGTCAAACCCGAACACGGCGAGGTTGCCGATATTGAGTTTGATGACCTTGTGGCCCTCTTCCTCCATGCGTTGTGCGCATTCGAGAATCGGCCCGCGAATGTCGTAACAGACGTTGTCGAGTTTGTTGGATTTGCGGATCGGCTTCATGGTCACCCTGCAACTTGACTGACTGAACAGCAAACTTATAATTTGACCACAGTTCCGCGCACCACCAGACATGAAGCTACAGCCCGACAAATCCGATACGCCGACGGTTTCCGGATACGGCCCCGGGTGGATCGCAGTCGATGGCGAGCGCTTCTCGCATTCGCTGGTGATCAGCTCCACGGGTCAGCGGTTCGACTGGAACTGCGGCAGCTTCGCTGCCTTGACGCCCCAGCACTTTGCCCGTATCTCCGAAATCGATGCCGAGTTGGTGCTTTTTGGCAGCGGTGAAAAGCTGCGCCGCCCGCCGCCAGCCTGGCTGGTGCCACTGCTGGCGCGGCGTGTCGGATTGGAGACCATGGACACGCGCGCGGCATGCCGCACCTACAACATCCTGGCGGGTGAAGGGCGCAAAGTGGTCGCAGCTTTTCTGCTCGATGAGTTGCCTGCCGCGGCTGATTAATGGGTCAATTGCAGCTAAAATAGCTGGTTGCGGTCCATCACCCCTCCGGCAAGCTGCCAGTGATGTGCCAGCGACCAGTCCCTGACACATTCTGCACGCGAGACTCAAGAAACTTATGGCGATCGTTGTCAACAAACCCCTGCCGGAATTCGAAGCCAACGCCACCAGCGGCGTCAGGGTGTCCAACTCCAGCCACGTCGGCAGGACGATGGTGCTCTACTTTTACCCCAAGGACAACACGCCAGGCTGTACTACCGAAGCCATGCAGTTTCGAGACAAGTACAAGGACTTCGTGAAAGCCGGCGCGAGCGTGTTCGGCGTGTCGCGCGACAACATGCGGTCACACGACGACTTCAAACTCAAGCTGGAGTTGCCGTTCGAGTTGATCGCCGATACCGAAGAAAAGATGTGCCACATGTTTGGCGTTGTCAAGAACAAGATCATGTACGGCAAGAAAGTCAAGGGCATCGAGCGCAGCACCTTTCTGATCGGCGCCGATGGCCTGCTCAAGGAGGAGTGGCGCGGCCTCAAGGTGCCGGGCCATGTCGATGATGTTCTCAAGGCAGTGAAGGCCCTCAAAAAGGCGGCCTGAACCCGGCCGTCGTGGTCCTGCTGCTCATGCATAATGGGTGCAATGCCGCTGCACACAGCACGCTTCCCCCGAAAAAGCCGCCCCGGACCAAGGCGGCTTTTTTATTTCCCGGCGCGCCGCACCCGGCATGGGTTGCGGCGACCTGTACTCCTTCAACACTGAGCACCACGGACGATGCCCTTGCCCCCCGCCCCCACCAAACGCGCTGCGCTCCTGTCGGCAGACTTGTACGACGCGCCAGTGCGCGCCACAACCAAGGCCAAAAGGCGCGAGATCCCGGAGCCCGTGCAACCTGCACTGGCGCTACTGCCGACCGCCCGCACCGACAAACCCCAGGACAACACGCCCACCAACCATCCCGAGGCCTTTGTCCCAGGACGCACGACACCGGCGCTGACACCGGTTGCGCGCATCCCCGTGCGACCGGCGCTGGAACCGGTGCGCACCGCCACGGCTCCCGTTGTCGCATTGACGCCTGCGGGCAAGCCAAAGAAGCGCAGGGTTGCCGGGGCCACAAAACTGTTTGTGCTTGACACCAACGTGCTGCTGCACGACCCGATGTGCCTGTTCCGCTTTGAGGAGCACGACATATTCCTGCCCATGATCGTGCTGGAAGAACTCGACGGGCACAAGAAGGGCATGACCGAAGTCGCCCGCAACGCCCGCCAGACCAGTCGCTCGCTTGACGCGCTGGCCGCAGCACATGGCTCGGATATAACAAACGGACTTCGTCTCGACAGCACGGGGCACCGCGAAGCTGCCGGAAAACTGTTCTTCCAGACCCAGTTGTTGGAGTACACCTTGCCCATGAGTCTGCCGCAGGGCAAGGCCGACAACCAGATCCTGGGTGTGGTCGAGGCGCTGCGTCGGCAACACACCAAGACCGGCGCGCTGGCAGCAACCGAGGTCGTGCTGGTATCCAAGGACATCAACATGCGGGTCAAGGCGCGCGCCCTGGGCCTCAATACCGATGACTACCAGAACGACAAGACACTCGATGATGGTGACCTGCTGTACGCGGGCTCCTTTGCCCTGCCGGCAGATTTTTGGGCCACCCACGGCCAGACTGTCGAAAGCTGGCAACAGGGGGCGCACACCTTCTATCGTGTATCCGGCCCGGTGGTACCCAGCCTGTTGATCAACCAGTTTGTCTATTTCGAATCCCCGGGTGAACCCAGCCTGTACGCCCGGGTGACGGAAATCCGCGGCACCTCGGCCGTGTTCAAGACGCTCAAGGACTACAACCACCTGAAGAACTCTGTCTGGGGCGTGACCACACGCAACCGTGAGCAGAACTTTGCCATGAACCTCCTTATGGATCCCGAAGTGGATTTCGTCACACTGACTGGCACCGCCGGCAGCGGCAAGACCTTGATGGCGCTGGCTGCCGGGTTGACGCAGGTGCTCGATGACCGGCGCTACACCGAGATCATCGTCACCCGCGCCACGGTCAGCGTCGGAGAAGACATCGGGTTCCTGCCGGGTACCGAGGAAGAGAAGATGGGCCCGTGGATGGGCGCTCTGGACGATAACCTGGAGGTGCTCGGCAAGACCGACACAAGCGCCGGCGAATGGGGGCGAGCCGCAACCAGCGAGTTGATACGCAGCCGCATCAAGATCAAAAGCATGAACTTCATGCGCGGGCGCACCTTCCTCAACAAATACGTGATCATCGACGAGGCGCAAAACCTGACCCCGAAGCAGATGAAGACGCTGATCACCCGTGCCGGACCCGGCACCAAGATCATCTGCATGGGCAACCTGGCGCAGATCGATACGCCCTACCTTACCGAGGGCTCTTCCGGCCTGACGTTTGCAGTCGACAAGTTCAAAGGTTGGCCACACGGTGGCCACATCACGCTGGCGCGCGGCGAGCGTTCACGTTTGGCGGATTTTGCCAGCGAAGTGCTGTAGCAGCTTGTCAGCCTCTTGGGCGACTGGTCAATAACTGCCTGCGCCGCCGGCCAGACTTTCGAACTTGGTGATGGGCTTGAGGAATGCCAGCTTTACTACGCCGGTCGGGCCATTGCGTTGTTTTGCGATGATGATTTCGGCCACCCCGGGCTCCTTGCAGGCGTCCTTGGTGTAGTACTCGTCGCGGTAGATGAACATGATGATGTCGGCGTCCTGCTCGATGGCGCCCGATTCGCGCAGGTCGCTCATCATCGGGCGTTTGTCCGGCCGGCTCTCGACACTGCGATTGAGCTGCGACAGCGCGACCACCGGGCACTTCAGCTCCTTCGCCAGCATCTTCAGGCCGCGGGAAATCTCACCGAGTTCCGTGGCGCGGTTTTCCTCGGACGAGCTGGACCCGCTCATCAACTGCAGGTAGTCGACCACGATCAAACCAAGTTGCCCGCACTGGCGCGCCAGGCGACGTGCGTTGGCGCGCAACTCGCTGGACGTCAACCCCGCGCTTTCATCGATGTGCAGGGAGATATTGCGCAAGCGCTCGATCGCCTCGCTTAAACGCGGCCACTCCTCGTCGGTCAATCTCCCGGTGCGCAAATGACTTTGGTCAATCCTTCCAATGGAACCGACGATGCGCACAGCCAGTTGCGCAGCGCCCATTTCCATCGAGAACACGGCCACCGGCAGGCCTTCATTCAGGGCCACATGTTCGGCGATGTTGATTGCCAAGGCCGTCTTGCCCATCGACGGCCGCGCCGCCAGCACGATCAGGTCGCCAGCCTGGAAACCCGCCGTCATGCGGTCGAGATCATAAAAACCGGTCGGCACGCCGGTGACATCGTTCGGGTTGTCAGCCATTTCCTGGACCCGGTCGAGCAATTGCACCACCAGCGTCTCCATGCCCTGAAAACCTTGCTTCAGGCGCGAGCCCTGTTCACCGATATTGAAAATCTTCTGTTCTGCCTCATCCACGATGTCAGCCACCGGCCGCCCCTGGGGATTGAAGGCGTTGGTGGCAATCTCGTCACTGGCGCTCACCAGTTTGCGCAGGATCGAGCGCTCGCGCACGATCTCGGCGTAGCGGCGGATATTGCCGGCGCTCGGCACATACTGTGCCAGCGAGTTGAGGTAGGCCAGACCACCGATCTCCTCCGCCTTGCCCTGGCTTTGCAACTGCTCGAACACGGTGATGACATCGGCCGGCTTGGACGCATTGATCAGGTGCCCGATGGCGCCGTACACCAACCGGTGTTCGTAGCGGTAAAAATCAGAATCGCCCAGCAAATCGGAAACCCGATCCCAGGCGGCGTTGTCCAGCAACAAACCGCCCAGCACACTGGACTCGGACTCGATCGAATGCGGCGGAATGCGCAGCTGCGCAACCTGACGGTCGTGGCCATAGTCGTCTACAGCAGAAAGTACGGCGGACATTCGGGGATTCCTTGGTTACGCAATGCTACGCCAGCACCTGCACGGCGTCGAGGGGAAGGCTGGGTACAACGTGCACAAAAGTTGTGGGAAAGCTGTGCAAAACGCGGTGCAAGCCCGCCCGGAAAAAACAAAAACCACCGGGGCGCTGGGCTCGGGTGGTCTGAGACGCGGCTTGGCGGCCGGTCCGCCCGGATCGATACCGATCAGGCAGTTTCGCCGTATACAGACACAGTGATATCCACCACAACGTCGGTATGCAGCGCGACACTGACCGTGCTGTCACCCACCATCTTGATCGGACCGGTCGGCATACGCACCTGGGCCTTCACAACCTTGTAACCCTGTTTGCCAAGCTCTTCTGCAATATCAGAGTTGGTCACCGACCCGAACAGGCGCCCGTCAACTCCCGCCTTTTGCGTCAGCTTGCAGGTCGTGCCGGAGAGCTTTTCACCCAAAGCGCGGGATTCCGACAGCTTGGCGGCGGCGGCCTTTTCGAGCTCCGCGCGTTTGGCCTCGAACTCCTGCTTGGCCGCGGCAGTGGCGCGACGGGCGCGACCGGACGGGATCAGGAAGTTGCGGGCGTAGCCATCCTTGACCTTGACGATTTCGCCCAGGTCACCGAGGTTCACCACCTTGTCGAGCAGAATGATTTGCATGGTTGTTGCTCCTTTAGATGCGGTGCTGGTCGCTGTATGGCAGCATCGCGAGGAATCGCGCGCGCTTGATGGCGGTATTGAGCTGGCGCTGGAAGATGGCGCGGGTGCCGGTCAGCCGGGCCGGAATGATCTTGCCGTTTTCGGCGACGAAATCACGCAAGGTGTCGATGTCCTTGTAGTCGATTTCCACGACGCCGGTGACGGTAAAGCGGCAAAAGCGTTTGCGCTTGAACAGCAGGTTCTGGGCCGGCCGCTTGGGGCGCTTGTCTTTGTTGAAACGTTTGGGAGATGGCATGGTAATTTTCTCGGTTGGTTGCGGATGGCTGGTCTGCACCTGCAGAGTCGGCATCCGACAGCAATAACTAGGGACTGGGACTGAATTCCTGGATATGCAATTGGACCTGTTTGCCGTTGCGTTGGGTGGCCAGAAAACCGCTGAACCACCAGGCACTGCCGATCGCTTGGGCTCCAAGACGCTCGGCCAGACTGCCCAGGGCCACCGCCCGCAATGTTGCCTTGATCTGCCTCATCTGACCTGCTTCCATCACATCGGATGCATGCTCCAGAGTCAGGTTCAGTGCCGGGATCCCGGCCGGTGTGTATCGCATGGCTTTGAGCTCGGCGATACAGGCAGTCAATTCACAACGATTTGCGGCCTGGTCCACTCCTGCAACAGGTTTAGCGGTCCGACCCGTGGAACTCCGCCTGCTGCGCCTTGCGGGCGTCTTCACGCTCCACCGTGCGCATCATCGACGAGGGGGTCGTGTCAGCCTTCTTGCGCAGCACCGTCAGATGGCGCAACACGGCGTCATTGAACTTGAACGCATGCTCCAGCTCAGCCATCACCGGCTGCGCGGCCTCGATGTTGATGCACAGGTAATGCGCCTTGGCCAGCTTGTTGATCATGTAGATCAACTGGCGTCGACCCCAGTCCTCCACCCGATGGACCTTGCCACCACCCGCGGTGATCATGGTCTTGTAGCGCTCCAGCATCGCTGGAACCTGTTCACTCTGATCCGGATGGATCATGAGTATGATTTCGTAATGACGCATGGATACTCCTTGTGGATGACCCGCAGGCGGGTCGGTAAAGCCACCCCCAGCGTCGAAGTGGGGTGCGGCAAGGCGAAGCCTTCTATTATATGCCAGGGCGCAGTGGCAAGCACAAACTGGGCATACCACATGTTCAACCTGTCTGCGCACCGAGACGGTATGCGGAGCATAAGAAAAAGCCCGACAACCTGCGTCGTCGGGCTTGCGTTCAGGGCGACGGGCCAAGTGCCGCCGCGCTGCTATTGGCCGGCCGGATCAGCTGGCTTTCAGGTTCGGATAACGAACATACTCGACCAATTGCTGGATCTTGCGGCTTGGTGCCGGAGTCACCAGACTCACGAGGATGATCACGGCAATACCGACCGGTACACCGAACAGGCCGGCAGAGATCGGCTGGATATCCCACCACAGTTGCACCGGCGTTGTGATGTTGAACACACCGCGCAGCCAAACCTGGGTCGTAACCATGTAGTAGGCCGTAACGCCCAGCCCGGCCACCATGCCAAGCGAGGCGGCAATACCGGTCGCGCGCTTCCAGAAGATACCAAGAACCAGTGCCGGGAAGAATGAAGCCGCCGCGAACGAGAACGCCGCCGACACCAGGAACAGGATGTCCGCCGGTTTCTGCGCCGCCACGTACGCCGCCGCCAAGGCCACAATCAGCAGCAAGGTCTTGGACAAAGCCACGCGACGTGCAGTTGAAGCGTTCGGGTCGATCATCTTGTAGTACAGGTCGTGGCTCAAGGCGTTGGCAATCGTCAACAGCAAGCCATCCGCCGTGGACAGCGCCGCAGCCAGGCCACCGGCAGCCACCAGGCCCGAAATCACGTAGGGCAAGCCACCAATTTCAGGCGTCGCGAGCACCACGATGTCGCCACCGATGCTCATCTCGTTGAGTTGCAGGATGCCATCCTTGTTGATGTCGGTCACCGAGAGCAAGCTGGGATCCACTTTGGTCCAGGATGCAACCCACGCCGGCAACTGGTCAAACGGTGTTCCCACCACCAATGTGAAGATCTCGTACTTCACCAACACCGCGAGTGCCGGCGCCGTGAAATACAGCAGGAAGATGAAGAAAAGCGACCAGCTCACGGACTCCCGCGCCTCCTTCACACTCGGTACCGTGTAATACCGCATCAGAATGTGGGGCAAGGCAGCCGTACCCACCATCAGGCAGAAGATCAGCGCCAGGAAGTTGCGCCGCGACACGTCGTAAGCCTTTTGGGCCGCCGCATCGCCGTCGGGGTTGCCCGCGTACGCTGTCGCATGCGGTGGCATGCCGTTGAGCGGCCTGGACTTGGCGTCGGCACCGGTCTTGGCTGCCGTCCACGCCTTCTTGGCCGCATCCACATCCTTCGGCAGCGCAGCCATGGCCTTCTCGGCAGCAGCAATCTCAGCTGCCGGTCCATTGGCAGCCTTGAGGTCCGCAAGCCTCTTCTCTGCCGCCGCCTTGTCCGCAGCCAGCGCCGCAGCCGGGTCCTTCAACTTCTCGGCCAGGGCGGCCGAGCGCTGCTTGAACACGTCGCGCACCTGTATTTCTTTGGGATCAGCCGTGAGTTTCTTCTCCAGGGCGGTGACCTTCTCGAGCTGGGCACCATAAATAGCCTGCGGTACTGGCACACTGGTCTGCTTGATCGACAGCCAGATGACCGGGATCAGATAGGCAACGATCAGGATGATGTACTGCGCCACCTGTGTCCAGGTCACGGCACGCATGCCACCCAGAAACGAACACACCAGGATACCGCCGAGACCGAGGAAAATCCCCAGTTCAAACTGCACACCGGTGAGGCGCGAGGTAATCAGGCCCACACCATAGATCTGCGCCACCACATAGACAAAGGAGCACAGGATGGCTGCCACAATGCCGATGAAACGCGGTGTATTGCCGCCATAACGCTCGCCCAGAAAGACAGGCACGGTGAACTGGCCGAACTTGCGCATGTAGGGCGCAAGAAACAGTGCCACCAGGCAATAACCACCGGTCCAACCCATGATGAAGGCCAGGCCACCATACCCGGACAGGTATAACGTACCGGCCATGCCGATGAACGAGGCGGCCGACATCCAGTCGGCGCCGGTCGCCATGCCGTTGTAGACCGCTGGCACCCGTCGCCCGGCAACGTAATACTCCGCAGCGTCATTGGTGCGGCTCATGATGCCAATGCCGGCATACAGGCCAATCGTCGCCAGCAGGAAGATGAAGCCGATCCACGAACGCGGCAGGCCCATCTGCTCGAGCACTGCCAGCACAACTACAAAGACAAGAAACCCGCCCGTGTACCAGGTGTAGACCTTGTTCAGGCCACTTTTGAAGGCGGCCTTGGAGGCAGCGTTGCCGACCCCGCCGTCGTCAGAACCAAACATTCCAGCCATGATTATTCCTCGCTTTCTTGCACGCCGTGCTCAATATCCAGCTTTTCCATGTAGCGCGCGTAATACCAGATGATCAGGCAATAAATCACCAGAGCACCCTGCGCGCCCATCCAGAAACTGAACGGCCAGCCAAAAAAATTGAAACTCAGTGCGCGTGCGTAATAACTCACGACAAACGTCACCACAAACCATATCAACAGGAGGATCCCGGTGATATTGAGGTTCTTGCGCCAGTAACGGTGCTGGTTCTCGGTCAACTCCATCTTGTCTACCTCCAACGGTTGCGCCCTTGCGGGCATTTCGCGATCACCACCTGTCTCTCCATGGGTGGCCTGCAAGCCGGATCGCGCCTTTGCTTCAAATCACCACCCAGCGGTTCACGCGGGCTGCGCAATGCGCAACCCGGTTTCGCGTTCCAGTTGGGCGGCCACTTTGGGCTCGAACCCGTTGAGATGGCGAATGATCTTCACCGCCTCCTCGGGTTGTTGCCGGTCCACATGCACCCGTGCCAGCTGGTACCAGCCGAACGGGCTCATGGGTTGCAGTTCTGTATTGGTCTTCAACGCGACTACGGCTTCATCGAAACGCCGCGCCCGTATCAGCACCAGCGCCAGGCCATACCAGGCCCGGTCCATCTTCGGTTCGATCTCGATGGCGCGACGAAAGGCCGGCTCTGCTTCTGCGTGGCGCCCCATGTCATCGAGCACATAACCCAGGTTGAACCACGCCGCTGAGTTGTCGGAATGTACCTGTGCCAGCTCGGTGAGCGCCTCGACCGCTCCATGCTTGTCCCCCAACTCGCCCAGCAGATGGGCACGGCTGGCCATCACATACCGGTTCTGCGGTACCAGGCTACGCATCGCATCAAAACGCGCCAGGGCCGCGCGCTTTTGGCCAAACACCAGCAAGGCGATGGCCTGCATTTTTAAAAACAGATAGGACAACCAGGAATTCATTTGCACAACTCCACACCCATTTGCAGGCAGGTTTGAATCTTCAGGATCGTGACACCGAGCCAGACAAATGCCAGCAACAGAAAAGCCACCAGCGGTAAATGCCGCTCGACAACAAACTTCGGACTCACCAGCCGGGCTACCGCAACGAATGGTCGGCCCATGATCTGCAATAGCTGGTAAAAGATGTTCTTGTCGCGCTTCGCGCCAGCCAACAGACCCAATAACCATTGCCCGAGCAGCGCCAGCAAGGCGATCTCGGCTATCAGTTTGACAGTGGTAATGGCGACAAGCATGGAACCCATTCGTTTGAATCGAAACCATTGTTGGCCCCAGCCTTACCTGTTTCTTACAAACTTGTCAGAATTACCCCCAACCAAGGGTAGACCCGCCTAGGGTCTTCCCTAGCCCTACCTTCGCAAGCAGACGCAGGCCGCATGGGCGCCGAAACTATGCCGCCAGACGCCGCCAGGTCTCAATCACCGAGTCCGGGTTCAGGGAAATCGAATGGATACCCTGCTCCATGAGCCAGGCCGCAAAATCGGGATGGTCACTGGGGCCCTGGCCGCAAATGCCGATGTACTTGCCGTTCGCCTTGCAGGCTGCTATTGCCATGCTGATCAGGGCTTTGACGGCCGGATCACGCTCATCAAAATCGGCTGCCAGCACCGCCAGGCCGGAGTCCCGGTCCAGGCCCAGTGTGAGTTGTGTCAGGTCGTTGGAGCCGATGGAGAAGCCGTCGAAAAACTGCAGATAGTCGCTGGCCAGGATGGCATTACTCGGAATCTCGCACATCATGACAATTTTCAAGGCGGTCCCGTCCGCCGTGTCACCACCCCGGCGCAAACCATGCGCCGCCAGCAGATCGGTCACCTTGCGCGCCTGCTCAATGGTGCGGACGAAGGGCACCATGATCTGCACATTGGTCAGGCCCATGTCGTTGCGCACCCGCTTGAGCGCGTCACACTCCATTGCAAAAGCCTCGCCAAACTCGCCGCTGATGTAACGCGCGGCGCCGCGAAAGCCAAGCATCGGATTTTCCTCTTCGGGTTCGTACCGACTGCCGCCGATGAGCTTGCGGTATTCGTTGCTCTTGAAGTCGGACAGGCGCACGATCACCGGCTTGGGCCAGAATGCGGCGGCGATGGTCGCCACACCCTCGGCAACCCGGTCGACATAAAAGGCGCGCGGCGAGCCATGGCCGCGCGCAACCGACTCGACCGCCTTTTTCAGGTCGGCATCCACATTGGGATAGTCGAGAATGGCCTTGGGATGCACACCAATGTTGTTGTTGATGATGAACTCCAACCGTGCCAAGCCGACCCCGGCATTCGGTAACTGGCAGAAATCAAACGCCAGTTGCGGGTTGCCCACATTCATCATGATCTTGAGCGGCAAATCGGGCATGGCTCCACGTTCGACCTCCTGCACCTCCGTCTCCAGCAGCCCATCGTAGACAAAACCGGTATCACCTTCGGCGCAACTGACGGTCACCAGCACGCCGTCCTTCAGCCTGTCCGTGGCATCACCGCAGCCGACAACCGCTGGGATGCCCAGCTCGCGCGCGATGATGGCCGCATGGCAGGTACGCCCACCGCGGTTGGTAACAATAGCCGAGGCGCGTTTCATTACGGGCTCCCAGTTCGGGTCGGTCATGTCTGTGACCAGCACGTCTCCCGGCTGTACCTTGTCCATCTCACGTATGTTGTGCACCAGCCGCACCGGGCCGGTACCAATTTTCTGGCCGATGGCGCGCCCCTCGGCCAGCACGGTGCCGCGGCCTTTGAGCTTGTAGCGATGCTCGGCTTTGCCCGCCGCCTGGCTCTTCACCGTCTCTGGTCGTGCCTGCAGGATGTACAGCTCCCCATCCAGGCCGTCCTTGCCCCATTCGATGTCCATCGCGCGCCCGTAATGCTGCTCGATCACCAGCGCGTAGGCGGCGAGTTTTTCGACATCGACGTCGTTCAGCGAATAGCGGTTGCGCAGCTCGGTGGGCACGTCGATGGTCTTGACCAGCTTGCCCCCTGTGGCCTTTTCGTCGGCCGTCGTGAACTGCATCTGGATCAGCTTGGATCCCAGGCTGCGCCGGATGATGGCGCGTTTGCCGGCGCGCAACATGGGTTTGTGCACATAGAACTCGTCCGGATTCACCGCGCCCTGCACCACGGTCTCGCCCAGACCGTAGCTTGACGTGATGAACACCACGTCTTCAAAGCCAGACTCTGTGTCAATGGTGAACATGACACCGGCGGCGCCAATGTCCGAGCGCACCATACGCTGCACCCCGGCACTCAGCGCCACATGCTCGTGGGCAAATCCCTTGTGCACGCGGTAGCTGATTGCACGGTCGTTGTACAAGGAGGCAAACACCTCGCGCATCTTGTGCAGGATGTCGTCGATGACGACGACGTTGAGAAAAGTTTC
>JANLVB010000182.1:0-1934 GCA_031363785.1 Betaproteobacteria bacterium
CGGCCAGGTAGGCGCCGTCCTGGCCAGTGATGCCGGTGATGAGGGCGGTTTTTTTCATGTGGATATAGAGTGTCAGGTGGTCAGGCAGCCTGGGCGAGCCAGCTGTCCGCACCGGGCACTGCTTGAAGTGTCTCCACTGCCGCAGTGCACGGCAATAGCCCATTCAGCGTAAGTGACCTGCCTTGGCGTTGATATTCGTTATCAAAGCGTTGTCGCCGGCGCAGCAAATCGGTCGCGGCCTTCGGGCAAACGGTCATCCGCCAGCGTCCAGCGTAAATTGTGCGTGCCGGTCTTGTGCAAGCAATTCCACCAGTTGCGGCAACGCCGCCTGCAGCGCGGCCTTCAGGGTATGGGGTGGATTGATCAGGAACATGCCGCTGGCTGGCAGCCCGGGCCGGTGCTCCACACCTGTGGCGTCCGTGGTGATCTTGCTGTTCTTGATGGTCAGGGTCGCATGTAACCAGCTGCGGTTGGCTTTGATTGCGAGCGTCTTGAGCTTTCTGGGTACATCGTGGGCCTCCGGCCGCGGGATGATCGGGTGCCAGACCACATAGGTCCCGGTGGCAAAACGGGTCAGCGCGTCGCCGATGGTGGCAACCACCCGGCCGTAATCGGACTTGATTTCGTAACTCGGGTCGCTCAACACCAGTGCCCGGCGCTGTGGCGGTGGCAGGAATTTCTTGAGGGCTTCGAACCCGTCTTCGCGCAACACTGCCACCTGGCGGCCAGCCTCCAGCTGGGCAATGTTGGCGGTCAAGGTCTTGGCGTCGGTCGGGTGCAGTTCGAACAGCTTGAGTTTGTCACGCTCGCGCAACAGTTGCTGGATGATAAAAGGCGAGCCTGGGTAGACCTTGTGGCTGCCCTTGGCATTGAAGCCGGCGATCATGTCCATGTAGTCTTGCAGCGCGGGGGCCAGGGTCAGCGGGGTCTTTTTCTTGCCGGCATCAGCGCCAACCGGTGGTGTTCGAAGCCTCAGGTAACCATCGGCGGCTTCGCCGCTGGTCTGGGCGTAATCGCCGTCGAGCCGGTATAGGCCGGCGCCGGCATGGGTGTCGAACACCGCAATCGGACTGTCCTTCTGGGTGAGGTGCTTCAGGGTCGCCAGCAGCACCATGTGCTTGAGCACATCGGCGTGGTTGCCGGCATGAAACGCGTGGCGGTAGCTGAACATGGCGCGATGGTAACCCGCACAGCGGCAAAACCTTTATATAATCGCGGGCTTCGCAGCGCTCACGTGGTTCCGCGGCGAAGTCCCTAGCCCCCACCTAAGAGATTCCCTTCAGAGGAACACCGACCGTGGAAAAGAGCCCGTACAAACCCTCTAAACCAAGAGAAACTCATGACCAAAACGTTCAGCGCCAAACCCGCTGACGTGACGCACGAGTGGTTTGTGATTGACGCGACCGATAAGGTCCTCGGACGAGTAGCCAGCGAAGTTGCTCTCCGTTTGCGCGGCAAACACAAGGCCATTTACACGCCTCACGTCGATACCGGTGACTTCATCGTCATCATCAATGCAGCCCGTCTGCGTGTCACCGGCGCCAAGGCGCTCGACAAGATCTATTACAGCCATTCTGGTTATCCCGGTGGCATTTCGGCCATCAACTTCAAGGACATGCAAGCCAAGTTCCCGGGCCGTGCCCTGGAGAAGGCGGTCAAGGGCATGTTGCCCAAGGGCCCGCTTGGCTACGCCATGATCAAGAAGCTCAAGGTGTACGGTGGTGCCGAGCATCCCCACACTGCCCAGCAACCCAAAGTGTTGGAAATTTCAGGAGCTTCGAAATGATCGGTGAATGGAACAATGGCACCGGCCGGCGCAAATCCAGCGTCGCGCGGGTGTTTCTGAAAAAGGGCTCCGGCAAGATCACGGTGAACGGCAAGGATATCCAGGCATTCTTTGGCCGTGAAACCTCGATCATGATCGTCAAGCAGCC
>JANLVB010000187.1:0-3245 GCA_031363785.1 Betaproteobacteria bacterium
TTTGCAGACGCCTCACGAGCACAAGGAAGAAGGAGCATTCAGTGCCCAAAATGAAGACCAAGAGCGGCGCGAAAAAGCGTTTCCGCGTTCGTCCAGGTGGCACCGTCAAGCGCGGTCAAGCCTTCAAGCGTCACATCCTGACCAAGAAGACCACCAAGAACAAACGCCATCTGCGCGGGCCAACGGCGGTGCATGAGACCAATATGGGTCACATGGCACAGATGTTGCCCGGCTTTGGCATTTAACAACGACGAACAAGGAGTAACAACATGCCTCGCGTCAAACGTGGTGTAACGGCTCGCGCCCGCCACAAAAAAGTTCTCGCCCTAGCCAAGGGCTTCCGCGGTCGCCGCGGTAACGTATTCCGGGTCGCCAAAGAGGCGGTGATGAAGGCCGGGCAGTATGCCTACCGCGATCGCCGCACCAAGAAGCGTGTCTTCCGCCAGTTGTGGATTGCGCGTATCAACGCCGCGGCCCGCCAGTGCGGCCTGACCTACAGCCAGTTTGCCAATGGCCTGAAAAAAGCCGGTATCGAGATCGACCGCAAGGTGTTGTCCGACATCGCCGTCCATGACATGCCAGCTTTTGCCGGCATCGTGGAGCAAGTCAAGGCCAAGCTGGCTGCTTGAGTGAACGGTGCGCGGCGCTTGGCGTAAGCGTCGGGTGCTTGACCGAAACAGGGGCTAGGGCTTGAGAGAGCACTAGCCCTTTTTTTGCCGCTGCGGCTTTCACTGAAAGAATTTCCATGAACGATCTGAATGACATCGTTGACGCCGCAAAGACAGCTTTTGGCCGCTCCAATGCTCCGGCGGAGCTGGAGAATGCCAAGGCCCTGTTTCTGGGAAAGTCGGGCCGCGTCACCGAGCTGATGAAAGGTTTGGCAGCCCTGAGCGTGGACGAGAAAAAGACGCGCGGTGCCGCCATCAACCTGGCCAAGCAGGCCATCGAGGCTGCCCTGGTGGCACGCCGCGGCGAACTCGCTGATGCCGAGATGCAGGCGCAGTTGCAAGCCGAGGCCTTGGACGTCAGCCTGCCGGGTCGACGGCGCGCCGCAGGTGGGCTGCACCCGATATCACTCAGTACCGAGCGTATCGAGGCGATATTCGGCTCCATGGGGTTTGACGTGGCCCAGGGGCCGGAGATCGAGGCCGACTGGTTCAACTTCACCGCACTCAATACACCCGAAGACCACCCGGCGCGTTCCATGCACGACACCTTTTATGTCGAAGGGGGTACGGCCCGGGCACCCAATTTGTTGCGCACCCACACCAGCCCGGTGCAGATCCGCCATGCGGTGCAGCATGTCAAGAAATACCGGCACCTGATTGATGCCGGCCAGGCCATGCCCGAGATCCGGGTCGTGGTGCCGGGGCGTTGTTATCGTGTTGACAGCGACGCCACACATTCGCCGATGTTCCACCAGGTCGAGGGGCTGTGGGTGGGAGAAAACATCTCGTTCAAGGACCTGAAGGTCATCTACCTGGATTTCATCCAGTCGTTCTTCGAAACCAAAGACCTGGACATCCGGTTTCGCCCCAGCTTCTTCCCGTTCACCGAGCCCAGCGCCGAAATCGACATCATGATCGGCTACGGGACGCTCAAGGGCCGCTGGCTCTAGGTGTCGGGCTCCGGCCAGGTGCACCCGAACGTGATCCGCAACATGGGCCTGGACCCGGAGCGCTACATCGGCTTCGCGTTTGGCTCCGGTATCGACCGCCTTACCATGCTGCGTTACGGTGTCGATGATCTGCGGCTGTTTTTTGACGGCGACATGCGTTTTCTCTCCCAGTTCCAGTAAGGCACCATGCAATTCCCTGAATCCTGGCTGCGCGAATTCTGCAACCCCGCCTTGACCACGCGCGAGTTGGCCGACGCCCTCACCATGGCCGGGCTCGAGGTCGAAGAGCTCAAGCCCGTGGCACCGCCCTTCAACAACATCGTGGTGGGCGAAATCACCGAGGCTGTGCAGCACCCGAACGCCGACCGCCTGCGCGTATGCAAGGTCGATGTGGGGCAGGGCAGTCTGCTTGACATCGTGTGTGGGGCACCGAATGCGCGTGTCGGCATTCGCGTTCCCTGTGCGCTGGTCGGTGCCGAGTTGCCGCCTGGGCCGGACGGCAAGCCCTTGCTGATCAAGGTTGGTCTGTTGCGTGGTGTGCAAAGCCAGGGCATGTTGTGCTCGGCGCGTGAACTGCAATTGTCCGAAGACCATGGCGGCCTGCTGGAGCTGGCCCCCGACGCCCCGCTGGGCCAGAACATCCGCCAGCATCTGCGGCTCGACGACAGCCTGATGACGGTCAAACTCACGCCGAATCTGGCGCATTGCCTCAGCGTCTATGGTGTGGCGCGTGAAGTGGCAGCCCTGACTGGTGCGCCACTGTTGTCGGCAACTTTTGCGCCGGTGCTGGCGACGCTTGCCGACACACTGCCGGTCAAGGTCAGCGCGCCCGACCTGTGTGGGCGCTTCTCCGGCCGCATCGTGCGCAATGTCAACACCCGCGCCAGCACACCGGCCTGGATGGTGGAGCGCCTGGCGCGCTGCGGCCAGCGCAGTGTCAGCCCGCTGGTCGATATCTCAAATTACGTGATGTTCGAATACGGCCGCCCGTCGCACATCTTTGATCTCGACAAGATTCACGGCGGCTTGGACGTGCGCTGGGGCAGACCGGGTGAACAACTCAAGCTGCTCAATGGCAGCACGGTATCGGTGGATGACACTGTGGGTGTGATCGCCGACGACCTGCAAGTCGAGTCGCTGGCCGGCATCATGGGTGGCGACGCCACGGCCGTGTCGGACGACACCCGCAACGTGTATGTCGAAGCCGCCTTCTGGTGGCCCAAGGCCGTGGCAGGGCGTTCGCGTCGTTTCAACTTTGCCACCGACGCCGGGCATCGATTCGAGCGCGGTGTGGACCCGAGCCAGACCGTGCAGCACATCGAGCGCATCACGCAGCTCATCATCGATATCTGCGGCACGCCCGATACCTGCTGCGGTCCGATCGACGACCAGCAGATCAACCTGCCCGTTGCCGTGCCGGTGCGTTTGCGGGTGGCGCGCGCTGCCAAGGTGATCGGTATGCCGCTGACGCTGGCGCAGTGTGCCGACGCGCTGGCGCGGCTGGGTTTGTCATTCACGCAGACGCCGGCCAATGCCACCGAAGCCGGTGAAATTGTTGTCGCGCCGCCGCCGTATCGCTTTGACCTCCAGATCGAGGAAGACCTGATCGAAGAGGTGATTCGTATCC
>JANLVB010000198.1:0-2068 GCA_031363785.1 Betaproteobacteria bacterium
ATTGCAGGAACTGCTTCCGCAAGGCAGGTTCGACCTTGGCCGCCACCAGATGATCCCGGGGCGTTGCTTGATGATCGCAAACTTTGCCAGGATTGACCGGCACCGAGGCGAAATAGCGCGGCTGTTGGGTCGGACGGTTCAACTGTCATCGGGCGCACGGGTTGATGCCGACGTTGTCCTGTGGGGAACCGGCTATGAACTTGACCAGACGTATTTCGAGTCACCCGTTCTGGCCAAAACCACGCGCACCGACGCACTGGCAGCGCGCTGTGGCTCCCTGTTCCGCTCGCTCGATGCGCCAAACCTGTTTTTTCTGGCACCCAGCGTGCTGGAGACCACGGGCACAGCGCCGTGGCTCTATGCGCATTCATGCCGCACGATCATGTCGCATATCTGCGGCAAGGCGACCCTGGATACCGAGCCAGTGTTGCGAAAACAGAATCACTTCGAACTTGCGAAATTCCTCGCGGCGCGCGATCCGGAGAATTACCCACCAGATACCTGGTTCTCCTGCTATCGGGACCTTGCGATGAACCATCCAGATGCTCAGCCCATGCCAATCCCTTGATCTCAAAGTGCGGGAAAAGCCTCAAACCACCCTGCCCGCCTCAATCGTGATGCGCCGCTGGCAGCGGTCGGCAATGCCCCGGTCGTGCGTGACCAACACCAAGGTCGTGCCAAGCTCTTCGTTGAGCTCAAACATCAGCTTCATGATGGTCTCGCCGGTGGCGAAGTCCAGGCTGCCGGTGGGCTCGTCGGCCAGCAGCACGGCGGGCTGCACCACGAAAGCCCGGGCCAGCGCCACGCGTTGCTGCTCGCCACCGCTGAGCACCTTGGGGTAGTGGCCCAGGCGCTGCGACAGGCCAACGCGGGCCAGCATCTCAGTGGCAGTTTTGCGGGCGTCTCTCTGGCTGGCCAGTTCAAGGGGCAACATGACGTTTTCAAGCGCGCTCAGGTTGCCCAGCAGTTGGAAGCTCTGGAAAACAAAGCCAACCTGGCGGGCGCGCAGCGCGGCGCGTTCGTCCTCGTCAATGGCAAACAGGTCTTGGCCCGCCAGCCTGACGGTGCCGCGCGTGGGTGTGTCCAGCCCGGCAATGATGGACAGCAGCGTGCTTTTGCCCGAGCCGGACGCGCCGACAATGGCGGCAGTCTCGCGGGGGGCAAGCGCAAAGTCGATATCGCGCAAAATGTCAAGCGTGCCGGTGGAGTCGGCGACAGACTTGAAAACATGCTCTACGGACACAATTGCTGAGACAGCGGGTGAAGCCATTGACGAAACCTTTGAAGAAACCTTTGAAGAAATGCCGGCAGGCGTGGCGGCGGAATTGACTTCAGGCGAGGTCGTCGAAATTACGTTTCCCCCCGTTATGGATTGATTTGAATCTGACATTGATGCTGACTGTACTTCCGACTGTATTTCAACCATAGGACCTTCTTTGAATCCACGACACTTTATCGCAGCCGCGCTGCTGGCCGCGGCAGGGGGGTTATCGATGTCCGCAGGCGCAGCCACAGCCGCAGCAGGCAATACGCCGACCAATCCGCCCGCTGCCACGGCCCAAAATACCATCGTGGTGCTGGGCGACTCGCTCAGCGCCGAATATGGCCTGGCACGCGGCACCGGCTGGGTGGCGCTGCTGGAGAAGCAACTGGCCGCCGAAAAAATCACCGCGCGGGTGATCAACGCCAGCATCAGCGGCGACACCACCTCGGGCGGCGTGTCGCGCCTGCCGGTGGTGCTGGCGCAAAACAAGCCCACTCACGTCATCATCGAGCTGGGGGCCAATGACGCGCTGCGCGGCCTGCCCCTGAAAATGACCGAAGACAACCTGGCGAAAATGACCCAGGCGGCGCAAAAGGCGGGGGCCAAGGTGGTGCTGGTGGGCATGCAGATGCCGCCCAACTACGGGGCCGATTATTCGGCGCGCTTTGCCGCCACCTACGTGACCGTGGCCAAAGCCCACAAGGCGGGGCTGGTGCCGTTTTTGCTCAAAGGCGTGGCGGACGTGCCACAGGCGGAAACACTGTTTCAGGCTGACCGCATTCACCCCAACGCGCAGGCGCACCC
>JANLVB010000221.1:0-8804 GCA_031363785.1 Betaproteobacteria bacterium
CGCGCAGCGATGTCCTTGTAGGTACAGCGATGGATATTGCCCTCAACACGACGCGACACGATCTCTCCTTGGGGGTGGTGCCGTTCGGCGAATTCGATCAGCGACGAAATCAGCAGCGGTTGGTGTTGCATCAAGCCGAGCATGGGGAACTCCGTAAACAAGAGAATGGGGACCCGGCAGCCAGTTGACTGCGCCATGGATAACACGGGACAAGTCCTCAAGTATTACGCAGCGCCGTCTGCCAGCACCCCCGCAATTTCCCTCATTGCTGCAGGATTGGTCAACTGCGGGACAATCATGGTCATGGAAATGACGGCGGTCGCCCTCCCCCCAATGGACCATCCGGAACCGCACGCGCAGCAGTGGGTATGGCACAACAGCTTTGCCGCATTGGGCCCGGCCTACTCTACCCGCCTGTCGCCGACCCCCCTCGCCAGTCCCTACTGGGTCGCCACCAGCGCAACGATGTCTGACGCGCTTGGGTTGCCGTCGGACTGGTACCGCGCGCCCCTGTCGTTGGCGGCGGTGACCGGTAACGCCGTCTGGGCCGGCTCCCAGCCGCTGGCCAGTGTCTACAGTGGGCACCAGTTTGGCCAATGGGCCGGTCAGCTGGGTGATGGCCGCGCCATCCTGCTCGGTGAAGTCGAGGTTCCCGGCGGGGGCACCCGGGAGCTGCAGCTCAAGGGGGCCGGCCTCACCCCCTACTCACGCATGGGTGATGGCCGCGCCGTGTTACGCAGCTCGGTCCGCGAGTTCCTGTGCTCCGAGGCGATGCATGGCTTGGGCATACCGACGACCCGGGCACTGTGTTTGACCGGCTCGGACGACCCGGTGCGGCGCGAAGAGGTCGAAACCGCCGCCGTGGTGACGCGTGTGGCGCCGAGTTTCATCCGCTTTGGACACTTTGAACACTTTTCCTACAGCGGGAAAACGGAGCAACTGAAGGCGCTGGCCGACTATGTGATCGACCGCTTTTATCCCGAATGCCGCATCGACAGCCGGTTTGAAGGCAACACCTATGCGGCGCTGCTGGAGGCAGTCAGCGAGCGCACAGGCAGGCTGCTGGCGCAGTGGCAGGCGGTCGGTTTTTGCCATGGCGTGATGAACACCGACAACATGAGTATCCTCGGTCTGACCATCGACTATGGCCCGTTCCAGTTCCTCGATGCCTTCGACCCGGCGCATGTCTGCAACCACTCCGACACACAGGGCCGTTACGCCTTCAACCGCCAGCCGAACATCGCTTACTGGAACCTGTATTGCCTTGGGCAGGCGCTGTTGCCGTTGATCGTGGAGCAGGAACTCGCGTTTGCGGCACTGGAATCCTACAAGACGGTGTTTCCGCAAGCCCTGTTGGAGCGCATGTCTGCCAAACTGGGCTGGACCACGGCGCGCGACGGCGACCGCGACCTCATCGACAAGCTGCTCCGGTTGCTGGCATCCGAGCGTGCCGACTACGCCAATTTCTGGCGCCTGCTCAGCGACTGCGTATTGCGCGACCACATCGAACCGCTGCGCGACACCCTGCGGGACCGGGCGGCCTTCGACACCTGGTGGGCGGCCTACCGGGCACGCCCGGCGGACGGATCAGCCGAAGCCGTGGGTCGCCGCATGCTGGCCGTCAACCCCAGGTTCGTGCTGCGCAACCATCTGGGCGAACAGGCGATACGACGGGCGAAACTAAAAGACTTCTCCGGGATCACAACGTTGTTGGCCCTGCTGGAGCGACCCTTTGACGAACATCCTGGCCTTGACGCCTTTGCTGCATTGCCGCCGGAATGGGCGGCGGGCATCGAGATCAGCTGCTCCTCCTGAAACCTGCGCGAAAATCACACCATGACGATCAAGATTGAAAAAACTGACGGGCAGTGGGAAACCTTGCTGAAAGAGAAAGGCGCCGAGCCGATGGCATTCGAGGTTACACGCCACGAAGCCACCGAACGCGCCTTCACCGGAAAGTTCGCCGACCACAAGGGCACGGGCGTCTACACCTGCATTTGTTGTGGCAAGTCGCTGTTTGATGCCAGCACCAAGTTTGACTCTGGCACCGGCTGGCCGAGTTATTTCCGGCCCATCGCCGACGACGCAGTGGGCACCAAGGTCGATGGTCTGTTGTGGATGAAACGCACCGAAGTCCATTGCGCCGACTGCGGCGCCCATTTGGGCCATGTGTTCCCCGACGGGCCGGCACCAACCGGTCTGCGCTACTGCATGAATTCGGCATCCCTGGACTTCAAACCGGCATGAGAGTCCTGATCGATTTTGTCCCGATACTTCTGTTCTTCGGTGCCTACAAGTACGACGATATCTATTTCGCGACGGCGGTACTGATGGCGGCGACCGTGCTGCAGACCGCCCTGATCTATGGCATAGACCGCAAGGTGACCGGCATGCAGAAAGGGACGCTGATCCTGATTCTGGTCTTCGGCGCGCTGACGTTGTCGCTGCACGATGACCGCTTCATCAAATGGAAACCGACCGTTTTGTACGGCGCCATCGCCATCGCTTTGACTGTTGCCGTGGCAGTATTCAAGAAGAGTTTTCTCAAGCTGTTGCTGGGCTCGCAACTGGAATTGCCGGACCGCATCTGGATGCGGCTCAATGTCGCCTGGATCGTGTACTGCGTGTCAATGGCGGCGTTGAATGGTTTTGTTGCCGCCACCTTCAGCACCGAGGCCTGGGTTGATTTCAAGTTGTGGGGTTATGTGTTTCCGATCGCCTTCCTGGTGGCGCAGGGCTTTTACATCTCGCCACACCTGAAAGCAGACGAACCCAAGGCCGGGAGCTGACCATGGGCCCGACCGCAGATGCGCTGGAGGCCCGATTGCGTCTGGTGTTGTCACCAACCCAGTTACAGGTGCATGACGAAAGCGCCGAACATGCGGGGCATGTGGGCGCCAATGGCACCGGTTTTGGTACCCACTTCCGGGTGCGGATTGCCTCTGCGCAGTTCGCAGGCAAGTCGCGCCTGCAGTGCCACCGCCTTGTGTATGATGCGCTGCACGATTTCATGGCCGAGGGCCTGCATGCGCTGGCAATTGAAACCCTTTGAAACCCGTATTCTCCCGCGGCCAGTCACTGCCGATCCGGCAACGGCCACAACCCTCCTCACGAAACATGCCATGAAAAACACCTTTACCCTCAGCCTGCTGGTGGCCACCCTGAACTGTGCGCTCGCCCTGCCGGCACTGGCCCAGAATATTGCCATCGTCAACGGCAAAGCCGTACCCACGGCACGGGTCGAAGCGCTGGCGCAACAGGTCGCCAAAGCGGGGCGACCCGTCACGCCGGAAGTGCAGGGGCAGTTGCGCGATGAAGTGATTACCCGTGAGGTGTTCATGCAGGAGGCGCAAAAGCGCGGCCTGGACGTGACGGACGACTTCAAATCACAGATGGAGCTGGCACGCCAGTCCCTGTTGATTCGCGAACTGTTCAATGATTTTCAGAAAGCCAACCCGGTGTCAGACGCCGAGGCCCGGGCAGAGTACGACAAGTTCGCCGCCTCCAGCGGTGGCAAGGAATACCGGGCCCGCCACATCCTGGTGGAAAAGGAGGCCGAGGCCCGGGCCATCATCGCGAGCCTGAAAAAAGGCGGCAAGTTCGAGGATATCGCCAAGAAGTCCTCCAAGGACCCGGGGTCTGGCGCCAACGGGGGCGATCTGGACTGGGCGCCGGCCGGCAGTTACGTGAAAGAGTTTTCCGAGGCCATGGTGGCGTTGCAGAAAGGCAAACTCACTGAAGTGCCAGTGAAGTCGCAGTTTGGCTTCCACGTGATCCGGCTGGACGATGTGCGCGAGCCGCAGTTGCCCAAATTCGACGAAGTCAAGCCGCAGATAACGCAGCAACTGACGCAACAGAAGTTGGGGCGCTTCCAGGAAGAGCTGCGCTCCAAGGCAAAGATAGAGTGACCGGGCGGCCCTGGTGACCCGTCTGCCACACAGCGGCCTGCGGGCCGCTTTTTTTTCTAACGCACCAAGCCCAACAGCGCCAACGCACCGATCAACAGCGGTTGGTGCACCATGTACACGCTCAAACTCCAGCGCCCCATCCCAGCCAGTGATTGCGCGCCCGAGTACCGCGCTGATGACAACCACCGGGACTTTTGTGCCAGCAGCAAATTGCCGCTTGCCATGCCCCACCACATGACCCCGATCCACGGGAACACCGGCACATAGTCTTCGGTCACCGGTTTGCGGGTGACGAACCCGAGCCAATTCAGGGCGCCGCCATTCATCACCGGCTCCAGCGGCGAGCCGGCCAGCAAGGCCGCGGCCGCGTACTTGGCGCCAATGGCCAGGCCGCCCAGCAGCCAGAACCAGTGGGCCCATGGCGCGCTGATGCGTACCAGGATCAACATCACGGCGAGTCCGTGCAATACGCCGAAATGGATAAAACTGCGAGGAAACATCAGCCACGACCCAAGACTCACCAGTACCGCACACAGGGCAATCTGGCCCCAGCGGCGCCAGAAGCGCACCCAGGGTTGACCCTGCTGCAGCGCGACCGCCTGGCCCAGGCCGGCACAAAACAGGAACAGGCTCAGGATGGCGGTGCGCTGGCCGGTCCAGAACGGGTCGTGGTAGAAGTCCTGCTTCCAGTAGCCGAAGTGGCTCAGGTCAAAGCAGAAATGGAACAGCACCATCCACAACAGGGCAAAGCCGCGTAACGCGTCGATGGCGTCGTAACGTTGGGCCGGCATGGTGCACAGTGTAGGCGCGCCCGGCTGTGCTGGGCCATTGGGTTCAGCAGGTCAAGACAAAACGGGGCACCACTGTCGGGTTGACCACATGCGCCGGCCAATGGCCCGCCAAGACGGCGGCGGCATGTTGCGCGCCGCGCAGTTTGGACTCGTGGCTGGACTCCACCGAGCTGCCTGCGCAGTGGGGCGTGGCGATGACGTTGTCGAGCTCCAGCAGCGGGTGCTGCGGTGGGTCGCCGGGCGCAGCGAACACGTCGATGGAGGAAAAAACGTCCAATGCGGCGCCGCCAATGGCGCGGCGTTGCAACACGTCCACCAATGCGGTTTCATCCACGATGGCGCCGCGCGATGTGTTGACCAGAACCGCATCGGCTGGTAACAAGGCCAGTTCCCGTGCCCCCAGCAACCCACGGGTTTCGGTAGTCAGGGGCAGATGGATGGAGACAAAATGACTGGATGCGAGCAACTGGTCGAGCGGCACCAGTGACACACCGAGGGACTCCGCCAGTGCGCCGTATTTGGCCGGCGAACGGGTCCAAGCCTGCAGTTTGAAGCCAAAACCGGCAGCCCGCCTTGCCACCGCCTGTGCGCTGGCACCAAAACCGACCAGGCCCAGGGTGCGGCCGGTCAATCGACGTACCCCTGGGTGTTGGCGAGCAGTCCAGTTACCCCGGCGCATGGCCATTTGCATGAACGGCAACTGGCGGGCGCAGGACAGCAGCAGGGCCATGCTGTGGTCAGCCTGCTCGCCGAGGCAGAAATCGGGCACGTTACTCACCACCATGCCTTGTCGGGTGGCCGCCGCCACATCGATCTTGTCGACGCCGGCACCGAGCCGCGCGATAGTGCGACAGCGCGTGAGTTGCGATATCACCACTTCCGGCACCTGGGCCGACACCACCAGCAGGGCGTCGCAGTCCCGCGCCGCCGCGATGATCTCCTCTGGTCTCTGGCCTTCGATGCAGACCACCGTAGCCCCAACCTGCGCCAGCGCCTGCAATTCCTCCTGCTCCACCGGGTAGGTGTCGGCATTGAGGCGTACAACGGAGAAGCTCATTGGGTGATCCCGGATTTGGTCAATTCGGCAACCCAGCGGCTGTCCCACAGCGACGGGAAGGCATGTTTCTGGTACGGGTGTCGGGCGCACGCGGCGTCATTGAGTTCGATGCCCAGACCCGGCTTGTCGGGCAGCAGGTAACGCCCTTGGCGGGTCGGATTCCAACCGCCTACCAACTCGTGGCGCCAGGGGGCATCGAAGTCGCCAAAATTCTCCTGCACCAGCACCTGCGGCGTGGCCCAGCCGAAGTGGATGGCGGCGCACAGTGCCACCGGGCCGATCGAACAATGCGGCGCCAGCCGCATGTCCTGCGGCTGGCACAGAGCCGCGATCTTCTTGCCCAGCCACAATCCGCCGCAATGCGCCAGATCGAGCTGCACCACGTCGCAGGCACGCAGTTGTGCAAGCCGGGCGAAGTCTTCCAGCATGTACAGGCGCTCACCCGCCGCCACCGGGAACGGTAATGCATGTTTGACCTCGGCCAGCAGCTCGAGGCTGTGTGGCGTCACCGGTTCCTCGTACCAGGCCGGCCGGTAGGTTGCCAGGCGGCGACCCATCTCGATAGCGCAGCCCACCGACAGGCGGCCGTGGACCTCGATCATCAGGTCCACCGACTCGCCGACGGCGGCGCGCACCGCCTCCACGATCTGTTCAGCCGCCTTCATTTGTGGCTCAGACATGTCTTTCCAGGCCTGCTCGAACGGATCGAACTTCATCGCCCGGTAACCCAGCGCGACCACGGCACGCGCCTTGTCGGCATAGTCCTGCGGCGTGCGTGCGCCGCCGTACCATCCGTTCGCGTAGGCTGGCAGTTGCTCCCGCGCACGGCCCCCAAGCAGGCGGTACACCGGTTGACCACAGGCCTTGCCGACAATGTCCCAGCAGGCAATTTCCAACGCGCTGATGACGGTCATCACCGTCGGGCCACCCTGGTACTGGTCGCGTATCAGGTCGCCAAATACCTGCTCGATGTCGAACGGACAGACCCCAACGATGCGGTCTTCAGCCCATTCGTGCAGCAGCGTGTGCACGGCAGCCTCCTGCCATTCAAGCGTGGCCTCGCCGATGCCGGTGAGACCGGTGTCGGTGGTCAGGCGCACAAACAGGTAGTTGCGCAAGCCGCAGTTGGTGAGGAAGGACTCAAGTTTGGTGATTTTCATGGTCTCTCCGGATCAAAAAGGGTCAGGTCTCCGGCAGTTTGGCAACCACCGAATTCTCACGCGCGCTCAGCCATGCTCCAACGATGCCAGACACCGCGATCAGCGCAATGCCAGCCCAGGTCCAGCTGTCTGGCAACTGCGAAAACACCAGCCAGCCGCCGATCACCGCGAACCCGATATGAAAATACAGGAAGGGCACCAAGGTGACGGCGCCTGCGCGTTCATAAGCCAGTGTCAGCACAAAATGCCCGATGGCCCCCATCGCACCACACAGGAACATCAGGGCCCACAACCAGAGCGAATCGACACGAGTCCAGACGAACGGAAGCACCAGGGTGGACATGCCAGCGCCGACCCAGGTGCTGAACAGATGCGTTGTCGCCGGTTTCTCCAGTTTGCCAAGATGGCTGCTCAGCAGCTGGAACAGTGAATTCGTCGCCACACAGCCCAGCGGCAGCAGCGAGGCCCAGCCGAAATCGTGGTAACCCGGGCGCAAGATCACCAACACTCCGATGAAACCGCCGACCACACACAACCAGTGCATGGCCGATATGCGCTCTTTGAGCACCAGCACCGCGATCACCGTGACCACCAGTGGCGTCACCATCAGGATGGCGGTGAACTCGGCCAGTGGCATCACGGCCAGGCTCAGGAAAGCAATGGTTGTACTGCCCACCAGCATCAGGCCGCGCAGGGTCTGCAGCAGCGGATGGCGGATGCGCAATATGGCCAGCCCATGCGTCGGCACCAGCACGGCCGCCGACACGATGGCCTGGAACAGGTATCGCGCCCACACCGCCAGCAAGATCGGCACGCTCGCCGTCAGGTACTTGGCCGTGGTGTCGAGCACGGCAAAACAGGCGCAGGCCAGCACGACGAAACCGATCCCGATCAGAACACTGGCGCGTTTGCTGTTCAAACGCCGACCGCCGCCGCGCAACAGGACTCCATTCGGCGCGGCATGACGTCAGCCCCGCAGCAACTTGGGCAGGCCGGTCGACAGGATCGGGAAGTACACCAGCACCACGATCAGCGCGATCTCGGCGTAGAAAAACAGCGCCAGCTCCGACCACAACTGGCGCATCGTGAGGTTGCCGATCTTGCAGGCGACGAACAGGCAGATGCCCACCGGCGGCGAGATCAGGCCCAGTGTCACGCTGACAATCATCACCATCGAGAAATGCATGTCGTCGATGCCCATGCTGCGTGTGATCGGCAGCAGCACTGGTGCCAGCAGGAGCAGGGCCGGGCCCGAGTCGAGTGCGAGACCGATGATCAGGAACGCGACCACACACACCAGCAGGAAAGTCTTCGGATGCTCCTTGAAGACGGACACGACCGCAGCGGTTCCTTCAGCAACGCCGGCCAGGATCAGCACATAGTTGACGACCTCGACCGCCGCAATAAGCAGGAACAGGCCGGCAGTGAGCCGCGCGGAACTGCGCGCCGCCCGCAGCAAGCCCGACAGATCAAGGTTGCGGAACACAAACATTCCCAGGAACGCCGCGTACACCACGGCGATACCGCCAGCCTCGGTCGGCGTGAAGGCGCCCGAGACGGTGCCGATCACGATAAAGGCAGGCAAGCTCAGCACCAGGCAACTGTCCAGTACCAGGCGCGGCACTTCACCCCGCGCTACCACGACGGTCGCCACCGGCAGCTTGCCGCCACGCCCGCGCCAGTACACCACCAGACCACAGGCGACACCCAGCAACAGGCCCGGAACAATGCCCGCCAGGAACAGGTTGAGTACCGAAATGTCGGCTACAGCCGCATACAAGACCATGATCACCGACGGCGGGATGATCGGGCCGATCACCGACGCCGCCGTCACCAGCGCGGCAGCAAAGGCCTTGCTGTAGCCCTCCTTCGCCATGCCGTTGATGAA
>JANLVB010000251.1:0-12978 GCA_031363785.1 Betaproteobacteria bacterium
GACCGGCAACTAATCGCCAAGAACATCCATGCACAGATGATGGCGAACTTCCATGAATCAGCGACCGAATATGCGGTGGAGGTGCGAAGAGGCTTTACGGCGTTGAAGGAACCGACCTACACCGTGGGTGCAGGGCAAGCCGTGCGCGACTACCGGGACACGGTGAACGAACCCAGCCGCATCAAGCAGATGGTGTTTGGCCATTTCTCGCGCTGCCTGTACCCCGTGCAGAAGTTCGACTCAGACACGGAGCGACGGTTTGCCGTGATCTTGGAGCGTGATGCCGACAAGTGGTTCAAGCCGGCCAAAGGGCAATTTCAGCTGTATTACAAACTGGGCGTCGAGCAGCCAGAGTACGTACCGGATTTTGTCGTCGAGACTGCGCAAGCATTGTTCATGTGCGAGACCAAGGCGCGCAATGAACTGGGCACCGATGAGGTGAAGGCAAAGGCTGAGGCGGGGGCTTTGTGGTGCAGGCACGCGACGGCCCACGCACTCAAGATTGGCTCCAAGCCATGGAAGTATTTGCTGGTGCCGCACGACCGCGTGACGGAAGATAAACGGCTGGTTGATTTTGAGTCGTTTGTTGCGTAGACGGTGGGCTTGAAACAGTTGAGAAAAGTATTTACCAATTTGGTATACTTATTCCCTGGATGAACATCACATTCATCAATGCTGATGTAGAAGCGCTTTGCCGGCAATCCAAGCGCGCCACGCGGGAGCTGGGGGCTGCATCGGCCCAAAAGCTCCAGCGCAGATTGACCGAACTTTTCAATGCGGAGAATGTCACCGAATTGGTGGCGGGTCGCCCGCATCCGTTGATGCTTGACAAGCGTGGAGCGTTCGCCGTGGATCTGCACGGTGGCGACCGGCTGGTGTTCAAACCCACGAAACAGCCGCCACCTGCCAAGGCCGATGGCTCCATCGACTGGACCCAGGTAACTGAAGTAACCATTGTTGAGTTGGGGGACTACCATGACTAACCAAACTAGACCGGCGACTGCCAGCTTTGGGGCGTTGGCCGATTTCGCGCCAGACTGGATCGCCGCGCCTGGCGACACCATCGCGGATTTGTTGGAAGAGCGGGGTTGGAACCAGGTGGAGTTGGCGCAACGCACGGGGTATTCCGCCAAACACGTAAACCAGTTGCTCAAAGGCGAGGCGGCCATCACGCAGGAAACCGCGATCAAGCTGGAAAAGGTGTTGGGTAGTACGGCCCGGTTCTGGCTCGGTCTGGAAGCGCAATATCGGGAGCAATTGGCACGCAAAGCGGACGTTGCCGCTTTGGCAGCCGATGTGGGCTGGCTCAAGGAGCTTCCCTTGACGGACATGGTGAAGTTTGGTTGGGTTCGCCGTGTGGCTGACAAGGCGCTGCAGGTACACGAATGCCTGCGTTTTTTTGCGGTGTCCAGTGTCTCTGCGTGGCGAGTCCAGTACCAGCAGCCCGTGGCGGCGTACCGTGCAGCTCCAAAACTGACGCGCACCCCTGAGGCAGTCGCCGCCTGGCTGCGCCAGGGTGAACGCTTGGCGGGGGAACTCAGATGCAATGCTTTTGAGAAGTCCAGTTTTGAAGCGGCGCTGGCCGAGGTACGTCGGCTGACCCGGGAGCGTGAACCCAAGCGATTTTTACCCGAGTTGCAGCGGCTGTGCGCTGAGGCAGGCGTTGCTGTAGTGGTGGCCCCCGCGCCTGCTGGTTGTCCTGTAAGCGGTGCGACCAAGTGGTTGGGCGCCAGCAAGGCTTTGATAATTCTGAGCCTGCGCGGAAAGTCGGACGACAAATTGTGGTTTACCTATTTTCATGAAGCGGGGCACCTCCTCAAACATGGCAAGTCCCTCACTTTTCTCGATATCCTGGGTGAAGACGGATTGAACGCCAGTGAGGAAGCGGAGGCGGACGCGTTTGCGCGCGACTGGCTCTTGCCCTCTACGGCCTTCCGGTTGTTCGTGGGGCAAGCACGATTCAGCGCTTCAGCGGTTCGCGCTTTTGCGCAGGAACAGGGTATTGCGCCGGGAATAGTTGTTGGACGCCTGCAGTTTGAAAAGCACTTGCCTTGGGCGCACTTGAACGATTTGAAGGTCAAATATGTCTGGGCGCAGGAACAAGCCGGCTGACGTAAATGCTCCACATCCCCTGTGGCTGTGTTGGCCAGCCACTGCGCAAGCGGATCCAGCGGCAGCCGCGCCAGAGTTTATTGGGTCGGATTGGTCTACCGAGCCACCCCCGCCTTCACCCGCAACCGCCACGCATGCAGCAGCGGCTCGGTATACCCGCTCGGCTGCATCATGGCCTTGAACACCAGGTCTGTCGCGGCCTGAAACGCCGCCCCCTGCGGATTTGCCGCCATGCTCCGGTACAGCGGGTCGCTGGCGTTTTGCTTGTCTACCACCTTGGCCATGCGTTTAAAAGTGGCGCGCACCTGGGCCTTGGTCACCACGCCATGCTGCAGCCAGTTGGCCATGTGCTGGCTGCTGATGCGCAGCGTGGCACGGTCTTCCATCAGGCCCACGTTGTGGATGTCGGGCACCTTGGAGCAGCCTATGCCCTGGTCGATCCAGCGCACCACATAACCCAGGATGCCCTGGGCGTTGTTGTCCAGTTCCTGCTGCTTCTCGGCGTCCGTCCAGGTCGGGTTCTTCACCACCGGGATGGTCAGCAAGCCGTTCAGGAGTGCGTCGGTTGATGCGTCGGCGTCACGCGTTTCCATCTCTTTTTGCACCCGGGCCACGTTGACCTGGTGGTAGTGCAGCGCATGCAGGGTGGCGCCGGTCGGGCTCGGCACCCAGGCGGTGTTGGCGCCGGCTTGTGGGTGTGCGATTTTTTGCTGCAGCATGGCCGCCATCAGGTCCGGCATGGCCCACATGCCCTTGCCGATCTGGGCTTTTCCGCGCAGACCGCAGGCCAGGCCGACCTGCACATTGTTCTTCTCGTAGGCCTGGATCCAGGCGCTGGTTTTCATGTCGCCCTTGCGCAGCACGGCACCGGCCAACATGCAGCTGTGCATCTCGTCGCCGGTGCGGTCCAGGAAGCCGGTGTTGATGAAGGCGACCCGGCTGGCGGCGGCGGCGATACAGGCTTTCAGATTGATGCTGGTACGGCGCTCCTCGTCCATGATGCCGAGCTTGACCGTGCTGTCCTTGAGGCCGAGCACCTTTTCGACGCGACCAAACAGCTCGCTGGCAAATGCCACCTCGGCCGGGCCGTGCATCTTGGGCTTGACGATATACACACTGCCGCGGCGTGAATTGCGCAGTGCCTGGCCGTCGGGCCCGACGCCGTGGCCCTGCAGGTCGTGCAAGGCGATGGTGGTGGTCACCATGGCATCCAGGATGCCTTCGGGAATTTCCCGCGTGTCGCCGTCAGCGGCGCTGTACAACACGGCCGGGTTGGTCATCAGGTGCCCGACATTGCGCACAAACATCAGCGAGCGGCCGTGCAGGCGCACCTCGCCCTCTCCCGCCGGGGCGGTATACACGCGGTCCGGGTTCAGGCCGCGCGTGATGGTGCGCCCGCCTTTGGCAACTTCTTCCGTCAGGCTGCCTTTCAGGATGCCCAGCCAATTGCGGTAACCCAGCACCTTGTCCTGCGCGTCGACACAGGCCACCGAATCCTCCAGGTCAAGAATGGTCGACAAGGCGGCCTCCAGCACCAGGTCGGCAACCCCGGCCGGGTCGGTGGCGCCGATCGGATGTGCGGCGTCGATGCGGATGTCCAGGTGCAGGCCGTTGTGTTGCAGCAAAACGCCCGACGGTGCATCCGCCGTGCCCTGGTAACCAATGAACTGTTTGGCATTCTTCAACCCGCTTTGCCGGCCGTTGGCAAGGGCCACGAGCAACTCGCCGCCGCGCACGGCGTACCCGGTCGAGTCGACATGCGAGCCACTCTTGAGAGGCGCCGTGCGATCCAGCACATGGCGCGCATAGGCAACCACCCTGGCGCCGCGCTTTTTGTTGTAGCCCGGCCCTTTCTCGCAGCCGTCGGCCTCGGAAATCACGTCGGTGCCGTACAACGCGTCATACAGCGAACCCCAGCGGGCGTTGGCAGCATTGAGCGCGTAACGTGCGTTCAGGATCGGGACCACCAGTTGTGGCCCCGCCTGGGTGGCAAGCTCGGCGTCCACGTTGCGGGTGGTGGCGCGCACGCGGGTCGGCACGGGAACCAGGTAGCCGATCTTCTGCAAAAACCGGCGGTAGCTGGCCATGTTGCGGATCGGTCCCGGGTGGGCCTGGTGCCAGGTGTCCAATTCGCTCTGCAGCCGGTCACGCTCGGCCAGCAGGGCGATGTTTTTTGGCGCCAGGTCCGCAACGATGGCGGCAAGGCCGCTCCAGAATCGCTGCGGCGACACGCCGGTGTCCGGCAACACCTGGTGGTTGATGAACTGGTACAGCTCGGTGGCCACCTGCAGTTGGTGGATCGGGGTGCGTGCGGTCATGGGGGTCTTTCCTTGGATGCGAAGGTGCGGGTCAACAAAAAACAAGAACATCACGCAGGCTGCTGCCGGTGTGGGTGGGCTGGGTGCCAAGTTCTTCGAATGGCAGCTGGTAGCGGTTCACCCATAACGTCTGGTAGCCATACCAGGTGGCAGCCAGGGCGTCCCAGGCGTTGCAGCTGACGAAGGCGATTTGCCGCGCTGCCAGGCCGGTGGCCTGCTCACCCAGTGCATAGGCTTGGGGCGCGGTTTTGTATTTCCGGATGCTGTCGACGCTGATCACGTGGTCGAGCAGCCCATCCAGGCCGGCGGACTTGACGGCCAGCGCCAACATCGCCGGGTCACCGTTGCTCAGGATGCCGGTGACGATGCCGCGCTCTCTGAGTTCGCGCAGCACGTCGGTGTTTTCCGGGAACGCGCTCAGGCAGCGGTATTGGTTCATCAGCCGTTCGATCGGCGGCTCAAAGTCAGGCGATGGTCCGGCGGGCAGTGTTGGCGCCACGAGGCGCTTGAGCGCGAACACCAATGCAGCGCGTGTCAGTGCCCAAAACGGCTGGTAGTGCGCGCCATCATTGCTGGTGGTAACCAGGCGGGTGTACTCGATCTGCTTGTCGCGCCACAACACACTGATCGCCTGACCTTGGCCCGGGAATAGCTGCTCGGCCAGCAGTCCGACGCTGTACACGTCGAACAAAGTGCCATAGGCATCGAACAGTACGGCCTGGGGTTTTTCCATGAAATGACTGTATTGCATATACCGGCACCGATTAATGGGGGAAATTGGGCTAGATACGTGACATTTTTGTTGGTAATACGGGGCATCCGTTGGTTTGCGGCACATTCACATTGATTTCGGGCATAGATAGAAATCAATTTCCGCTTTTGCCAAAAGATGCGCACCCAGCGCGCCACTGGCCCTATCGCGCCGGGTGCCAATCGGTTAAAAAGAGATCAGATTAACCGGGCCCCAGATCGATGTCGATGGTCAATACGACAGCTTCGCACGATGCCACCGAACGCGCCTTGGTCGTGCGCCACGCACGTGCCTTGATTACCCAAACCCAGGCGTTCTTTGCGCAAGGCCAGGACGCTTTCCTGAAAACGCTCAGCGCGCATTGCTTCGAGCAACTCGACCTGCGACCACACACGACACAGGCGCAGAACCTGCGCAGCGCAGCACAGTTGCTTGACCGACAGGCGGCACTGTTCGGCCGCTCGCTGCAGGCAGCTTTGAGCGAGGTGATCGAGGACGAGTTTGATGCGGTGATCCCCGGGCTGGTGCGGTTGTTGCGGCAGGTTGATAGCAGCGCGGAGTCCAGTGGCCTGCGCAGCATGGCATTGCTGGATGTGGACGAAATCGAGCGCCACTTGCTGATTGACCGTGTTGCGCAGCGTTTTAGTGCGCGCAACGAGGCGGGGCTGTCCAAGCTGACCCAATCGGTCGGTGCCTTGTTGCACCGGGAGGAACTGGCCCTGGTCGACAATCCATTTCGGCCGTCGGCCCTGCTGCGTGCGATTGCGGTTGCCTGGCGCCTCAGTGAGTTCGACCCCAAGGTCGTCGAAGATCTTTTGTCGACGCTCGACCCGCAACGCAGCATCGATCTCGCCCCCCTGTATGCGAGTTTGACCGAGTCGCTGGTGCGGGCTGGTTTCTCGGCGCAACCGGTGCACCGCATCAAACGCGCAGCTGGCGCAGACTCGGCCCCTGTACCGCTGCAAGCGGCGACGGACAGCGGTGGCACCCCATCTGACTCGGGCGGTTTGCCAAGCGGCTTCAGTGTGCCAGCGGCGCCTGGTGCGGCTCGCGGCGGGGTGGCGGCGCCCGTCACCGGCGTGGTTGATCGCGCCCGAGAATTCCTGCGCAAACTGGGTTTCGGCAATCCGGTAGCTGGTCGGCCGGATGGAGCGGCAGCGGGAGGCGGCTCGGATGCTTCGGACGGGCAAAGCCCAGGCGTCGCCCACCCGGCGCCAGACCCGGGCTTGCTCGGTTTCCTGGGCGGCCTGCAGTTGAGTTCCGGCAACTCATCGTTCCCGCCCTGGGTCGAAGGGCAGGACTTCGGCGAACACAACGTGCTGCGCAAGATGCGGGAACGCGACGAGGTCAAAGGCGCAACCGAGTTGGACCGCGGCACCATCGACACCTTGGCCGAAGTATTTGACTACGTCTTTGCCGACCCGGCGATCCCAATGCAATTGAAGTATGTCATTGGGCGATTGCAGATACCGGTGCTCAAGGCGGCCATGATTGACCGCGATTTTTTCCTGTCCGGGACCCATCCGGCGCGCCGCCTGGTGGACGTGTTGGCAGCGGCGTCAGTCGGCTGGAGCCCGGAAAAAGGTGAGGCCGATCCGCTGTACCAGCAGGTGAATGCGGTGGTCAAGCGGGTGCTGGCCGAGTTCGCCGACGATCTTGCGTTGTTTTCGCGCTTGCTGGCCGGGTTCGAGGCGTTCATGCAGACCGCGGAACAACAGGCCGAGCGACGGATTGAACCGGTTGCCGACCAGGAGCGCGGGGTGGAGACATTGCAGGCGGCACGCGCACATGCCGACAACGTGGTGCACCAGTGTATTGACGCGCTGACCGCGCAGGAGCCGGTGCCGCCCTTCCTGCTGCCATTTCTCACAACCCAGTGGCGCGACGTGCTGGCCCGGGCCTGGATCGATCAGGCGCGCGACAGCGCAGGCTGGCAACAGGCATTGGCGACGATGGACGAGGTGATCTGGTCGACCCAGGCCAAGACCCATGCCGAAGATCGCTCGCGTTTGGTTGCCATGCTGCCGGACCTGGTTCACCGGCTCAATGACAGTCTGGACGTGATCGGTTGGGATGGGGTCGTCCGCAGCGGGTTCACACGCAGTCTGATCGGCACCCACATGAAGGCCATTCGGTCACCGCGTTCAGCGCCTGCACCTTTGGAGACTGGCCCCAACGAGCAGGAAAGTGCTGCCGCGCGGCGGGCGCTCAGAGAACTGGAGACGCGACGTGCCCTGCAGGCCAAGAACCAGGCTGATGGCTACGACGCCATGGCGCACGCGTTTGTGCGAGGCCTGTGGTTTGACTTTGCCCTCGAGCAGGACCTGTGGCGCCGGTACCGGCTGGGATGGGTCAGCCCCCAGCGCACGCGATTGCTGTTTACCAACCGCGACGGGTTCGAGGCTTTTGTCCGCTCTGGGCAGGAAGTGGCCGATCTGCTGCGCGCAGGACGCCTGAAGCTGCTGGATGCCCAGCCCATTGTGGAGCGTGCCATCGGTCGCATCATGTCGGGCGCCGAGCAAGTACCTGTCGACCTGGCGCTGGTGTGACGGTTTCGAGCGCGCTCACCCGTGAACTGCCGTTGCAAGGTGTGCGGGTTGTGGAGTTCTCGCACATGGTGATGGGCCCGGCCTGCGGCATGGTGCTGGCGGACCTTGGAGCCGAGGTCATCAAGGTCGAGCCTGTGGGCCATGGCCACTCGGGCGACACAACGCGGCAGCTGCTCGGCTCTGGCGCCGGGTTCTTTCCGATGTTCAATCGCAACAAGAAAAGTATCGCACTCGATCTTCAGACCGCCACCGGCAAGGAGGCCGTGCTGCGCCTCATTGCGACGGCGGATATCGTGAGCGAGAACTTCAAGCCCGGCACGATGCGAAAACTCGGGCTGGACTACCTGAGCTTGAAAGCATTGAACCCGCGCATGATCTATGTCAGCCACAAGGGTTTTCTTCCCGGGCCTTATGAGCACCGCACCGCGCTCGACGAGGTCGTGCAGATGATGGGCGGCCTGGCCTACATGACCGGCCGCCCCGGCGATCCGCTGCGTGCCGGCACCAGCGTCAACGACATCATGGGCGGGATGTTCGGGGCCATTGGCGCCATGGCGGCGCTGGCACAGCGGGCCAGGACCGGCCGCGGGCAGGAGGTGCAAAGTGCACTGTTCGAGAACAACGTGTTTCTGGTCGCGCAACATATCATGCAGTTCGCAGTAACCGGGCAGCCCGCCGCGCCCATGCCGACGCGCATTTCCGCATGGGGCATCTACGATGTATTCCAGGTCCTCGGTGGCGAGCAGATCTTCCTGGCGGTCGTCAGTGACACCGCCTGGGCCCTGTTTTGTGATGCTTTCGGCTTTGCGGACCTCAAGGCGGACGTGCGCCTGCGCAGCAACAACGACCGGGTGCGCGAACGTGAATGGATGATGCCGAGGCTGCGGCAGCATCTCGCGTCCTACAGTGCGGCGCAGTTGGCCGCCATCTTTGAGCAACACGCCTTGCCATTTGCGCCGATCACGCGGCCGCAGGACCTCCTGGATGACCCGCATCTGCTGGCGACCGGCGGGCTGGCGCCGCTGACGCTGCCTGACGGACGCGTATGCCGCACGGTGCTGCTTCCGCTGACTTTGGATGGCAGTCGCCCGGCAGTACGACTGAATCCGCCACGGCTGGGCGAACACAGCGCCGATTTGCTGCGCGAGCTTGGTTACGACGCCGATAAGATCCGGACGCTCACCGCGGTGCCCCAGCCTGACGCGTGACTGCGCCGCTGCGGTTAACCTCGGCACATGGACAAGTTCAAGCAACTGGGCGCATTCGTCCTGGTCGCCACGCGCGGCAGCCTGAGCGCCGCCGCCGCAGTGGCAGAAGGGGTGGCCGCGGCGATCATCGGGCGCCGTATCGACGCGCTGGAACAGCGGCTGGGCGTCAAGCTGCTGCTGCGCACCACGCGGCGCATCACCCTGACGCATGAAGGCAGCGCGTTTCTGGAGGATTGCCAGCGCCTGTTGGCAGACATGGCGAATGCCGAGGCCAGCGTGTCTGCCGGTGGCGTCAAGGCCAGTGGCCACCTGCGGGTAACCGCGCCGGCGGGATTCGGGCGCCGCCATGTGGCGCCTTTGGTGCCCAAGTTCCATGAGCTGCATCCGGAGGTCACGATTTCACTCAACCTGAGTGACCGGGTGATCGATATCGCGGGTGAAGCCTTTGACTGCGCCGTGCGTGTCGGCGACATGCCGGATTCCTCGCTCGTCAGCCTGCGCATGGCCGACAACCGGCGCCAGTGTGTGGCGACGCCGCGTTTTCTCCAGTTGCATGGCACACCGCGCGATCCACACGATCTGGCAAGATTCGCCTGCCTGACCCTGTCCAGCGATGCGTCACAGACCCGCGGCTGGGCGTTTCGGGCGCTGGCGTCATCGAGCCAGGCTGCGCGCGGCGGTGCACCTGTTGCAGGCCCGCATGAAGTCATTTACCTCAAGCCGGGCGGCCCGCTGGATTGTTCCGACGGGCAGGTATTGCATGACTGGTGCCTGGCCGGTTACGGCATTGCGTGGCGCAGCAGCTGGGAGGTGCAGGCGGAGATTGCGCGCGGCGAACTGGTGGCCGTGCTGGAGGATTTCGCGGCACCGCCAAACGGCATCTATGCGGTGTTCCCCCAACGCCGACACCTGCCGCTGCGCGTGCGGCTGTGGCTGGACTTCCTCAAGCACCATTACAGCCGGCCCGGCTACTGGCAGCCTGAGAGCCGGAGGTCGCCCGGAATGCCAGGCCTGCCTACTTCTTCAGGCACTCGCTCATGAACTTCTTGCGCTCGTCGCCCTTCTTGTCGCCGGCTTCCTTGTTACAGCTGCCCATCTTGCTTTGCTGGGTCTCTTTTTTCGCGCTCAGGCAGTCACTCATGAATTTCTTGCGCTCGTCGCCCTTCTTGTCACCGGCCTCCTTGTTACACATGGCCATCTTGCCTTGCTGCGGCGTCTTGGGCTTGTCCTCGGCATGGGCCGCGCCGAAGGAGAGTGCGACGCCGACGGTGATCAATGAGAGCAGCCTTTTCATGGTGGATCCTGTGGTTGGGTTGATTTGGGAACAATCCCGGCTGGGGATTCCAACACACAACGCGCGAATTGACAATCCGGATTACGACGCCGCCTAAAATCGGGCAATGCAGAAAGTAAAAGAGGAGTTGTTGGCCGCCCTGGGGCAGGTACTGGATCAACTCTCGCCAGGCGCCGGTGCCAAAGCCCAGTTTGAGTCACCCAAGGTGACGGCGCACGGGGACCTGGCAACGACCGTGGCGATGCAATTGGCCAGGACACTCAAGACCAATCCGCGCCAGCTTGCGCAACAGCTATGCACCGGTGTACTGGCCACAGAGGCATTTGCCCGCTGGGTGGCGCAGGTAGACATCGCCGGGCCAGGGTTCCTGAATATCCGGCTTAAAGCCACGGCCAAACAGCAGGTGGTGCATGAGGTGCTGGCACAGGCGGACCGTTTTGGCAGCCGCAGCCCGCATGGTCGGCGCATGATGGTGGAGTTCGTGTCGGCCAACCCGACCGGGCCGCTGCATGTCGGCCATGGGCGCCAGGCGGCGCTGGGAGACGCCATCTGCAACCTCGCGTCCAGCCAGGGCTGGAACGTGTACCGTGAGTTCTATTACAACGACGCCGGGGTGCAGATCGCCACGCTGGCCAGAAGCACGCAGTTGCGGGCCCAGGGAGTCAAGCCGGGCGACGCGCACTGGCCTGAGGCGGCCTACAACGGCGACTATATTGCTGATATCGCGCGCGACTTCCTGGCATGCAAGACAGTGCGCGCCGACGACCGGGTCACCACCGCCAGTGGTGATGTAAACGACGTGGATGCGATCCGCGAGTTCGCTGTCGCCTACCTGCGCCATGAACAGGACCTGGACCTGCGCGCCTTTGCGGTGCAGTTCGACAATTACTACCTCGAATCCAGCCTGTATACCAGCGGCAAGGTGGAGGCCGTCGTGCGCCGCCTGCAGGAGACTGGAAAAACCTATGAGAAGGATGGCGCATTGTGGCTGCAGTCCACCATCTACGGTGATGACAAGGACCGTGTCATGCGCAAGAGCGACGGCAGCTACACCTATTTTGTACCCGATGTCGCCTACCACATCAGCAAATGGGAACGCGGCTTCTCGCGCGTCGTGAATATCCAGGGCACGGACCACCATGGAACGATTGCGCGTGTGCGCGCCGGGCTGCAGGCGGCCGATGTCGGTGTTCCTGCCGCTTATCCAGATTACGTGCTGCACACCATGGTGCGGGTGATGCGGGGCGGGGAAGAGGTCAAGATTTCCAAACGCAGCGGCTCCTATGTCACGCTGCGCGACCTGATCGATTGGACCAGCAAGGATGCGGTGCGGTTTTTCCTGCTCAGCCGCAAGCCGGATACTGAATATGTGTTCGACGTGGACCTCGCGCTGGCTCAGAACAACGACAACCCGGTGTACTACGTTCAGTATGCCCATGCCCGTATCTGCTCGGTGTTGGCCGCCTGGGGCGGCGACCCTGCCACGACGCTGCCCGGGGTTGCGCTGGATGTGCTTGACAGCGCGCCGGCGCAGGCCCTGATGCTGGAGCTGGCCAAATATCCCGACATGCTGGCGGATGCGGCACGCGACTGTGCCCCGCATGACGTGAGTTTCTACCTGCGCGGCCTGGCCGCCTGTTACCACAGTTACTATGATGCCGAACGCATACTGGTGGATGATTTGGCGTTGCGGCTGGCACGGTTGGCGCTGGTAGCCGCCGCCGCCCAGGTGCTGCGTAATGGTCTGGCGGTGCTGGGGGTTGCTGCGCCGCACAAGATGTAACCACAGAACACCGACAATTACACGCACTATGCAATCGCACAACAAGGACAGGGCATGAAGCGGCAACGTGGCAGCACGTTGCTGGGCCTGGTGATTGGCCTGGTCATGGGTCTGGGGCTGGCCCTGGCCGTGGCCATCTATGTGACCAAGATGCCGGTACCGTTCGTCAACAAGGGTCAAACCCGGTCGCCCGACCAGGACGCGGCCGAAGCCCGGAAAAACAAGGACTGGGACCCGAACGCCCCGTTGTACGGAAAAACCCCGGCACGACCGGCTTCTGCGGCTTCGGCGGCAGTACCGGAGGCCTCCGCAACGGCGGCGAAACCAGCGCCGACGGCCCCGGCTGTCGATGCCAATGCCGAGCGCAAGGCAGCAACTCCGGCAGATCCTTTGGGCGATTTGGCCAAAGCGCGGTCATCCGGCGTGGCAGTTGATCCGTTCTCCTATTTTGTGCAGGCTGGTGCCTATCGCACGGCGGAAGACGCTGAAAGCCATCGGGCCAAGCTGTCGCTGGCCGGCATCGAGACCAAAGTGTCGGAGCGGGAGCAGGCCGGGCGCACGATTTACCGGGTGCGTGCTGGCCCGTTGGACAGGAAAGAAGAGGCCGACAAGCTGAAGGAAAAGCTGGAGGCGTTGGGGGTCGAGGCCGCGTTGGTCAGGGTACAGCGCTGAGTGACCAGGAATCTTTCTGCTGCGCGTGCCAATCTGGCGTCTGCGGTGCTCACCGTACATGGGTACGGTTCCGCTCCTCAACACCACCTTGGCCCGCTCGCGACGAAATCTTCCCGGTCACTCGGCATTAGAACAATTTTGTGTCGGATGCATTCAACAGATCGGTAATATTCAATTTTCAGGAGTGAGCAAACATGAAACGTCGTGAATTTTCGGTGGCAGGTCTGTCTGCCCTCGGTTTGGCCCAGTTCGTTGGTGGCGCCGCCCAGGCCCAAGCCCTCAAGCCCGAGG
>JANLVB010000338.1:0-3409 GCA_031363785.1 Betaproteobacteria bacterium
AACTGGAAAATGCGGTTGTCTCGCCCTATCGTGGTACGCCCCTCGATGACGCAATGCGGCCCGATCCGGGTGCCGCCCGCGACTCGCACGCCCGCACCGATGATGCTGTAGGGACCCACCTCGACGCTGCTATCGAGCTCGGCCGCAGCGTCAACGATGGCGGTCGGATGGATAAACTGCATGGCCGGCACCGTGGTGGCGAGTGCGCTCAGGCAATGCTGCGCATGGTGCAGATCAATTCGGCCTGCACCGCGAGCTCGTCGCCCACCGTGGCACGGGCATTGAACTTGAAGATGCCGGATTTCATGCGCGCCAGTTCGACATGCAGAATCAATTGGTCACCAGGTTCCACCGGTCGCTTGAAGCGGGCCGCATCGATGCCGGCGAAGTAATACACCGTCTTGTCGTCCGGCGTGACGCCGAGGGCATCGAACGCCAGCAAGGCAGCCGCCTGCGCCAGCGCTTCCAGCATCAGCACACCGGGCATGACCGGCCGATGCGGAAAATGACCGGAGAAAAATGGCTCATTGATCGTGACGTTTTTCAACGCCTTGATGTGCTTGCCACGTTCAAGTTCCAGCACCCGGTCCACCAGCAGGAACGGGAAGCGGTGTGGCAGTTGCTTGAGGATCTGGTGGATATCCATCATGGAGGTGGTGTAGGTGGTGCAAGGTTTTCCAGCGCAACCAGTCGGGCGCGCAGGGCATGCAGGCGTTTCACGGCCGCTGCGTTTTTCTCCCACTGCGCATTGTCGTCGATGGGAAATATGCCAGTGTAGTGGCCCGCCTTGTGTATCGAGCGCGTCACGACCGATGCGGCCGAGATGTGCACGTGGTCCGCCAGGCTGAGATGCCCCAGCACCACGGCCGCACCACCAATGGTGCAAAACGCGCCGATGCGCGCGGAGCCGGCAATGCCCACACAGGCGGCCATGGCGGTGTGTCTCCCGACAAAAACGTTGTGCCCAATCTGCACCAGGTTGTCAAGTTTGACACCGTCTTCAATCACGGTGTCTGACAACGCGCCGCGATCCACACAGGTATTGGCACCAATCTCAACATCATCCCCGATGCGTACCGCACCGAGCTGTTCGATCTTTTCCCAGCGTCCTTCGTCCTTCGCAAAACCGAACCCGTCCGCACCAACCACGACACCGCAATGTAATATGCAGCGTTGTCCCACCGAGCAGCCCTCGCCCACCGTAACCCGGGATTTCAGTACCGTTCCAGCGCCGATCGTCGCACCCTGCTCGACCACACACAGCGGCCCGACCACAGCGTCAGCCGCCACCACCGCCAGCGGATCAACCACCGCAGTCGGATGAATTCCAGGTCGGCCACCAACCGCATGCCGACGCCGCCACAACTGGGTCACGCGGGCGAAGTACAGGTACGGATCGGCGGCCACGATACAGGCGCCGCGCACGCTGGCGGCTTCGCGCAAATCCTCGCCAACCACCACACACTGCGCCTGGCTCGCGGTCAACAATGGCCGATAGCGCATATTGCTGACAAAGCTGAGTTGACCGGCAGTCGCGGTTTCGATTGGAGCCAGCCCGGTAATCAATTGTGCGGGGTCACCAACCAGCGTGCCGCCCAGCGTGTCAACCAGGGTTCCCAGCGACAGAGTCACGGGTGCACTGCCTGCGGCAGACTACTTGGCCCCGGCGTTCAGGGCCTTGATCACCTTGTCGGTGATGTCATGTTTGGGGTTGATGTAGACCACCGGTTCCTGCAGCACGAGATCGTATTTCTCGGTTTCCGCGACCTGCTTGACGATCCGGTTGGCACGCTCGATCACAGCCTGCAATTCCTCATTGCGCCTGGCGTTGAGATCTTCCTGGAACTCCCGCCGTTTGCGCTGCAAGTCGCGGTCTTGGTCCACCAGCTGCTTTTGCCGTGTATTGCGCTGGGTCTCTGACAGTGTCGGGCCATCACGCTCCAGTTTGTCGGCCGCCGCCTTGATAGTGCTGCCGAGGTCAACCAAGTCCTTCTCGCGCTTGGAAAACTCCTGCTCCAGCTTGGCGCTGGCCGATTTTGCCGCTGTCGCCTCACGCATGATGCGTTCGGTGTTGACGAAGCCGACACGAAACTCCTGCGCCTGGACCTGGGACACCAGCGCCACAATGCCAAAGGCCAAGGCCGAAAAACCAACACGGGAAAATGGCAACATTAGAAGGACGTTCCGATTTGAAATTGAATATTCTGGATTTTATCGCCAGCAAACTTGCGCACTGGCCGCGAATAGGCCAGCCGCAATGGCCCGGCTGGCGAGACCCAGCTCATGCCCACACCAGCCGCTGAGCGCATGTCATCAAGGCGAATCTTCTGGCCGTCGCCATAAATGTTGCCGACGTCGAGGAACCCGAACAGACGCAAGGAGCGGTCGTTGCCGGCACCCGGAAACGGAGCCAGCAGCTCGAGATTCAGGTTGAATTTCTTGGCGCCGCCCAATGCGGCTGCGGTGGTAGCATCGCGCGGCCCCAAGCTGCCCTGCTCAAATCCCCGAACCGAACCCAGGCCACCACCGTAGAAGTTCTTGAACAGGGGAAAAGGTAACCCTGACAAACCTTTGCCCCAGCCAATATCGGTGTTGAAGGCAAATGTGAATTGTTTGTTCAGCGGCACAAATTGCTGATACTGGTAACCGCCCGTGATGTACTTGGCATCACCGGCAACCCCCCACTCCGCGTTGGCACGCTGGAAAATGCCACTGTTGGGTACCAGTGCGCTGTCGCGGGTATCGCGTGCCCATCCAACTGTCAGCGGTGCCGTGATGCTGGAAAACCCGAACTGCGCAGCATAGACAGCGTAGGCGCCTGGCAAATTGGTCCCCGGAACAATCTTGGTGCGCTCCGCGCCAGCGCCGAAATAAACGGTATCCGACTCGGTAAACGGCACACCAAAGCGCAAACTACCGCCCGTGGTCACGAGTTTGTAACTGCCAGTGTCTGAATAGGGGCTGGTGTTGCGGTGGTACACATCGATCGAACGCGACACACCGTCGGTGGTGAAGTAGGGGTCGGTGGTGCTGAAGACGATGGTCCGGTTGATTCTGCTGGTATTGATCTGCACACCCAGCGAGTTACCCGAACCAAAGGCGTTCTCCTGCTTGACGCCAGCCGTGAGACCCACGCCGTCGGCTGTGGAATAACCGGCACCCAGGCTGAAATTGCCGGTCGGCTTTTCGACGACCGTGATCGTCAGGTCCACCTGATCGGGCGAGCCCGAGACCTCCTGCGTCTCTACCGAAACATCCTTGAAAAAACCCAGACGATCAACGCGGTCGCGCGACAGCTTGATCTTGTCGGCGTCGTACCAGGCTGCTTCGAATTGGCGGAACTCGCGCCGCACCACTTCATCGCGGGTACGGTTGTTTCCCGCCACACTGAGCCGACGCACATAGGCGC
>JANLVB010000326.1:0-2703 GCA_031363785.1 Betaproteobacteria bacterium
AACTGCGGCAGCAGGCCCAACGCCGCAAGCTGCTGCAGGTTGGCGCGGGCCAGTTCAGGCCGGCAACGGTTGCCGTCAACATCTTCAATACGAACCAGCCAGCGTGCCATGGGGCCGGCTGCGCGCGTATCCAGCCAGCTGGCCAGCGCTGCAACTACCGAACCGGCGTGCAACAGCCCGGTGGGTGAGGGCGCAAACCGGCCGGTGTAACGATGCCCTGGCACACCAGTATTGGTCAGGCGACGGCGAGTGCCAGCTCCAGACCCGACACAAAGGCATTTTCGACCCGGTGGCCAATGCACCAATCGCCACACACCCCCAGTGCCTGTTTGTGATCCCAGACAAAGTTGCGGCCCAGCGGCCGCAGTGTCTGGGCATAGGCCCAACGCTGGACTTCGGCGTGGCCCGGTTCGGCACGAATGCCGGTGACCTCGGCGAAGGCTTTTTGCAACTTCGCCTGCACACGTGCCGGGTCGTCATGGAAATGTTCACTCGACCATGCGGCGCTGGCCTGCACGGTCCAGCGCTCGATCAGGTCCCGCCCCGGTTTGGATGACTCACGCGCCAGCCAGGCGATGCGGTGGTGCGTGCTGCGCGCCGCATTCCACTGCGGGCCCAGGGTGCTGAACGCCGGTTGCATGGCCTGCGGATAGGCCAGCATCAGCGTCAGGCAGGGCGCCACTTCGACGCTGTCGATCTCTTTCACCAGGCGCGGTGCCAGATCCGAGTTCTGCAGCAATTCGCTGGCCTGGCGCGACGGTACGGCCAGCAGCACGGCGTCGACACCGGACAGGGCTTCATGGTGGTGTGTGCCACCGCTGTCGCTGGCGCTGTGCAACAGCCAGCCTTGGCGGGCATCGCGTTCGATGCGCGTCACGCGCGCCTGCAACACCAGGGCGGCATGGGTCTGCAGCGGCTGCGCCCAGGCGCGCACCAGGGCATTCATGCCCGGTGTGGGCACCCAATGCGGCTCGTTTGCCGGCAGGCCGGCCGCGGCCACCCGCCCGTGGGTGTCGAGCACCCGCACCGTGTTGGCGCTCCAGGGTTTGCACAGTCCCGGTACTGTTTGCAGGGCCCGCGCGAAGCGCGCATCACGCACCGTGAAGTACTGCGCTCCGTGGTCAAAACCGCCAAATGCGCTGCGCCGTGTCGCCATGCGCCCGCCCGCGCCGCTGCTTTTCTCCAGCACGGTCACCCGGTGGCCAGCTTGCACCAGGGTGCGTGCACAGGTGACGCCGGCCATCCCGGCGCCGACGATTGCAATGTGCTTGGGTTGGGTCATGGTGCCTGTCTTTCGGGTCTGTTGTTTGTCTTGCACTTTACACGGGTGGCAACACCCACGTCGCTCGGGTGTTGCCCACCGGTGGCCTACAGTTGCCCCCAGGACAACCAGGAGTACACATGCTGAAGTTGCGCAAATCCGGTGAACGGGGTCTGGCCGATCATGGCTGGCTGAAGTCGTTCCACAGTTTCTCTTTCGCCGACTACCACGACGCCGAACACATGGGGTGGGGCAACCTGCGCGTGATCAACGAAGACCGCATCGCGCCAGGCACCGGCTTTGGCACCCACGGGCACCGCGACATGGAGATCATCAGTTATGTGCTCAGTGGCGAGCTGGCACACAAGGACACGCTGGGCAACGTGAAAGGCATTCCACCGGGCGATGTACAACGCATGAGCGCCGGTACCGGGGTGCGGCACAGCGAGTTCAACCATGCGCCCGACGCCACCACGCATTTCCTGCAAATCTGGATCGAGCCCAACGTGCGCGGTATCCACCCGGGCTATGAACAACGGACCTACCCCGAGGCAGAAAAGCGCGGGCGCCTGCGTCTCGTGGCCTCCCCTGACGGGGCGCACGGGTCGGTCACCATCCATGCAGACGCCGCCCTTTACGCCGGCTTGCTGGACGGTGCCGACAGGGTGCAGACGACGCTCGACCCAGCGCGCAAGGCCTATGTGCACTTGGTGCGCGGTGCCCTGCGCGCCAATGGCCAGGCACTACATGCCGGTGACGCCTTGATGCTGCAGGACGAAAACCAGCTGACGCTCGACCAGGCGGTCGATGCCGAAGTGCTGGTGTTTGATCTCGCACCGTAAGCAGGCGCTGCGGTCGAGCGCCACGTTGGCCTTGTTTCTTCAACACTTGGCCTTTGGCTTTGCCGTCGCGACCAGATACCGGTTTCCCCCTATTCCATTTTCAGGAGCATTGACATGACAAAGGTAGTGGTGGTTTTTCATTCCGGCTACGGCCACACGCAGCGCATGGCGCAGGCGGTCGCCCAGGGGGCCGACGCCGAACTGCTGGCCATCGATGCCGATGGCAACCTGGCGACAGGCGGATGGGAAACACTGGCCGCTGCCGACGCGATAATTTTTGGCTCACCCACCTACATGGCCAATGTGAGCTGGCAGTTCAAGAAGTTTGCCGATGCCTCCAGCAAACCCTGGTACGTGCAGGCCTGGAAGGACAAGCTGGCGGCGGGTTTTACCAACAGCTCCGGGCTGAATGGCGACAAGCTCTCGACCCTCAACAGCCTGTTCGCACTGGCGATGCAGCACAGCATGATCTGGGTCAGCCAGGGACTCATGCCGAGCAACACCAAGGCCGCCACGCGCAGCGACATCAACAACCTGGTGGCTTACAGCGGCGCCATGGCGCAATCCCCATCGGACAGCAGTGCTGCCGAGATGTCGCCT
>JANLVB010000328.1:0-61433 GCA_031363785.1 Betaproteobacteria bacterium
CCCATGCGCCCCGGGCCAGCGCGGTCGGCGATCCGATTGCGCGGGCCAAAGTGTTCGCCAAGAAGCAGACGCTGGGGCGCCTGTCCTGGAAGAAGCTGCGCGACGAGGGCCGCCGGTGACTGGCTTTGTACTCGACGCCTCGGTCGCGCTTGCCTGGTGCTTCGACGACGAAGGCACACCGGCCGCCTGGGCGCTGCTTGACCGATTGCACCACGCGCCGGCGGTTGTACCAGCCTTGTGGGCGCTGGAGGTGGGCAACATCCTGCTTGGTTCCGAGAAACGCCGGCGCATCACCCAGGCGCGCAGCGTCGAATTCCTGGGGATACTGGGTGCACTCGACATTCGCGTCGATCCAGACCAACCGGGGCGCGCATTTCGGGATGTGCTGCCGCTTGCGCGCGCACAGCAGCTAACGACATACGACGCGAGCTACCTCGAACTGGCCATGCGCCTGGGGCTGCCACTGGCAACCAAGGACGCAGCTCTGGTGCGCGCGGCCACCACGCTACGCGTCGCAACACTTGCCGCCTGAGGGCGGGACGGCCGCGCAGTGGGTGTCGGCCCGCGTCACTCAATCAACTCGTCGGAGCGCAGCAACACGCTGTACGGGATGGTGACGCCGAGCACCCTGGCGGTCCTGAGGTTGATCACCGTCTCCAGGCGGGCCGGCAACTCGACGGGCAGGCTCGACGGCGCTGCGCCCTTGAAAATCCGGTCCGCATAATGCGCCAAACGACGATAACCATCGCGCAGGTTGGGTCCGTAGCTGGCGATGCACCCCGCCTGAGCGAATATGGCCCAGCCAGAGACACACAAGATGCGCTCCTGCAACGCAAACGCTGCAATCCGCTGCGCACGGGCGACCATCCCCGCATCGGGAAAAACCACCATGCCCTGGCAGTTCTGCAGGCGAATCTTCTGCAGGGCGGGCTCAAATTCTTCCGACGAACCTAACTCCACATAGACCACCTGCAATCCGAGCCGCTCGGCCGCCGCCAACGACTCCCTGCGCTCGGCCAGTACGCCCGGGTGCTGCGGGTTGGCAAGTATCGCGACACGGCTCATCTTCGGCTCGATCAGCTTGATCAATTCCATGCGTTTGCCGACCAGTTCCAGCGCGAGAAAAGACATGCCTGTCGTACTGCCGCCGGGGCGGGCAAAACTCTGCACCAGGCCGGCCTCGACCGGATCGCCGCTGAACGCGAACACCACAGGTATACGTCCGCCGGCCGCGCGGTGCACTGACGGCGCTGCCGGGCCAGTGACGACCACCATCGCTACTGAAAGGCGCAACATTTCGTCGATAACAGCGCGCACACTCGACTCATCGCGCTGTGTAATTCGCAGCTCGATACGCGGCGCCCTGGCGCCGGAATATCCCAACGCGTCCAGGCCGGCGCGAAAGTCGTCCAGCGTGCGGCCCGGATCGGCGAACGAAATCCAGCCGATTGGCTGCCTGGTTGCGGTGCTTTGCGCCACACTGGTGAGCGGCAGCAAGAGTACCCCGATGCCGGCACCGAGCATGAACTGACGGCGTTTCTTCATTGAACCTCCTCATCGGCGCGCAGCAGCAGCGCATGCGTGATTGTCACGCCCAACACCTTGGCCGAATTCTGGTTGACGATCATTCAGCCTCCAAGTCGATGCCACGCGACGACCTGCACGCCCTGCACCATGTAACTGTCCCGCCCACCGTACACCAGCACCGGCGCGGCGGCGGCTGCGCCAGCGTACCGCTGCCAGCGATGGCTGGGCTGCAGCCAGTCCGGGGAAAACGTGGCGCCCGACTTGATCTCCACGGCATGCAGTTGCCCCGCGTTTTCAAACAGCAGATCGATCTCTGTTCCATGGTTGTCGCGCCAGAAATAGATATCGGCCGGCAGGCCCTGGTTCCAGCGGTGCTTGATGGTTTCGGCCACCACCCAGGATTCAAAGATGGCGCCACGCAAAGCATGGGTTGCCAGGGTCTGGGCGCTGTCGATGCGCAACAGATGGCAGAGCAAGCCGGTATCCAGGAAATACAACTTGGGCATCTTGACCAGGCGCTTGCCGAAGTTCTGGTGGTAGGGCGACAACAAATGCACCAGGTAACTTGCCTGCAGCACCGTCAACCAGCTACGCGCCGTGGTGTGGCTGATGCCGCAATCGGCGGCCAGCGCGGACAGATTGAGCAGCTGCCCCGTGCGGGCAGCACACATCAGGACAAAGCGCTGAAACAAGCTCAAATCGGCCACATCCAGCAGCTGGCGCACATCGCGCTCGATATACGTTGCCGTGTAGGCGCCCAGCCACTGGCCCGGGCTGCTGAGTTGCCGACGCCGGTCGAAAAGCGCCGGGTAACCGCCCGCCCACACCACCTGCTCCAGCGTGCGGCCGGCCAATCCGGCCTGGGTCAGTTCCGGCAGCGACAACGGCAATAGCTGCACAAGCCCAACGCGACCCGCCAGCGACTGCGTGATGCGCTCGACCAGACCGAACTGCTGCGACCCCGTGATGACGAACTCACCCATGCGTGCACGTTCGTCCACCACGCCCTGCAGGTAGGAAAAAAGTTCCGGGCACCGCTGCACCTCATCGAGCACGGCCCCATGAGGCAGATGCGCAAAGAACTGCCTCGGATCGGACACGACCCGCTGACGCGTTTCGAGGTCTTCCAGGGTGAAGTACGGCTTGTCCGCAAACACCTGGCGCGCCAGTGTCGTCTTGCCGGACTGGCGTGGCCCGGTCAGGGCCACCACCGGAAAGCCCCTGGCCAACTGGCCGAGCAAGCGGGAGGCATGGCGAACAATCATTTGTACAAATTGAATAATCGATTTTCAAATTGTACAAGACGGGCAGATCGTCCCGTTGGCACGCCGACGCCACGATCATGTCGCCGCGACCTCAGGGGTGCACAAGCAGGCTGTGCGCAAAGCGTTGCGACGCTGTTCGGCTCGGGATCGGCCCGGCGGCTCACTGGAACACCTCATCGGCCCGCAACAAAACCGATTGTGGGACTGTCAGGCCCAGGGCCTTGGCGGTCTTCAAATTGATGACCAGCTCGAACCGGGTCGGCTGCTCCACCGGCAGATCGGCCGGTTTGGCGCCCTTCAGAATCTTGTCGACCAAGCGGGCGGCCTGCCGATATTGTTCGGGCACGTTGGCGCCATACGCGACCAGGCCGCCGGCCTCGACATCTTCACGCGAAGGATAGATCACCGGCAGGTGGTGCTTGATCGACAGCGCCGCGGTCTGCTCGCGCAGCATGAACACCAACGGGTCGATCATGCGGATGGCAGCACCAGCACGCCCGCGCACTGCTGCTTCGAAAGCAACTCCCAGGTCAGCCGCCTTGCGAATCTCCAGCACCGGCGCCAGATCGATACCCAGCCGCACTGCCGCCGCTTGCGCGTTGTGCAATTGCAGCGGCGCATTCTGCGAGTCCGGGTTGATGAATACGGCAACGCGACGGGCCGCTGGCACCATTTCCTTCAGCAGCTCCAGCCGTTTGCCTGCCAGCTCGGCCACGATGTTGGTGATGCCGGTGATATTGCCACCCGGGCGCGCCAGGCTCTGCACGATACCCGCGCCCACCGGGTCGGCCACCAGCACCACCACCATGGGCAGGTTGCTGCTGGCTGCCTTGGCCGCCAGGCTGGCCGGTGTGGTGGAGACCAGCATCACGTCGGGCCTGCGCTCGACCAGTTCTTGCGCCAGTGCAGTCAACCTGTCACTCTTTCCTTCGGCATAACGTTCTTCCAGCAAATAGCCACCCGGCTCTGCATGTCCGAGTGCTCGCATGCCATTGCGAAAGGCAGCGAGAAATTGCCTGCTCGCCAACGCGCCACTGCCAGAGAGGTGGGCGATGCGGTAGGTCCGGCCGGTCGTTTGCGCCATCAATTGCGGTGCCACCAGCACGCTGCCACACGCCGCCAGAATGGAGCGCCGTTGCTTCTGCTGGCTCATCGTATGACCTCGTCTGCCCGCAGCAACACCGATTGCGGGATGGTCAGGCCCAGTGCCTTGGCGGTCTTCAAATTGATGACCAGCTCGAACTTGGTCGGCCGCTCCACCGCCATCTCGGTAGGCTTGGCGCCCTTGAAAATGCGGTCGGCGTAGATGGCGATGCGTTGGTACAGCCCGTACAGGCTGGCGCCGTAGGCCATCAGGCCACCATCCTCGACCTGCTCGCGCCACTCGTACATGGCGGGCAGATGGTGTTTCGCGGCCAGGGCGAGATCTGCTGGCGATCCCGCGTAAACGAGGTGTGGGCACCAACGAACAAGGCACCGGGGCGCTGCGTGACGATGGCCGTGAATGCGCGGCCATAGTCACTGCCTTGCACCTCGGTCACCAGCAACTCCGTTCCCAGCGCCGCCGCGGCCGAGCGGGTCTCCTGTACTTGCAGCCGCATCGCATGGTCGTCGGGCGGCGTCAGAAAGGCGATCTTTCTTGCCGCTGGCACGGCCGCCTTGATCAGCTCAAGTTTTTTGCCAGCGAGGGTGCCATCGGGAGCCATCAGCACCCCGGTCACGTTGCCACCGGGCCGTGCCAGGCTGGCGACCAGGCGAAGCGCCACCGGATCAAAGTTGCCAAACAGGATGATGGGGATGGTCGCGGTCGCCCCTTTCGCGGCACGCACCGCCGCTGCACCGACGGCGATGATGACATCGACCTTGGCCTGTACCAGCTCGCTTGCCAACGCCGGCAGCCTTTCAGCCTGGCCTTGCGCCCAGCGCGACTCAATCACCAGGTTGCGGCCTTCGACATAACCGAGTTCGCGCAGGGCCGTTGGAATGCCCTCCGCCACCAACTCCGTCGCGGCAATGGGTGCTGCGGTAGGCCGCAAGACACCGACGCGCCATACGCGCTCTGTGGCTTGCGCCTGGGACAAACGCTGGCCCGTGAGCAGGCTGCCAGCCAGCGCAGTTGTTATCAAGCGCCGTCGAATCGTCATGCAGTTACCTCGTCAGCAAGCGCCAACTGGCCCTGTGGCCGGGCCATGAACCAGGCAGTGCCATGAGCGGCGCCCCCGCCTGAAACCTGACAAAATCCAACCATGCGCCCTTCCGAAGCACTGTCATCAAACCGCGATCTGATTCTCACTCTGGCTGCCGCGCGCGGCGCCACTCGTATGCGTGTCTTCGGCTCTGTCGCAAATGGTCTTGACCACGAGGGCAGTGACCTGGATTTGTTGATCGACGTTCCCGACGGTACGTCGCTGCTGCGCATCGTCGGCCTGCAACTCGACATCGAGGATGCGCTGGGCGTGCCAGTGGACTTGTGCACAGAGCGCGAACTGCATCCGGACATGAGGAATCGCATCCTGGCGCAAGCCCGGCCGATATGAGCGAGCGCGACGCACTGTTTCTGAATCACATATTGGCCGCGGTGGCAGATATCGAGAGTTTCACGACTGCCGGCCAGGCCGGCTTCATGCTGGATCGCAAGACCCAGAGTGCGGTCATCCGTCAGCTGGAAATCGTCGGCGAAGCGGTGAAGAACCTGAGTAAGGACTTGACGGATCGCCATGCGTCCGTCCCCTGGCGTCAAATCGCAGGCACACGGGATCGGCTGATCCACGCTTATTTCAATGTTGACCTCGATGCAGTGTGGTCGATGATCGAACAGGATTTGCCAAGGCTGTGCGCTGACGTGCAGCAAATCATCCAAAGCGCCCGGGTTGGCAAGAAGTAACAGGGCCCACTGGTGCCCAATTGCCACTTGGTGCAGAGTCGATTCACCGGTCCTCACTGGATCACCTCATCGGCGCGCAGCAGCAATGCCTGTGGAATCTTCAAGCCAATCAACTTGGCCGATGACATGCCCGCCGATGCGACAACAATTTTGCGCCGCCTCATTCAATCACCCGATTCGCGCGCAGCACGATACCCTGCGACAAAACGACGCCGAGAGCCTTGGCGGTGCGCATATTGACCACCATCTCGATCACCGTGGCCTGCCGCACCGGCAAGCTGGCCGGCTTGGCACCGTTCAGTACCTGCGCCACCATGTCGGCTGCGCTCCGGTAGGCCGCGGCGAAATCCACCCCATACGACACCAGCCCGCCCGCTTCGACCCACAGTGCGTTGTTGAACATGCCGGGCAGGCGGTGCTGCAATGCCAGCTCCGGCAACTTGCGCCGCGCCGGCACGAACAGGCCGGAGCCCAGCGGCAGCACGGCATCCACCTTGCCGTGCGCAAAAGCGGCAAAGGCGGCGTCGTAGTCGTAGGGCGCAGTCTTGAACTCGTGCACCAGCAGCTCCAGGCCCAGCGTCTTGGCGGCCTCGCGTACCCGCGCGAGCTGGCGCAGCGTTGCCGAATCGGCCAGCACGCCGATCTTCTTGGCCTTGGGCAGCAGCTCCTTCATCAACTCCAGCCGCTTGGCGGCAAGCTCCTCCTGCAACTGGTAGACACCGGTGATGCGCCCGCCGGGCCGCGCCAGGCTGGCCACATGTCCCGTGGCCACCGGGTCGTAGTCGTTGGCGGCGATGATGATGGGCTGATCAAGCGTGGCCTGTTTCATCGCCACCAAGCTGGCCTCAGGGCCTGGTGCCAGGTAGATGTCGCATCTCTGGCGCGCCAGCTCCCGCGCCAGTTCGGGCAGCCGATCAACGTGCCCGTCGGCGTTGCGGTATTCGACGATCAGGTTTCGCCCCTCGGCAAACCCGAGCTCGCGCAGGCGCTCGAAAAACGCCAGGTTGTACGACTCGGTGCGTGGTGATCCGGTGGACAACCAGCCCAGTTTGTAACTGCGCGTCGCCTGCTGTGCCGCCAATCGCGTTGCAGGCAGGCAACCGGCGGCAAGCAGTGTCGTCACACTCCTGCGGCGCTGGTTCATGCCGCGCCCTGACGCCAATTCGGCAATCCATGCTCCATACTGGTCTCCCGGTAGTGGTCCAGCCCCCGATGATCCTGACAAGTGCCTTGTCAATCGCACCGCTTTGCGGCAATCATGCCACGCATCGCAGGGCCGACAAAGCGGCACACGGCAAGCAGCTTCAGCTGGCAGCGTCGGTCAGCATGATGTGGCAGCACCCGCCGCCGCGCTGGGCGCTCCAGGTTTCGTTGCGAAACTGCACACCGGCGGCTTCGAACAGGCCCTTGTCGAAGGCCCCGGCGACGCGACACAAGGTGGCAATGGTGTCGTTGTCCAGGCCAGCCTCCTGCCAGGCGTCTTTCAGCGGGCAGCGTTTGACGCGGAACTCGATGCCGTTGGCGCGGCGCGTCACATCCGTCGGGTACATGCGGCCGTGGTCCGGGCTGATTGCCAGAAACGCTTCGCCCACCGCCAGCGCAGCGGGGCCCCGTTCCTTGAAATAACCGCTGCCAACCTCGCGCCCGCGTTTCTCGACGATGCGCACCATCAGCGCTTCGCCCTGTTCGCGCCCGAGTTCGGCCACCAGCTCGGCGTGCATCAGCCGGTACAGGTCGGCGCGGTTGCGAAAACTGGCTTCCAGCTCATGGCGCAGGGTTTCTTCACTCATGCAACTTCTCCTTCGAACAATCGGGTGCAGCCCAGCCGCGGCGCGGCCGCCAGCAGGGCCCGAGTGGCTGTGTGCTGTGGATGCCCGATAACCTGGGCGGTAGTGCCGGTTTCGACAATCCGGCCTGCCTCCATCACAGCCACCCGATCAGCCACGGCGCGCACCACGGCAAGGTCGTGGCTGATGAACAGGCAGGCAACCCCGGTGTCTTGCTGTATGCCACGCAGCAACTCCAAAATCTGTGCGCGCACCTATACGTCGAGCGACGACACCGGCTCATCGAGCACCAGCAACGCCGGGCCGCTTGCCAGTGCACGTGCGATGTTGACACGCTGGCGCTGACCGCCCGACAGCTCGTGGGCACGGCGCTGCGCCAGGCTGGCGTCGAGGCCAACCCGCCGCAACAGGGCCACCACCGCGTCCTCGCCACAGGGCATGCGATGCAGGCGCAGCGGGTCGGCCAGCAAGCGCCCGATGCTGGCGCGCGGGTTGAGCGCACCCAGCGGGTCCTGGAACACCATCTGGAAGCGTCGGCGCGCCTGGCGCAGGGCCTCACCGCGCAGAGCCAGCAGGTCGGCTCCTGCGAAAGCGACGGCGCCAGAATCAGCTTCGATCAAGCGCATCACGATGCGCGCCAGTGTCGTCTTGCCGGAGCCTGAGCCGCCCACCAAAGCGAGCGTTTCGCCGGCCTGAATTTCAAGGCCAACGCCACGCAACACCCTGGTCGCGTTGGCGCCACGCCCCAGTGACTTGGTCAGTGCGCTGGCCGTGAGAAGGGGCGCCCCGGCTGGCACGGGCGCTCGCGTTGGCGCCGGGCGGTCGAGATCCAGCGACGCAGCGATCAGGCTTTGTGTGTAAGCGTGCGCCGGCCGCTGCACGATGTCGTCCATGCTCGCGCTCTCCACCACCACCCCCTGGTGCATCACGATACCGTGGGTGGCGACGCCGCGTGCCAGCGCGATGTCGTGCGTAACCAGCAACAAGGCCATGCCGGTATCGCGCACCAGGCCATCAATCAGGGCCATGATCTGCCCCTGCACCACGGTGTCGAGCGCGGTCGTCGGTTCATCGGCGATGAGCAACTTCGGGCCGGCAGCGATGGCCATGGCAATTGCCACACGCTGGCGCTGGCCGCCCGACAACTGGTGCGGGTAGGCGCCCAGGCGGCGCGGCGCATCCGGTATGCCAACACGCTCCAGCAACTCGCACGCATGGGCCCATGCTGCCGCCTTGTCCTGTCCCAGATGTGTCATGCCGACTTCGGCTATCTGCTCACCAACCGTGAGCACTGGGTTCAGGCTGGACATCGGGTCCTGAAACACCACGCCGATGTCGCGGCCAAGCAGCGGTGGCACGTCCAGCGCCGGCCAGCGGATCAGGCCGCGCTGCCTGGCGTTGTCCGGCAACAAGCCGGCCACGGCCATCATGCTGACTGTCTTGCCAGAGCCGCTTTCGCCCAGCAGCGCCAGTCGAGCGCCATTGGCCAGAGAGAAGCTGGCCTCGCGCACTGCGGTGACGGTATGGCCGGCATCAAGGAAGTCAACCGCCAGCTGCTCCACCTGCAGCAACACGCTCATGGCAAAGCATGCATCAAAGTACCTTCGTGCTGCGCACTGCGGTGCGAGCCCCTTGGGAGCGGCCCGGCTGGGCTCATCAGGCATCCTCCGTGCTGCGCACTGCGGAATTCGCCCTTGGGAGCGGCCCGGCGGCGCTCATGCCGCAGCCCGCTTCCCGGCCAACGCTTCGTTGATGCCTTCACCGATCAGGTTCACCGCCAACACCGTCAGGATGATGGCCGTGCCCGGGATGATGGAAAGGAACGGGGCCGTGCGCAACACCGCGCGACCGTCGGCGATCATGCGACCCCAGGTGATGCGGTTCGGGTCACCCAGGCCCAGGAACGACAACGCCGCCTCCACCAGGATGGCAGCGGCGATCACCACCGTGGCCAATGTGATGACAGGCGGCAAGGCATTGGGCAACACTTCGCGAAAGGCGATCTCCAGCGGCCGCATGCCGAGCACCCGGTAGGCGTCCACAAAGTCGCGGCTGCGCAGGCTCAGGATCTCAGCCCGCACCAACCGCGCCGGGCCGGTCCAGGCACTCAGGCTGATCGCCAGCACAACGCTGGTAAGCGACGGCCCGAGCACACTGACCAACGCCAGCGCCAGGATGAAACCGGGCACGGCCTGGAATGCCTCGGTCAGCCGCATCAGGGCCTCGTCGGTGTAGCCACCGACAAAGCCGGCCACCGTGCCCAGTGCCGTGCCAAGGCACAACGCACCAAAAGCCGCTGCGGCCGCAACCAGCAGCGTGGCACTGGCGCCGTGCAACAAGCCGGCCAGCACATTGCGCCCGAGCCGGTCGGTTCCAAGCAGGAACTCCGGGTCCTGGAACGGCGCCAGCAGGGCCGGGCCGGCCATGGCCTGCGGGTCACCCGGTGACACCAGCGGCGCGAGCAGGGCGACGAGCACAATGGGCAGCAGCAGCAGCACTCCGACCAGACCCTCACGAGAATGAAAAAAGCGGCGCAGCATCAGCCGCTCACCACCCGCGGATCGAGCCTGCCATAAAGCAGGTCCACCAGCAAATTGACCAAAATCACCAGTACCGTGCCGGCCAAGATGATGCCCAACAACAGCGGCACGTCGCGCTGGGTCACCGCCTCGAAGGCCAGACGTCCCAAGCCAGGAATCGCGAACACACTCTCAATCACCACGCTGCCACCGAGCATGGCACCGGCCTGCAGGCCCAGCATGGTGACTACCGGCAACAAGGCGTTGCGCGCCACATGGCGCCAGACGATGCGCTGGCGCCGCAGGCCCTTGGCCCGTGCCGTGCGCACAAAGTCGCTACGCCAGGCCTCCACCATGCCGGCCCGCATCAGCCGCAGATAAAGCGCCGTGTAGACCAGGCCCAGGGCACCAGCCGGTAACACCAGATGCCAGGCGACATCCAGAATATGGGCCAGGCCCGCCATGGGCTCGCCGATGCTGGTGATGCCACCCAACGGGAACCAGCTCAGCTTGACCGCAAAGCCGACGATCAGCATCAGGCCCAGCCAGAAACTCGGTGCCGCGTACAGAGCCAGGGCCAGCACCGACAACAAGCGGTCACGCAAAGAGCGAGGGCGCGCGCCCGCAGCAACACCCAGCAGAGTACCGACCGAGAAAGAAAAGGCCACTGCGGCCGACATGAGCAACAGCGTATTGCCCAGCCGGTCCAGTACCACCTCGCGCACTGGACGGGTGAAGGCGACAGACCAGCCCAGATCGAATGACAACAGCGAGAGCAGGTAGGACAACAGGCGCGTGCCGAAGGACCGGTCCAAACCCCACTGCTGGCGCAACTGCGCTACCAGCCCGGCGTCGCCACCGCTGCCGGACAAGTAGGCGTCCACCGCATCACCCGGCGCCAATTCGAGCAAGCCATAAGATCCCACGGCCACAATCGCCAGCACCGGTCCCGCGTTGACCAGGCGGCGCGCTACAACCCGCCACACCGGACTCATGCGGCCCTTCGGGTCATCAAACCACCCCCGTGCTGCACACCGCGGTGCGCTTCGCCTCGGGAGCGTGTGTGAGGCTCACGCCCCCAGCCAGGAGTCAGCCCAGTTCGAGGTCGCCCAGCGCGGGTTGTTGGCAACATTGTTCAGCTTGTCGCGAATCACCGAAATGAAGGTGAACTCGGCGACATGGATCAGCGGTTGGCTGTCGGCCACCTGGCGCTGAAACTCGCGGTACAGCTGGGCCCGCGCCGGGCCGTCCAGCGTTTCCGATGCCTTGAGAATCGTGGCATTGACTGCGGCATCGTTGTAACCATACTGATTGGAGAATGGAACACCCGCCGCCAGGCCACCCTGGTACAGGATGGTGGTGGAAATGGCCGGATCGTTGCGGTACACCGGTGAGCCGATCGCCAGGTCGAAGGCATGGTCGGTATAGATGGCCTTGGTGTGTCCGGCGGCGTCGTTGCTGACCAGCTCGGCATCGATGCCCACCACGCGCAGGGCCTGGCGCAGATAGTCCCCCATCTGGCGCGTCTGCTCAAACCATGGCGCAGGCAGCAGGCGCAGTTTGAAGCGCATGCCACCACCCTGGCGCGGATAACCGGCTTCGTCCAGCAAGGCGTTGGCCCGTGCCACGTCAAAACCGGGCTGCGCCGGCATCGCCGCATGAAACTGCTTGTCGAACTTCGGTACCGGGCCGAGCGCCACCGTGGCAAAACCGCGAAAGATGGTCTTGACGACGAATTCCTTGTCGATGGCGTGCGCGATGGCACGGCGCACACGCGCATCCGCCAGTTCCCGGCGCCGGTGGTTGATTTCAACCGTGAGCTGGTAGGTGATGCCTTCATAACCCTTGCTGATTACCTGCACACCCTTGATCTTCTCCAGCCGCGGCAGCTCGCTCAGCGGTATGGCCGAGAAAGCGGCAAGCTGGATCTGGTCAGCTTCGATGGCGGCGGCCACAGCGCCGGCGTCCGGCAACACGCGGTAGATGATGCCGTCCAGATAGGGCTTGTCCTTGTCCCAGTAGCTGGTGTTGCGAGCCAGGCGGTAAAACTCGCCCGGCTTGTGCTCGACAAAGCGAAATGGCCCGGTGCCGACCAGTTTGGTGTTCGCCGGGTTGCTTGCCAGGTCGCTGCCCTCGTAGAGGTGCTTCGGCACCACGGCTGTCACTGCCGGCAAGGCATTGCGGATGAGCTGGAACGGCGTTGGTTTGGCGAACCGGAACACTGCCGTGCCTCCGTCCGGTGTGTCCACGGCTTCCAGGTCCTTGAACAACACGCGCCCGAGGTTCTGGGCTTTCTTCCAGACCTCCATGGCCGAATAGGCGACGTCGGCCGACGTGAACGGGCGGCCATCGTGCCACAACACGCCAGGGCGCAGCTTGAAACTGGCGCTGCGGCCGTCGGCGCTGCCACTCCATTCGGTGGCCAGGCGCGGTGCCAGACCATTGCCGTCATACGACATCTCGGCCAGCGGCTCAATGACCTTGCTGGCAACATAAAACACGCCATTGGAGGCCACCATGGCCGGGTTCAGGTTGCGCGGCTCGGTATCGGCGGCAACGATCAGCGTGCCGCCGCGACGTGGCGCGGCCTGCGCCCATGCCGTCTGGGGCAGGACAGCGGCACCAGCGGTACCAAGGGCGGTGCCGAGCACGGCACGGCGGGACACGGTGTTCTGGCACATGGGAATCTCCGCAAGTAAGTCACGGTCAGCATAGCAGAATGGCTCCAAAAACCGCGTAACGGTGGGTGCAAAACCACGACCAGCAGGGTGCCTGTCGGCCAGCTGGCGTGCGACCGGCGGCGCCTGCGCGCTGATCGGCGAAAATAGTCAAACCACCCCTGGCCCAGGACCACGACATGAATCTGTCACGCGGCACATCCCTGTTGCTCAATGTGGCGCATGCGCTGGACCATATGTTCCTGTTGATATTTGCCACGGCTGTGACAACCATCGCGATGGAATTCGGCTTTGCGCGCTGGGAAGACCTGATGCCGTACAGCGCCGGCGCCTTCCTGTTGTTCGGCCTCGGATCGGTGCCAGCCGGGCGGCTCGGGGACCTATGGGGCCGGCGCAGCATGATGGTGATTTTCTTCTTCGGCATGGGCGCTGCCGCGCTGCTGTGCGCCAGTGCACAAAATGCCTGGCAGATGGCCGCAGCACTGGCGCTGCTGGGCGCGTTCTCGTCCATTTACCACCCGGTGGGTATTCCGATGTTGCTGCAGCATGCCCGCAATCCGGGCGCAACCATCGGTGTGAACGGTCTGGCCGGCAACCTCGGCATCGCATTTGCCGCCATCCTGACCGGCTTGATGGTCAAGTATGCCGGCTGGCGCATGGCGTTTCTGGCGCCCGCCCTGTTGTCGTTCGTCTGTGGTCTGGTCTTCATGCGCATCACGCCGCCGGAGACCGAGTCACCGGCCAATCGCAAGAGCAAGGCCAGCGTCACGCTGTCGCCGCAAATGCTGGCACGCCTGTTCCTGGTGATGACGTTCGCCGCCATCTCCAGCAGCCTGTTGTTCAACTTCACTACCAATGGCAACACGCAGTTGCTGCGTGAGCGATTCGCCGGCTTGGTGGACGACCCGGCCGAGCTGGGCCTGATGCTGGCCGCGGTGTACACGGTAGCCTCGTTTGCACAGGTGGTGGTGGGGCGCCTGATCGACCGTTACGCGCTCAAGCGGCTGTACCTGGGCGTCGTGTTGCTGCAGATTCCCATGTTTGTGCTCGCCGCACATGCCCAGGGTTGGACGCTGTTCTGGCTGCAGATCGGCTTCATGGTGACAATCTTCGGCGCTATTCCCTTCACCGACGCCATGATCGTACGGTATGTCGATGACGCCATCCGCTCCCGCGTCACGGGCATGCGGCTGGCGGTGTCCTTCGGTATCAGTTCGCTGGCGGTGTATTCGCTCGGCCCGGCTGTCAAAGCGGCCGGCTTCGCCACGCTGTTGCTGGCCATGGCGGCCATCGCCTGTTGTACCGCGGCCTTCGTCCTGATGCTGCCGGGCGAACCCGCGGCCACACCCAAACCATCCTGAAACCAACCAACGGAGCCACCATGCCCACCTACCACATCGAAATGTTCGAGGGCCGCAGCGTCGAACAAAAGAAAAAACTGGTGCAGGAAATCACCCGTGTCACGGTCGAGGTGCTGGGCGGCTCGCCCGACAGCATCGATATCCTGATCACCGAGGTCAAGCGCGAAAACTGGGCCACCGGCGGCAAGTTGTGGTCGGAACCCCGATAGCGCAGTTGCCCTGATTGAACGCCTCGAAGACCGACAACCGACCCATCTGCTGGTCTGCACCGGCAGCGCAAGGGCAGCGGCGATAATCACCCACCATGTGCCAACTGCTTGGAATGAACAGTCGGCTGCCCGCCAGCCTGACTTTGAGCTTCACCGGGTTTTCGCAACGCGGCGGCTGCACCGACCACCACGCCGATGGCTGGGGCATGGCCTTTTTCGAGAGCGCGGGCACACAACCCGGCAAGGGCATCCGTTATTTTGTCGACAAGGAAAGCGCCGCCACCTCGCCCATTGCCCGGATGTTGCGCAGCTTCCCGATCAAGAGCCACAACGTGGTGGCGCATGTGCGCAAGGCCACGGTCGGCCAGGTCACACTGGAAAACAGCCACCCTTTTGTGCGGGAATTGTGGGGCCGCTACTGGGTCTTTGCCCACAACGGCGACCTGCAGGACTTCGCGCCGGTGCTGCATGGCCACTTCAGGCCGGTCGGAGACACCGACAGCGAACTGGCATTTTGCTGGCTGTTGCAGGAGCTGGCCAAGTCGCACTCCGGTGTACCCAGCGTGCCCGAGCTGACCATCACCCTGGGCGAGCTGGTGCCGCAGATTGCACGCCACGGCACCTTCAATTTCCTGCTCAGCAACGGCCAGGCTTTGTGGACCCACGCCAGCACCAACCTGCATTACCTGGTGCGCCAGCACCCTTTTGCAGAAGTGCACCTGCGCGATGAAGATGTCAAGGTCGACCTGTCGGAGCTCAACGGCCCGGACGACCGGCTGGCCATCGTCGTCACCGAGCCCCTCACCACCAACGAAGTCTGGACGCGGCTGTTGCCGGGCGAATTGGTGACCTTCGTCGACGGCAGTCCGCTTTCTGCACTTGCGGCCAGGTGCCTGCTGCCGGCGGCCAGATGAACCCGCTGCCGCCCAGCCGGGACACCGCTGGTCACCCGGAAAGATCTCCTCAGGGCTTGCAGCCCAGCGTACCCTTCTTGCTGTTCTCGTAGTAGGTCAGGTCACCCGGGCAGATGGGTTTCTTGTCTGGTGTGGCCGTGCCGGCCTTGGCGGTACACCCGTAGGCACCGGTCTTCTTCACCACCGACTTCGGATTGAGCTTCCATCCATCCGGACAACTTGGACCAGCCGCAGCTTTGGGCACTGAAGCGGCCGCCACGGGGGCTGGCAGCGGTGGTGGTGGCGCAACCACCTTGACCATGGCGCCGGCATTCTTGCCCACGCAGCCCAGGCTGCCGCCCACTTTTCCAGGGTCCGCCACCACATTGAAGTCTCCTGCCTTGGTGTAGACATGGGTGGTGACAAACGGCATTTCCCGGGCGTCGTTGATCTTGCGTTCGGTCACCGCGCCATCGCCCCAGCGCACGCGCAGTCCGCAATTGGGTGGAGTGGACGACTCCAGACCAACGGTGGCGGTGACGGTCTGCCCGACCTGCACCTGCGCCGCATCAAGCTTGATACTCTTGAGCGTCTGCGCCGACACACCGGTCGCGGCCAGCGTGAGCGCCATCAACCATGTCTTCATCGTGTCTCCTTGTTTGAATGGGTGAACAAACATTCTAGAGCGCCGCTTCGAGTGCATCGACAAACATCGCCGCTACATCGAAGCCGGTCTGCTCGGTGATCTCCTGGAAACAGGTCGGGCTGGTGACGTTGATCTCGGTCATATGGTGCCCGATCACATCCACGCCGACCAGCAGCAGCCCGCGTTGCGCCAGCACTGGCCCCAGAGCCTCGGCAATTTCACGGTCGCGGGCCGACAACGCTTGTGCCACACCCTTGCCGCCAGCCGCCAGGTTGCCGCGCACCTCGCCACCCTGCGGGATACGCGCCAGGCAAAATGGCACCGGCTTGCCACCAATCAGCAACACCCGCTTGTCGCCTTGGGCTATTTGCGGCAGGAACTTCTGCACCATGACCGACTGTGCGCCCTGCGCGTTCAGGGTCTCGATGATGGCGCCCAGATTCAGGCCGTCATCGCGCACGCGGAAGATGCCCGTGCCGCCCATGCCGTCCAGCGGCTTGAGAATGATGTCGCGGTGCTCTGCGTGAAAGCTGCGGATACCGGCCGCGCTGCGCGTCACCAGAGTCGGGCCACAGAACTGCGCAAACTCCATGATCGCCAGTTTTTCCGGATGGTCACGCAGTGCCCGCGGCTTGTTGAAGACCCGCGCGCCTTCGCGTTCGGCCTGCTCCAGCAGGTGCGTCGCATAAAAATACTCGGAGTCGAACGGAGGGTCGCTGCGCATCACCACGGCAGAAAAATCCTTCAGCGCGCGGTGCGGCCGCTCGACCGCGCCATGTGTTGTTTCGAACCAGCGCGTTGCGTCGATGCCCAAGCGGATATCTCGCACAGCCGCCTGCACCGGCGTGCCACCGACCCAGTGCAGATCAACCGCTTCACAGGCCGACAACTGGTGGCCCCGTTTCTGCAGTTCACGCATCATCGCGAACGTGGTGTCCTTGTAAATCTTGAATGACTCAAGCGGGTCGGCGACGAAAAGTATATGCATGGGAGAAAACTGCTCAGGAAACGCGGCGCCCGTATTGTTGCACTGCGAGTGCCAGCGCGCCCGCAACCACGCCCCAGAACGCCGACCCTACGCCAGCAACAACGACACCGCTGAGCGTGACCAGGAATGTGATGATTGCCGCTTCGCGGTGCGGCTCCTCCTGCAATGCCACGGTCAGCGCATTGGCGATCGTGCCCAGCAGGGCAAGGCCTGCTATCGCAGCGACCAGCTCTTTCGGAAACGCGGTGAGCAAGCTCGTGACAGTGGCGCCAAAAAGCCCGATCAGCACATAGAACGCGCCACAGGACATCGCCGCCGTATAACGTCTGGCTGGGTCGTGGTGTGCCTGCGGACCCATACAGATTGCGGCGGTAATGGCGCTCAAATTGAGCGCAAACGCTCCAAATGGCGCCAGCACCAGGGTGGCCAGCCCGGTCAGGGTAATGATGCCCGACACCGGCAGGCCGCCCGGCCCGCCATAACCAGTGGCACGGATGGCCGCCACACCGGGCAGATTTTGCGACGCCATGGTGACCACAAACAACGGGATGGCCAGGCTGATGAAGGCACTCCAGCCAAATTGCGGCATGGTGAAAACCGGCGTGGCAAGACCGGCTTGTACATCGGCGCCGGCGAACTGCCCGCGCAGCCCGACATACAGCGTGCCGACCAGCAAGGTGATCACCACGGCATAACGCGGCGACAAGCGGCGGGACAGCAAATAACCGCCCAGCATCAGCAGCACCAGGGCCAAAGCAGTTTGCGCAGCAACAAAAGCCTGCATCCCGAAACGCGCCAGCACCCCGGCCAGCAGTGCCGAGGCAATGGCACCGGGGATGCGGTTCATGATTTTTTCAAACCATCCGGTCACACCGAACAGGGTGACGAGCGCGGCACTGGCGAGAAACGCCCCCACCGCGTCACCCATCGAGTAACCGCCGGCCAGACCGGCGGTGGCCAGCACCGCCGCACCGGGAGTGGACCAGGCCACCATCACCGGCTTGCGCAACCACCACGACGGCAGCATCGAGCACAGCCCCATGCCAATGCCAAGAGACCACATCCAGGACGATATCTGTGCCGGTGTGGCGCCGAACGCGAGAGCCGCCTGGTACACGATGGCGACTGAGCTGGTAAAGCCAACCAGGACGGCAACGAAGCCGGCCGTGCAGGCCGAGGTGCTGAAGTCACGGAAAAGGCGCATCGCCCGATTGTGCCGGGTCAGACGGCCCGGTCAGGCCGCCACAGAGCGTCAAATCTCGATCTTGGAGCCGAGCTCGACCACGGCATTGTTGGGCAGGTTGAGGAAGTCCGCCGCCCCACTGGCGTTGTGGTGCATCTGCGCAAATATCTTCTCGCGCCACTGGGGCATGCCGCTGCCGATGGTGGGCACCACGGTGTCGCGCGATAGGAAATAACTGGTGCTCATGGGGTCGAGGTCACAACCCCGGCCCTTGATTTGCTGCAATGCCTTGGGCACATCCGGGTCATTCTTGAACCCGTAATGCAGGATCACCTGCCAGCAGTGGTGGCCCAGCGACTCGATCTCCAGCCGTCGGTCCAGCCCGACCCAGGGCACCTCGTGGTTGCGCACCGTGACGAACAGATTGTGCTCGTGCAATACCTTGTTGTGCTTGAGGTTGTGCAGCAAGGCATTGGGCACGGTCCCCGGCTCGGCTGTCAGGAACACCGCTGTGCCTTCGACACGTGCCGGCGGACTGACAAATACCGCTTCTAGAAATCCGGGCAGGTCGATGGCGTCGGCACGCAACTTCTGATTCAGCAGCTCTCGGCCCTGCTTCCAGGTCAGCATCAATGTAAAGATGACGCCGCCAATCACCAGAGGGAACCAGCCGCCCTCGAACAACTTGAGCATATTGGAGGCAAAAAAAGCGAAGTCGACGATAAAGAACCAGGCAGTCGCGGCAACACACAGGGCCAGCGGATAGTTCCATTTGTAGCGGATCACATAGAAAGTGAGAATCGTCGTGATGAGCATGTCGGTGGTCACCGCAATGCCGTAGGCTGCTGCCAGGTTGCTCGACGAGCGGAACATCACCACCGCCAGCACGATGGTGGCAAACAGGCCCCAGTTGACCATGGGCATGTAGATTTGCCCGGTGTCCCGCACACTGGTGTGTTCGATTTTCAGGCGCGGCAGGTATCCCAGTTGTATCACCTGCTTGGTCACGCTGAAAGCACCGGAGATCAGCGCCTGGGACGCTATCACGGTGGCCATGGTAGCCAGCACCACCAGCGGGATCAGCGCCCAGTCCGGCGCCATCAGGAAGAACGGGTTCTTCACCGCCTCTGGGTTCTTCAACAACAGCGCACCCTGGCCGAAGTAATTCAGGGTCAACGCCGGCATGACCACGACAAACCAGGCCAGGCGGATCGGCTTCTTGCCGAAGTGTCCCAGGTCAGCGTACAGTGCCTCGGCGCCGGTGACACACAACACCACGGCACCCAGGATGATGAAGGTGATGCCCGGGTTGGAGAACATGAAGCCGAGCGCGTAATGCGGGCTGATGGCCTTGAGGATCTCCGGGTTGGCGGCAATATGCACCACACCCAGCAGGGCGATGACAACAAACCAGACCAGCGTGATGGGCCCGAAGAACTTGCCGATACCGGTGGTGCCGCGCTTTTGCACCGCAAACAAACCAAACAGGATGACCAGTGTCAGCGGAATGACAAAGCGCTTGAATGCCGGCGACACCACCTCCAGCCCCTCCACCGCCGACAACACCGAGATGGCCGGCGTGATGACGCCATCGCCATAAAAAAGCGAAGTGCCAAAAATGCCCACTACCAGCAGCACACGACGCAGGCGCGGACTACCCTTGACCGCCTGGGACGCCAGCGCCAGCATGGCCACCAGGCCACCCTCGCCGTTGTTGTCGGCGCGTAGCACCAGCACCACATACTTGACCGAGACGATGGTGGTCAAGGTCCAGAAAAAGATCGACAGGATGCCGTAGATGTTTTGCGCCGTGAACGGCACATGCCCGGAATTGAATACCTCTTTGATCGCGTACAGCACACTGGTGCCAATATCGCCGTAAACGACGCCGATGGCGCCCAAGGTGAGCGCGGCAAGTGAGGATTTGGATTGGGACACAAAACAGCCCGGGTCGCCAGGACCGACGGGTTTGGTTGCCTGCAAGTGGGGAATTGTGCGCCTGCGCGGCGCCCTGCGCCTAAAGCCGGCGTTCCAAGCCCGAAATTTCTGGCTGATTTGTTGCGGTGCAGCAACTATGCCGGTGCTGCTCAGTCATACGCCTCGGCTTCGGCTTCGGGGTCGGTCGCTTCGAGCTCGTAACTTGCTGCCAACATGGCCAGGCGACCAATCACCCCATACATGTAAAACCGGTTCGGTGCACTGGCACCCGGGGCCACGCCAAGCTGAGGTAAGTGCGTACTGTCAGCAAAGGCCAATGGAACAAACTGCGACCCGGGCGAACACAGGTTCTCATCCACACCGCGGTCGGCGTGGATGCGGTAAAACCCGCCAACCACGTAGCGGTCCATCATGTAGACCACTGGCTCGGCCACCGCATCATTCATGCGCTCGTTGGTAAGCACTCCCTCCTGCACTATCAGCTCGCACGGGCCAATCGCAGCGGCCTTGCCACCACGCGGTGTGGCGCCGAACGGCGGTAGGGCCTGCAGGTCCCGTACCTCACGCACCATCTTGATGCCCATGCCGGTATTGCTGTTGTCCGCCTTGATCACCACAAACGGCTTTTCATGGATGCCATATTCTTTGTATTTGCGCCGGATCTTGGTCAACAGGGCCTCCACGTTGGTGTGCAGACTGTCCTGGCCGGTCTGAGTTGACAGGTCCACCTCGCCGCAGCGGCTGAACATCGGGTTGATAAGCCAGGGGTCCACACCAATCAATTTGCCAAAACGCTTGGAGACTTCTTCATAACTCTGGAAGTGTCGGCTCTTGCGCCTGGTCGGCCAGCCGGCGTGAAGCGGTGGCAACAGGTACTGCTCGTGCAAGTCTTCCAGAATGCCGGGCACACCGGCAATCAGGTCGTTGTTGAGCAAGATGGTGCAGGGGTCGAAGTCCTTCACGCCGAGCCGGCGTTTGCCACGCACCACCGGCTCGAGTCGCACCCGGTCGCCGTTGGGAAGGTCGATGGTGGTGACCTTCTTGATGTCCGGGTTGATCGAACCGATGCGCACGTTCATACCGGCCATGTGGAAAATACGATGCAACTGCGCAACGCTGGACAGGTAAAAGGTGCTGGTGGATTCGTTCTCTGGGATGATCAGCAGATTGCGCGCCTCGGGGCAGATTTTTTCTATCGCCGCCATCGCTGCCTGTACCGCCAGCGGCAACATGGCCGAGGTCAGGTTGTTCCAGCCACCCGGGTACAGGTTGGTATCGACCGGCGCCAGCTTGAATCCGGCATTGCGTATATCGACCGCACTGTAGAACGGCGGGGTGTGCTCCATCCATTCCAGGCGGAACCAGCGCTCGATCGAGGGCATGGAGTCCAAGACGCGCTGCTCCAACTCGTTGATGGGGCCGGTGAGCGCGGTGACCAGATGTGGAACCATGGGAGGTTTCTTGGATGCGGGGTAGGATGACCCTTTGCATTCTAGGACTTGGGGGCGATTCAATTGGTTCCAAGTCCACACCGGCGCAACCAGCTACTTTTCACCCCACATACACCACCAATCGACCACCATGCACTACCGCAACCTCGGAAAAAGCAATCTCAAGGTGTCCAGCCTTTGCCTGGGCACCATGATGTTCGGTGACCAGACCGACCGCACGCAAGCAGCACACATCGTCGCCCATGCACATGAACATGGCGTCAACTTCATCGATACCGCCGATGTCTACAGCGTGGGGCTATCAGAAGAAATCGTGGGCGAACTCATCAAGCCGCAGCGTTCAGATTGGGTGCTGGCCACCAAGCTCGGCAACAAGATGTCTCCACGTGTCAACCAGGGCCACTATTCCCGTAGCTGGATGTTGCAGGAGGTGGAGGCCAGTCTGCGGCGCCTGCAGACCGACTGCATCGATATCTGTTACCTGCACCGCGATTACGACGGCATGGAATTCGAGGAGCCGCTGCGTGCGCTGGCCGACATGATCCGCGCGGGCAAGTTGCGTTACTGGGGCGTGTCGAACTTTCGTGGCTGGCGCATCGCCGAGCTGGTGCGTATGGCGGCGAAGATCGGCATGCCCGGCCCGACGGTATGCCAACCCTATTACAACCTGCTCAACCGCATGCCCGAGGTGGAAATCCTGCCAGCCTGCCAACACTACGGAATCGGTGTGGCGTCGTACAGCCCGATCGCCCGCGGCGTGTTGACCGGCAAATACATACCCGGCGCCGCACCGGCACCTGGCACCCGGGCCGGGCGGGCCGACCAACGCATGATGGATACCGAGTTTCGGCCGCAATCGCTGGAGATGGCGCAAACACTGGCGGCACATGCGCAAAAACAGGGCGTCACACTGGCGCAGTTCGCCACCGCCTGGGTGCTGGCCAATGGCATTCTGAGCTCGGTCATTGCCGGACCACGCACACTGGCACAGTGGGAGGACTACTTCCCGGCGCTCGACTACCGCTTTACCACCGAGGACGAGGCAATGGTTGACAGCCTGGTCGGCTCGGGCCATTCATCCACCCCGGGCTACACCGACCCGGCCTATCCACTCAACGGCCGGATCACGCAGCAGTGAAAGTTTTCTACGGCTGGCGCATGGCGGGTGCCGCTTGCGGCATCCAGTTCATGGTGTCAGCACTGCTCAGCCAGGCATTCGGTGCCTACGTTGCCATCCTGTCAGAGGAGCGCGGCTGGAGCAAGACCGCCCTGTCCGGCGCGGCGGCATTGCAGTCGGTGGAGTCGGCGATCATCGGCCCGATACTGGGTTGGGCCATGGATCGCTTCGGACCACAAAACATGATCCGTATCGGCATCGTGGTGTTTGCTGCCGGTTTTCTGCTGCTGAGCCAGATCGACTCGCTGGGCGGGTTTTACATGTGTGTTGTCCTGCTTGCCATCGGTGCCAGTCTGGGCGGCTACTTTCCACTGAGTGTGGCCCTGATCCAGTGGTTTGAGCGTTACCGTGCGCGGGCGCTCTCCATCATGAGCCTGGGCCTGGCCTTCGGCGGGCTGATGGTGCCGCTGGTGGCCTTGTCGATGCACGAGTATGGCTGGCGCGCCACGGCCATGGGCTCGGGCTTGGTCGCGCTCCTGATTGGCCTGCCTTTGGCCAGCGTGATACGACGCCGGCCACAGGACCACGGTGAAACAGTCGACGGTGAACCGGAGCCGACGCCCCGCATCGCCGGCTTGACAACGAGCCTGCAGGCTGCGCCGGTCGAGTTCACGGCACGCCAGGCTGTGCGCACCAACGCCTTCTGGATGCTGGCTTTGGGCCATGCTTTTGCCTTGTTGGTGGTGACGGCGGTCAACGTCCACGCCATCACCCACATGAAGGAAAGCCTGGGCTACAGTGTGCCGCAGGCGGCACTGGTCATGATGGTGATGACCGTGGCGCAAGTGGCAGGTGTCCTGCTGGGTGCCGTGATCGGCGACCGCTACGACAAACGGCGCCTCGCCGCCCTGTGCATGCTCGGCCATGGCCTGGGCTTGCTGGCCCTGACCTACGCCACTGACGCCACCCTGCTGGGGGTTTTTGCGCTGTTGCACGGTGTGGCGTGGGGTGTGCGCGGGCCGATCATGCAGGCGATCCGGGCGGACTATTTCGGTCGCAATGCGATCGGGATGATTCTTGGCCTGTCCGCGGCCGTGATCGCACTCGGGCAGATCGCCGGACCCCTGGTGGCCGGCGTGCTGGCCGATCTGACAGGCAACTACCGGGCCGGTTTCACGGTTGTCGCACTGAGCGCATTGGCGGGGTCGGTCCTGTTCCTGAAAACCCGCCGACCCGTGTTGTAGGCACCCCAAGCCCGACAGGCTCCTGGGGAAGCACGCGCCGCAGGTAACGCCCGGTGTGGCTGGCCGGATTCGCCGCGATCTCCTCCGGCGTACCCACCCCCACGACCTGGCCGCCACCGGCACCACCTTCCGGACCCATGTCGATGATCCAGTCGGCGGTCTTGATCACGTCCAGGTTGTGCTCGATCACCACGATCGTGTTGCCCGCGTCGCGCAGGTGCTGCAGCACCTTGAGCAACAACGCGATGTCGGCAAAGTGCAGCCCGGTGGTTGGTTCGTCCAGGATGTACAGGGTGCGCCCCGTGTCGCGCTTGGATAACTCCAGCGCCAGCTTGACGCGTTGCGCCTCGCCACCCGAGAGGGTGGTGGCTGATTGGCCGAGCTTGACGTAGGACAGGCCGACATCGAGCAGCGTCTGCAGCTTGCGCATGATGGTTGGTACAGCCTGGAAAAATGCCGCCGCCGCCTCCACAGTCAGGTCCAGAACCTGCGCGATGTTCTTTCCCTTGTACAGCACCTCCAGCGTCTCGCGGTTGTAGCGCTGCCCCTTGCAGACATCGCACGGCACATAGACGTCGGGTAAAAAGTGCATCTCGACTTTTTTCACACCATCCCCCTGGCAGGCCTCACAACGTCCACCCGCGACGTTGAAGCTGAAACGGCCCGGCCCGTAGCCGCGCTCACGCGCCATGTTCATCTCCGCCATCAACTCGCGGATCGGCGTGAACATGCCGGTGTAGGTGGCGGGGTTGCTGCGTGGCGTGCGCCCGATCGGCGACTGGTCGACGTTGATCACCTTGTCGAAGTGTTCGATGCCCTGGATGTCCCCATGCGCCGCCGGTTCATCATGGGCCCGGTACAACTGGCGCGCGACAGCGGCATACAGCGTGTCGTTGACCAATGTCGATTTGCCCGAGCCGGACACGCCCGTGACACAGGTCAACAAGCCGACCGGAAACTCGACATTGACATCGCGCAGGTTGTTGCCATTGGCACCAAGCAGGCGGATCGCCTGCAACTGCCCCTGCGTCGCCAGGTGGGCGGCATGGCGCACGGCCCACGCCTGCGCGGCCTTGCTGGGCGCGGCACGCAATGCCGTCTTTGGCGCCGGCTCCTGCGTCACATGTGTCGGCAACCAGGCCGTGCGGTGCCCTGGCACCTCAATGCGCAACACCTTGGCCAGGTACTTGCCGGTCAAAGACTCGGCGCTGCGCCGGATATCGTCAAACGTGCCCTGGGCAATGACTCGCCCGCCATGTACGCCGGCACCCAAACCCATGTCGATCACATGATCGGCGGCGCGCATCATGTCTTCGTCGTGCTCGACCACCAGCACACTGTTGCCGATATCACGCAGGTGCTTGAGTGTGGCGATCAGGCGGTCGTTGTCACGCTGGTGCAAGCCAATGCTGGGCTCGTCGAGCACGTACATCACACCGGTCAGGCCAGAGCCGATCTGGGACGCCAGGCGGATGCGTTGTGACTCGCCCCCGCTGAGCGTCTCGGCACTGCGGTCCAGACTCAGGTAGTTCAATCCCACGTCGTTGAGAAAACGCAGCCGCAGGCCGATTTCGCGTACCACCTTGGCGGCAATCTCACCTTTGGCGCCATGCATCTGGAGCGATTCAAAGTACCCGAGGCATTCACGCAGCGTGACCCGGCTGACTTCGAAAATCGCCCGGGCCTGCGCCCCCTCGCCGATCTTGACATGGCGCGATTCGCGCCGCAAGCGGGTACCAGCGCAGTCCTTGCACGCTTGGGTACTGCGGTAACGGGCCAGGTCCTCGCGCACGACCACCGAGTCGGTTTCGCGGTAGCGCCGCTCCATATTGGGCAAGATACCCTCAAACGGGTGCTTGCGCGTCAGCTTGCGCCCAGTTGATGCGCCTGACTCCATCACATATGAGAATTTGATTTCCTCTTCACCGGAGCCATGCAGGATGGCATGCTGCAGCAAAGCAGGCAATGCATCAAACGTCGAGTCCAGGACGAAGTGGTAGTGTTTTGCCAGACTCTCAAGCATTGCAAAGTAGTAACCATTGCGCCGGTCCCAGCCCTTGATGGCACCACTGGCAAGGCTGAGCGAGGGGAAGGCAACGACCCGCGCCGGGTCGAAAAAATCCATGGTCCCGATACCGTCACAGGTGGTGCAGGCACCCATCGGTGAATTAAATGAAAACAGCCGCGGCTCGAGTTCGGTGATGGAATAACTGCACACCGGACAGGCAAATCGGGCGTTGAACAGGTGCTCGACGGGCTGGCCCGTCACACCGTCCGGCGCGGGCTGTTCGTCCGATTCAACCACCAGGGCCCGACCGTCGGCGAGCCGCAGCGCCGCTTCGAAGCTCTCGGCCAGGCGCTGGCGCAACTGCGCATGCGCCACATGGTCGGAGGGCGCGCGCACCTTCAGGCGGTCGATCACCACATCGATGTTGTGCTTTTCCGACTTGCGCAGCTTGGGCAAGGCATCAAACTCGCAGGACACGCCGTCAACACGAAAACGCACGTACCCCTGAGCCTGCAACTGGTCGAACAAGTCGATGAACTCACCCTTGCGCTCGCGCGCCACCGGCGCCAGTACCATCAACCGTGTGCCTTCTTTCAGCGCCAGCACCGCGTCGACCATCTGACTTACGGTTTGCGCCTGCAGCGGCAGGTCGTGGTCCGGGCAGTACGGCGTGCCGGCGCGCGCATACAACAGCCGCAGGTAGTCGTGGATCTCGGTCACCGTGCCGACGGTGGAGCGCGGGTTGTGGCTGGTCGCCTTCTGTTCGATCGAGATCGCCGGGCTCAGGCCCTCGATCAAGTCCACGTCAGGCTTGTCCATCAGTTGCAGGAACTGCCGCGCATAAGTCGACAGGCTCTCGACGTAGCGGCGCTGGCCCTCGGCATACAGCGTATCGAAGGCCAGACTGGATTTTCCCGACCCGCTCAGGCCGGTGATTACCACCAGCTGATTACGCGGAATGTCGAGGTCGATGTTCTTCAAATTGTGCGTGCGTGCGCCGCGGATGCTGATTTTTTGCGCCTGCATCATGGCAGCCAATCGCTCGGCGTCGGAGTCAACAGGGGGCATAAACTGGGGGGACAGGATCCGGACGGGCGCCCCGGCGCGACCAAGCTGGTCGTTTCGCGGGCAACCCGCGATGATAGGCCGACTTGTCTGTTTTGGGCACGCCGACCGATACCGCCGGTTCCAACGTCAGTCCCCCCGGCGCCAGGCTGGCAGATGGCGGTCGGCACCAAACGCCATTTTCCATGCACCACCGCCCATCAACCAGACGGCGTAAGTTCTTGCGCAAGACGCTCCCGGCGATCAGGAATTGTTCGGTTTTTGCGAACCAATTCTTACAAAATACAGTATTTACACAAGCATGAAAAACGTCTAGATTGCGACGGTTACGGCTTCAGTGGCCTACCAAGGAGACATCACCATGCGCCTGAGCACCAAAGGTCGATTCGCAGTCACCGCCATGATCGACCTCGCCCTGTCCGAGCGTGCCGGCCCGGTTCCCCTGTCCGCCATTGCGCAGCGGCAACAGATTTCGTTGTCCTACCTTGAGCAGATGTTCAGCAAGCTGCGTCAGGCCGGCCTGGTCGAGAGCACCCGCGGGCCGGGTGGTGGTTATACCTTGGGCACGCGCGGCGACTCCATCACCGTGGCAGACATCATCGTGGCGATCGAAGGCGCTGCATCACATGCCGCCGAGGATGCTATCGACGGCGCACTGGCGAATCACGACATGACGCAAGCACTGTGGGATTCTCTGAGTTCCCGGCTGGTGGAATATATGCAGTCCATCACCCTGCACAGTCTCACCGCCGAGCAACTAGCCAAGGGTTTTGCGATTCAACCGCGCAGACCTGTGCGCCAAGGCGTGTTCCGCAAGTCGAAAGTGGAGGCGGCTCGCAACACGCCGCCCAATTCGGTGTTTGCCTTGGGCTCGTCACTGCTCGCCAAGGGCTGACCAGATTATTGCCGCCTTGGAGGACCCGGCGACATTGTGCGCCGGGGTTTGGTCGGCCACTGCTGAGCGCTGCTTCGCCGACGCGGATAATTCTGTTGCATGGCCAATGTGCGCATCGTCGTCGGATTGAGCGGAGGGGTGGACTCCGCGGTTGCGGCGTGGCTGCTAAAACGACAGGGCCATGAGGTGGTTGGCATCTTCATGAAAAACTGGGAAGATGACGACAATTCCGCATACTGCTCATCCAACATCGATTTTGTCGATGCCGCCGCCGTCGCGGATGTGCTGGGCATAGAGATCGAACATGTCAATTTCGCTGCGCAATACAAAGACCGGGTATTCGCCGACTTCCTGCATGAGTACCAGGCGGGGCGCACGCCCAACCCGGACATCCTGTGCAACGCCGAAATCAAGTTCAAGTCCTTCCTGGACCACGCGATGCGACTCGGAGCCGACAAAATCGCCACCGGACACTACGCCCGTGTGCGGCAGAGCCAGACCAGCGGACGACATGAGTTGCTCAAAGGCCTGGACCCGACGAAAGATCAGAGCTATTTCCTGCACCGCCTGAACCAGGCGCAACTGGGCCGAACACTGTTCCCGGTGGGTGCATTGCGCAAGACCGATGTGCGCCGGCTCGCCGCCGAGATCGGTCTGCCAAACGCCCGCAAGAAGGACTCGACCGGTATTTGTTTTATCGGCGAGCGGCCGTTTCGGGAGTTTCTCAACCGCTACATCTCGAACCAACCCGGTCCGATCAAAAATCCGCAAGGTTGGGTCGTAGGACGCCATGTGGGCCTGAGCTTCTACACCATAGGGCAACGCCAGGGTCTGGGTATCGGTGGCGTAAAGACGGCGGACGGCGGCCACGAACACCAGCCCTGGTACTGCGCACGCAAAGACCTGGCCAACAACACCCTGTGGGCGGTGCAGGGGCACGACCATTCCTGGTTGCAGTTTGGCGCGCTGCAGGCCGGTAACGCCAGCTGGGTTGCCGGTGTCGCGCCACCGGCGGGCGACTTTGGCGCCAAGACGCGTTACCGCCAGACTGACGCACAGTGCAGGTTTAGCAAAGGCGCTGCAGCCGGGACAGACGGGTTTGCACTGGACTTTGCGCATGCCCAATGGGCAGTCACTCCAGGCCAATCTGCGGTGCTGTACGACGGTGACATCTGCCTGGGCGGGGGCATCATCAACACGGCGGATAACGCCGTCTGATTCGCCTCCGTCTGCCAGGCCCGGCGGGCCGCCGGCTCAGAAAGGAATGTCGTCGTCCATGTCGTCGAAGCCGCTCGATGGCTTGGCCGCAGCAGTCTGCGGGCGGACTGCCGGTGGTGCTGCACGCGACGCCGGTGCCGCCTGGCGCGCGTAGCCGCCACCGCCGCCTTCTTCGCCGCTGCCCGGGCTACCCATGCCCTCGCGGCTGCCCAGCAACTGCATTTCGGTAGCGATGATGTCGCAGGTGTTTTGCTCGACTCCGTCCTTGTTGGTGAATTTGCCGTACTTCAGGCGCCCTTCGACATAAATCGGGCGGCCTTTCTTGATGTATTCGCCTGCGATCTCTGCCAAACGATCATAAAACGTGATGCGGTGCCACTGCGTGTCTTCGATCATTTCGCCGGAAATCTTGTCTTTGCGCCGGCTCGATGTTGCCAGCGTGACATTGGCAACTGCCTGGCCCGAGGGCAGGTAGCGAACTTCCGGATCGCGCCCGCAATTACCTACCAGAATGACCTTGTTGACGGATGCCATGATGTGCCCCTTGTGTGTTTTCGCAGATTATCAACCTAACGCGTTTGTACCCGGCGCCGCTGACACAGATTTTTCGCCGTCCTGCCTGTGCTTCCGTCAAAACCCTTGCAACCCGCTATGGCAGCGCGGTTTGCCAGTCAGCCGCTCGGCAGCGTGCATTAAAATTCGGCCTGATTTCGCAATTGCCACCTTTGGAGTATTTGATGAAAAACACGACCCGTAGAACATTCATGATGCACGTCGCCGCTGGCGGCTCCGTGCTTGCCACTTCCGCTGCAACGGCCCAGGCCACCGGCCCGAAGGTCGACGAAAAAGATGCCGCCGCTGCAGCCTTGGGTTATGTCGCCGACACCAGCAAGGTCGATAAGAAGAGGTTTGCCAAACATACGACCGCCCAGATATGTACCAACTGCAACTTTTTTGTTGGTAAGGCCACCGATGCCTGGGGCGGCTGTCCCTTGTTTGCCAGCAAACAAGTCGCCGGACCGGGCTGGTGCAGCGCCTGGGTCAAGAAAGCCGCCTGATTGGCGCAGGCAGGCGCACCGTGGCGGGCCCGCGCAAGATCCTGTTCATTTCGGCAGACCAATGGCGTGGCGAGTGCATGTCGGCACTCGGGCATCCCGTCGTCAAAACACCCCATCTCGACGCACTGGCGGCAGATGGCGTGTTGTTCAAGCGGCATTTTTCCGTCACATCCCCATGTGGGCCGGCCCGCACCAGCATGCACACCGGCCTGTACCTGATGAACCACCGCTCCGGCCGCAACGGTACGCCGCTGGACCGCCGCCACACCAACATTGCGCACGAAGTACGCAAACTCGGTTTCGACCCCATGCTGTTCGGGTACACCGACACCAGCGTGGACCCGCGCGGTCTGGACCCCGGAGACCCGGCGCTGCGCACCTTCGAGGGCCCCTTGCCGGGATACCACGTCGGCTTGTTGTTTCCAGACTATATGGCGGCCTGGATGAACGACCTGCGCGCCAAAGGCTACAAGTTTGACGGGCGGCACGACGTCTACCGGCCACTCCCGGGGTTCGTCGTGCCGACGGACCGGGGCCACCGCTTCGCCCCAACGCAGTTCAAAGCCGAAGACAGCGACACCAATTTCATGACCAATGCAGTCATCGCTTGGCTTGCTGACCACCAGCAGCAAGACTGGTTCATGCACTGCGTTTTTCTGCGGCCACACCCGCCAGTGATCACGCCACAGCCATACAACGCCCTGTACGATCCGCACCAGATCGACCTGCCACACCGGCAACCCTCGGCGCAGGCAGAGGCAAGCCAGCACCCCCACCTGGCGCAACGCATTGCCGGCCTGGCGCGCCCCAACAAATACGACGAGCACAATCCGCTCAATCTGGTGGACATGCCCGATCTGGAACTGCGCCAGATGCGCGCCTGTTATTACGGCATGATGAATGAAGTGGACGATGCAGTCGGGCGTATCGTGGCGCATCTCAAGGCGACTGGCGAATACGACGACACGCTGATTGTGTTCACCTGCGACCACGGTGAGATGGGCGGTGACCACTACACCTGGGGCAAGGAAACCTACTTTGACCAGAGCTTTTACATTCCGCTGATCATCCGTGACCCACGGCCGGACGCAGACGGTGGCCGAGCACGCCAGATCGAGGCAATTACCGAGTCAGTGGACCTGATGCCAACCATCCTGGCGTGGCTTGGGGTCGGCATCCCGGCGCAATGCGACGGCCACTCGCTGCTGCCATTCCTGCACGGGCGTGCGCCGGAGCGCTGGCGCACCGAGGCACACATGGAGTTGGACTTTCGCACTGGTCCCCATACCGGCCATGACATCGAGGCGGCGCTTGGTCTTGAGCCTGACGAATGCCAAATATGCATCGTGCGCGGCGAGCGCTGGAAATACGTGCACTTTGCCAGCCTGGCGCCACTGTTGTTCGACCTGCACAATGACCCCTGGGAAATGCACGATCTTGCAGGAGATGCGGCACATCAGGGCGTTATCCTGCAGATGGCGCAAAAAATGTTGTCCTGGCGCATCCGGCAGCAAGAACATGTGCTGAGCAATCTGCACCTTGGGCCCAACGGGATGGAGGACCGCAGTCGAACGCGGCATTGAGGCGCGTACTGCTGCTGAACTCCGGTCACGGTGCCGGGTCAGACCACAGATAATCGCAGTTCGACACCAAGGCGCTTGCTTGCCGCAGTGCGCGAAACAGTCACCGACCATTGTGCCGACTCCTTCCTGCACCCCATCCGACACCTACCTTCGTCAGCACACCAGGGCTGGGCTGCAGTTATGTGCGCTGGGCTGTGAACGGGGTGGGCGCATCTTGTTCAGCGGCCTTGCCATCCATGCCGGCCCCGGCGTGTTGTTGCGGGTGCTTGGTGCCAACGGTTCCGGCAAGACCAGCCTGCTGCGCATGGTCTGTGGCCTGTTGCCACCGGCCCAGGGTCAGGTGTTGTGGAACGGCACGCCGATCAGGCAGCTTGCCGAAGAATTCGGGCGCCAGATGGTGTACCTGGGACATGCAGCAGCCATCAAGGACGATCTGACAGGAATTGAAAACCTGGTCATGGCGTGCCAGCTCGGTGGTCTGGTGGTCACGCCGGCGCAGGCGGCGGCGGCACTGCAGCACTCGGGTGTGGGACGGCTGGCGCAGCTACCGACACGCCTGCTCTCGCAAGGGCAGCGCCGCCGGGTTGCGCTGGCGCGGCTGGTGCTGTGCAGCGCCACACCGCTGTGGGTGCTGGACGAGCCGTTCAATGCACTGGACCGGTTGGCGACGGACTGGTTGTGTACGCTGATCACGGCCCACCTCGGGCGCGGTGGCATGGTGGTCTTGACGAGCCACCAACAGATAGGCCTCGACGACTTGTCGGGCCAGATTGTGGTGAACCTGTGACCCCCCCGGGGCCATCCACCTCCCTGCGCGCAACTGGCGTGCTGACGGCGATGCGGTGCGTGTTGGCGCGCGACCTGCGGCTGGCCCTGCGTAGGCGCGCCGACACACTCAGCGCACTGGTGTTTTTTGTCATGGTCACCAGCCTGTTCCCGCTTGGTGTCGGTCCGGAGACCAGCCTGTTGCGCACCATGGCGCCGGGGGTATTGTGGGTGACCGCGCTGCTGGCGGCGATGTTGTCGCTGGGGCGCATGTTTGCCGACGACTTCCAGGACGGAACATTGGAGCAACTGCTGCTGGCTGCCTGCCCTCTGCCGTTGCTTGTCGCCGCCAAGATTGCCGCACATTGGTTGTGTTCCGGCTTGCTGCTGGCGCTGGCGTCGCCCCTGCTGGCATTGCAGTTCAACCTCGGCTGGCCGGCCAGTGGCGTGTTGGTGGCATCCCTGTTGCTCGGCACGCCGGTATTGAGCCTGGTTGGTGCGGTGGGTGCGGCGCTGACCGTGGGTGTGCGTGGTGCAGCTGTGCTGATGCCGTTGCTTATCCTGCCGCTGTGTGTGCCGGTCCTGATCTTTGGTGCGGCAGCGGTCGAGGCCAGCCACGCCGGCATGGCGGTAACTGGGCATTTTTCCTTGTTGGCGGCCTTCCTGGTGGCTGCTCTGGCGCTGGCTCCCTGGGCTACGGCCGCCGCCTTGCGCATCGCTGTGGAATAAGCTTTTGGCTGGCTCACCATTACCCCGCCATGTTTCAGGCGCTTGCCCGCTGGGTTAAATTCAGGGGTTATTCAATCACACCATGGCCACTTCCCGCATCCACTGGTTCAAATTCGCCGCGCCGCAGAGCTTTTTTGCGCTTGCCGGGCGCATGGTGCCGTGGTTCGGCATGGCTGCCGCGCTGCTGTGCGCCGTTGGCCTGTACCTCGGCCTGTGGCTGGCCCCGACCGATGCCCAGCAAGGCGACGCCTACCGCATCATTTTTGTCCACGTGCCGGCCGCCTGGATGTCCATGGTGGTGTACCTGGCAATGGCTTTCTGGGCCGCCATCGGCCTGGTGTTCAATTCGCGCCTGTCGGCCATGCTTGCTTGTGCGCTTGCGCCCACCGGCGCCTGGATGACTTTTCTGGCTCTGTGGACCGGCGCCCTCTGGGGCAAACCCACCTGGGGCGCATGGTGGGTGTGGGATGCGCGGCTTACCTCCGAACTGGTGTTGCTGTTTCTCTACTTCGGCTTCATGGCCCTGCACGCCGCCATCGATGACCTGCGGCGCGCCGACCGGTCGGCCGCGCTGCTGGCTATCGTGGGCGTGGTGAACGTGCCCATCATCTACTTCTCGGTCGTCTGGTGGAACACGCTGCACCAGGGCGCCTCGGTCAGCCTGACCAAGGCACCCAGCATGGCACCGCCCATGCTGATCGGAATGCTGGTGATGTCACTCGGCTTCTGGATGTATTGCATTGCAGTTGCCCTGGTGCGCACGCGCAGCATCATCCTGGAGCGCGAGCGCCACACCGGCTGGGCACGCCAAGCCATGGGAGCTGCGTGATGTGGACCAGCTGGCAGCAGTTTTTCGCCATGAGCGGCTACGGCCTGTACGTATGGGGCTCAATCAGCATGTGCCTGCTGGTGGTGGTGGTGGAACTGTCGCAGTTGGCACTGCGCCGCAAGGCCATACTGGCAGCAAACGCGCACAACCCTGGAGAATCGTGCACATGAAACCCAGAATCAAGCGTGCCTTGATCGTCATCGGCGGGCTGGCCGCGCTCGGCTTGACCAGCACCCTGGTGCTGAATGCATTCCAGAGCAACCTGGTCTTCTTTTTCAGCCCGTCACAGGTGGTAGCCAAGGAGGCGCCCGTGGAGCGCAGCTTTCGCATTGGCGGGCTCGTCGAGCAAGGCAGCATCCAGCGCGAGGGCCAGGGGCTGACCATTCGGTTTGCCGTCACCGACCTGGCACACAAGATACCGGTCACCTACACCGGCTTGTTGCCGGACCTGTTCAAGGAAGGCAAGGGCGTGGTGGCGCAGGGCAAGCTGGGGCCTGATGGTGTGTTCCGGGCCGATCAGGTGCTTGCCAAACACGATGAGAACTATATGCCGCCAGAAGCTGCCCAGGCGCTGAAAAACGCCCGGCCCGGGGCGGCGCAACAATCCATGTCCACCGTGTCCGGTGCTTACAGCCCATCGCCGCCTGCAACGACCAGCACAGGGGCCAAACCGTGATCTACGAACTGGGCCATGTCGCCCTGATCCTGGCGCTGACCATGGCGTTGGCACAAAGCATCTTGCCGCTGGCCGGTGCACACACCGGCAACCGGGCCTGGATGGCGCTGGCGCGGCCTTCAGCGCGCGGGCAGTTCCTGTTCCTGGTGATCTCCTATGCCTGCCTGACACATGCTTTTGTCAACAACGATTTCTCGATCGCGCTGGCCGCGCAGCATTCGAACTCGGCGCTACCGTTGATGTACCGCATCACGGCGGTGTGGGGCAACCATGAAGGCTCCATCCTGCTGTGGGCGCTGATCCTGTCGTTGTGGACGCTGGCGGTGTCGATATTCTCGAAACAGCTTGACGAACCGATGGTGGCACGGGTGCTCGGCGTGATGGGGCTGGTGAGCTGTGGCTTCATCCTGTTCACGCTTTTCACGTCCAACCCGTTCGAGCGGATGTTCCCGGTGCCGGCCGACGGCCGGGACCTCAACCCGCTGCTGCAGGACCCGGGCATGATTATTCATCCGCCGATGTTGTACATGGGCTATGTGGGCTTCGTGGTGGCATTTGCATTTGCCGTCTCGGCCTTGCTGTCGGGCCGCCTGGACGCTGCCTGGGCCCGTTGGTCGCGGCCCTGGACCACGGTAGCCTGGTGTTTCCTGACCGTCGGCATTGCGCTGGGCAGCTTCTGGGCCTACTACGAGCTGGGCTGGGGTGGCTGGTGGTTCTGGGACCCGGTGGAAAACGCTTCCTTCATGCCCTGGCTGGTTGGAACCGCGCTCATCCATTCGCTGGCCGTTACTGAAAAACGAGGCGGCTTCAAGATGTGGACGGCGTTGCTGGCGATACTCACGTTTTCCCTGTCCCTGCTGGGAACGTTCATCGTGCGCTCCGGCGTGTTGAGTTCGGTACACGCGTTTGCCACCGACCCGGCGCGCGGGGTTTTCATCCTGGCCTTCCTCGGCATCGTGATCGGTGGCTCGTTGGCGCTGTTCGCCTGGCGGGCACCCAGGGTCGGGCTGGGCGGCAGCTTCGAGCCGGTATCCCGCGAGTCCATGTTGCTGGCCAACAATGTGCTGCTGGTCGTGGCTGCAGCCGCAGTGCTGCTGGGCACCATGTACCCGCTGGTGATCGACGCCCTGGGCATGGGCAAGCTGTCGGTCGGCCCACCTTATTTCGATGCCGTGTTCGTACCGCTGATGGCGCCGGCCCTGTTCCTGATGGGCGTGGGACCAATGGCGCGGTGGCGCCAGGCCGATGTCGTCGATCTGGCTCGTCGCCTGCGTTGGGCCATTGGTGTCAGTGTCGCAAGCGCGTTGCTGGCCTTTGCCACACTGGGCCACTGGACGCCGATGATCGGCCTGGGCTTGGTGCTGGCGGCCTGGGTTGCCAGCACCGCCATACTGAACCTGGTGACGCGTGTGCGGGAGCACCCGGCGCCCTCGCTGGCGCGGCGCCTGGCGGCGCAGCCCGGAAGTTACTACGGCATGTTGCTGGCCCACTTTGGCATCGCCGTGTTCATTGTCGGTGTCACGGTGGTGAGCAGTTTTTCGAGTGAAAACGACGTGCGCATGGAGCCTGGCGACAGCGCCACCGTGGCCGGCTACAGCGTGCGGCTGGAGCAGGTGCAGCAGATAAAGGGGCCCAACTACAAGGCCTCGCGCGCCACGCTGCAGTTGTCACGTGACGGCGAGCCCCTGCGCATGCTGACACCGGAGCGGCGTGTCTACAACGTCAGTGGCAACGCAATGACCGAAGTGGCGATCGACCGCGGCTTCGGCCGCGATGTCTATGTCGCGCTTGGTGACCCGGTCAGCGCCACGGCGTGGAGCGTGCGCCTGCACCACAAGCCGTTCGTGAACTGGATCTGGATCGGCTGCGTGCTGATGGCGCTCGGTGGCCTGCTGGCTGTGATGGACCGTCGTTATCGCCAGAAGGTTCGCCAAAGCGACCCAACTTCCGGCCCGGCGCCAATGGTGCCCGCAGCGGCCCGTGGCGACGGCAGCAGGCGACCCGCCGTTGCCAGAAAAGTGCGCGCGCGATGAAAAAGGCACTGATCCCGCTGATCATCTTCGCCATCCTGCTTGGGTTCCTGGCGGTCGGCCTGGGCCTCAAGCCACGCGAGGTTCCGTCGCCATTGATCAACAAACCGGCCCCGGCGTTCAGTTTGCCGCTGCTCGACGCGCCACAACAGATGTTGTCGGCCAATGACCTCAGGGGCAAGGTCTGGATACTCAACGTCTGGGCTTCCTGGTGTGTCGCCTGCCGTATCGAGCATCCGTTGCTGGTTGAGTTTGCCAAAACCGCCAGCGTGCCGATCTATGGCCTGAATTACAAGGACAAACGCGAAGACGCACTGCGCTGGCTGGCCAACTTTGGCAATCCGTACACGCGGTCGTTGTCCGACACCGAGGGCCTGGTCGGTATCGATTTCGGGGTCTACGGCGTGCCCGAGACTTTCGTCATCGATCAGCAGGGCGTGATTCGCTTCAAGCATATCGGGCCGGTAACACCGGAAGTCCTGCGCGACGACATCCTGCCGCTTTTGAGAAAACTCGGTGCCTAAACTTTCACAGCGCATCGCAGGATATTGCTTGCTGGCGGCGCTCGTGCTGTCGGCAGGCGGCTTGCACGCCAAGGAGGCCGCTCCCGCATCCGACGACCCGTTGCTGGAGGCGCGTGTACTGGTGATCGCCGAAGAGCTGCGCTGTCTGGTATGCCAGAACGAAACCATCGCCGCCTCACAGGCCGACCTGGCGGTCGATCTGCGCAAACAAATCCGCAACAAGCTCAAGGCCGGACAGTCCAAAGCTGAAATTGTCGACTTCATGGTTGCACGGTACGGCGACTTCATCCTGTACAACCCGCCACTGAAAAGCTCCACGTTGTTGTTGTGGATCGGCCCGTTCGCCCTGCTGGTGCTTGCCGCAACGGTGATGGCGCTGCATATCCGGCGCCGGCGCCGCAGCGCCGATGCTGGCGCATGGAGCGCGGCAGAGTCGCAACGGGCCAACACACTGCTGCAACAAGATACCAGGCTTCCATGAGTGTTTTCCTGATCGGTTTTGCCGGCCTGCTTGCGCTCGCCCTGCTGTTGTTGCTGCCCCCGCTGCTGCGTGCCGCCCCTGCCAGCAGCAATGCCGCCGGCGCCATGGATGCACAACGCGCCAATCTGCATATCCTGCGCGAACAACTGGCCGCGTTGGATGCCGAGCTGGCCAGTGGTGTGTTGGACGCAACCCAGTACCGGCTGGCGCGTACCGACATCGAGCGCCGCACACTGGAAGAGGCGCAGGTCGCTGGGCTAAGCCCGCCAACTGCCACGCGCGCCAGCAAGACCGCAGTGATGTTCGCCGTGTGTCTGCCACTGTTCGCGTTTGTCATCTACGGTGTGTTGGGAGATCCACAGGCCATGTTGCCGCGCGCCGCCAGCGCCGCACAAAACGATGTGACCTTGCCGCAAATCGAAGCCATGGTGGAGAAACTCGCGCAGCGTCTGGACAACCAGCCGACGCAACAGGACGGTGATGCCCAGGCCTGGACCATGCTGGCCCGCTCGTATTCGGTATTGCAGCGTTATGCGGATGCCAGCCGGGCCTATGGCCGGGCCCGCGCTCTGCAGCCGGAGAACGCGCAGCTGCTGGCCGACCATGCCGACGTGATGGCCATGGTGCAAGGCCAAAGTGTGCTGGGTGAACCTTTGCAGTTGGTGCAGCGCGCCTTGCAGCTCGACCCCAAGAATCTCAAGGCGCTGGCGCTGGCTGGCAGCGCAGCGTTCGAACGCAAAGACTACAAGGCAGCGCTGGACTGGTGGGGCCAGGCGATACCGCTGGCGCCAGCCGGCAGCGAGTTCGCCTCCGGGCTGCAAAGCAGCATGCAGCAGGCACGCAGCGCCATAGGTGACACCGGCGCCGCAACCGCCAACGCAGCTGCGGTCGCACAGGCATCACCCGCGGCTGCCGCGAGTACCGGCAAACAGGTCAGCGGTGTAGTGCTGTTGTCACCCGCGGTGGCGGCCAGGGCGGCGCCCGACGATACGGTATTCGTGTTCGCGCGGGCCGCTGACGGGCCGCGCATGCCACTGGCAATCCTCAAGCGCAAGGTAAGCGACCTGCCGCTGACCTTCCTGCTGGACGACAGTACGGCGATGTCGGGCGAGATGCGGCTGTCGAAATTCCCGCGGGTGGTGGTCGGCGCCCGGGTATCGAAGTCGGGCGATGCCATGCCAAGGGCCGGAGACCTGACCGGCCAGACCGGCCCGGTCGATACTGGCAGCCACAAGCTGGTCATCACCATCGACGGCGTGCAACCCTGAAGGCGTCTGTGCGCCTACCGCCTTTGCATGCCCTGCGCGCGTTCGATGCGGCGGTGCGCTGCGGCAGCTTCACGCAGGCCGGCGAAGCATTACATGTCACCCAAGGGGCGATCAGCCGGCAAATCAAGCAACTCGAGGAGTGGCTGGGCAAACCGGTGTTTGTGCGCCACTACCAGGGCCTGATACTCACCCCGGCCGGCAGTGTCCTGGCCAAGAGCCTGGACGCTGCGTTCGGCCATATCCAGCAAGCGGTAGACCAGATACAGCAGGTGGGCACGCGCCAGCGCATCGCGGTCAACGTGCCCGAGACTTTTGCCTCCCGCTGGCTGGCGCCGCGCCTGCGTGCCTTTCACAGCCGCCACGCGGACATCGACCTGGCGATCACCACCAGCAGTGTCGCCAACCTGCGCGATGCGCAGCAGTACGACTGTCTGGTGATGTTCCTCGACGCGCCCTGGAGCCATGGCAACAGCCGCTTGCTGCGCCAGGAACATTACATAGCCGTGGCCAGCCCCGAGCTCTGGGCGGCCGGCTTGCCGCCGCAACTGGCCACGGCCACTTTGCTGCATGTTCTGGCCGGCAACAAGCGCCTGCCGATCTGGGAAAACTGGTTTGCCTCACTCGGCATCCGGAACATCGATCCGCGCCCGGGCATTGCTTTTTCCACCATGGACCAGGCCATCAATGCTGCCGTATCGGGCGTCGGCGTCGCCGTGGTCGATGCGCCCATGGTGGAGCGGGACTTGGCAGAGCATCGGCTGCGCCGGCTCGATACCCATGAATTGGCCGGCAACCATGGTTACTGGTTTGTCGAGCCACGCGACCACGGCGCCGGTGACCCGGCGCATGGCGCTGTGGTGGCGCTGTTCCAGTCCTGGTTGCTGGAAGTCAGTCGCACCACGCCATGACCACCATTGGCGCCTGCCGGGTCAATGGCCCGCCGCCACACTGCAGGCCCGACAGCTAACATGCAGCACATGCCCGCCACCAGCCACGCTCCAAGCCGCTCCTGCGGGCTGGCCCGGTGTTGGCTGATCACAGCGCTGCTGGGATGGGTATTGACGGCAGGCGCGGCTACGCCAAAGGCCGACAGCATCGCGGTGACCACGCCAATGACCGGAGCAGCCCGGCCGCAAACGACGGCGGGCCAACGCATCTACGAAAATACCCGCCCACGCCTGCTGCAGGTGCGCACCCTGCTCAAGACCCAAGACAGCCAGTCGACTGTGGGCTCTGGTTTCCTGATCGATGGTGGCAGCCATCTGATAACCAATTACCACGTGGTAAGCCAGTATGCGGTGCAACCGAGTCGCTTCCGGCTGGTCTACGCGACCGTGGACGGCCAACAGGGCGCGCTGGAACTGCTGGCCTTCGATGTGGTGCATGACCTGGCCCTGCTGCGGCCGGTGGACGCCGCCCCGCTGGCCGGGCGTGGTGCGATCGAACTGCGCGCCGCATCCGAACCACTGGCACGCGGCGCACGCATCTTCAGCATGGGCAATCCGCTCGACGTGGGCTTTGCGATGGCCGAAGGCAGCTACAACGGCCCGGTAGAACGCAGCTTTTTGCCCACACTTTTTTTTGGCGGCTCGCTGAGCGCCGGCATGAGTGGCGGGCCGGCATTGGACGAGCAGGGCCGACTGATCGGGGTGAACGTGGCGACGCGGCGCGATGGCGAGCAGGTCAGCTTCCTGGTGCCAGTGGAGCCGGTGCGTGCGTTGATCGCGCGCGCACGTGGCGCCACACCAATCAAAACACCGGCCTGGCCCGAAATCAGGCGCCAGTTGCTACAGCACGAAGAGGGATTGGCACGCCGTTTCATGGCACAACCGTGGCGCGACGCTGGACATGCCCTGTACCGCATTCCGGTGCCCCAGGAGACATGGATGCGCTGCTGGGGTCGCGGCTCTGCGCAGGAAACGCGCGGCCTGCAGTTCGAGCGCTCGGACTGCAAGATGGACACCCGCATCTTTGTCAGCGGCAACCTGCTGACCGGCTTCATCACCGTGCGCCACGAAGCCTACGATGGCAGCAAGATCGGTCCATGGCGTTTTGCCAACCGTTATTCGGCCAGTTTTGCCAATGAATTTGTCGGGCACAACGACCCGCTGCGCACCGCCGCCCAATGCGTGGAACGTAGTGTGTCGGGCCCCGCAGCAGGCGGCTCAGGCAGGTCAGGGCTGCCCATGAAGGCGGTGGTCTGCCTGCGCGCCTACAAGAAGCTCGAGGGCCTGCACGACATGATGGTGCTGGTGGCAACCCTTGATGGCGCGACCACTGGCGTGCAGGGCCGGCTCGACGCCCACGGCATCAGCCTGCCCAGCGCGCAACGGCTGGCCCGGCACTACCTGGACGGATTTGCATGGAACCCGGCCGCGACCACACCATGACCCGTCGGCTGGCGCTGCTCGAAGTCTTCGGACGCGACGGCCGGCTGCTGCACAGGGTGGACGTACAGCGTTGGCCGCTGTCGCTGGGCCGCGCGCTGGACAACGATGTGGTGCTGGACGACCCCTTTGTAGCCGCACACCATGCCACGCTGCATGCTGACGCCGACGGCCAGTTGCTGCTGCAGGTCGACCAGACCACCAATGGTGTTGTGCTCGATCGCAGGCACCATGCGACCGGTGCGCGTGTGCCGTTGCCGGCCACGGCTGGCGCACTGCAGATGGGCGGCAGCAAATTGCTGCTGCGCCTGCCGGGCGAGGTGCTGGCGCCGGAACGCCCCTTGCCCGCCAGTGTCGGCCCGGGTTGGCTGACAGCGCCACGGGCCGCGGCCCTGGTGCTTCCGCTGGCTGTGGCCGACCACTGGCTCGGACTGGACCCGGGGGCGGACAGCAACGCCTGGTTGCCACTGGTCGTTGGTCTACCTGCCATATTGGCGCTGTGGTGCATGTTGTGGGCACTGGTGTCCAAGCTGTTCCAGCAGCGCTTCGATCTGGCTGGCCACGTGCGCATCGCCCTGCCCTGGCTGCTGGCTATCGGCGTCGCCGACGCACTGCTGCCGGCCTTGGCGGCCAGTCTGGCCTGGCCCGGCTTGTGGCGACTGCTGGCGCCGCTGCAACTGCTGTTGCTGTTGCTGATGCTGCGCTCCCATCTGCATCTCGTTTTGCCCTCGGGTGGCCGCAAACTGACCGTGGTGCTGGTCACCATGGCTCTGTCGGGCGGCGCCATCGTGCTGTCACTGACACATCACGCGACCGACCGCTTCAGCCGCCCAGCCTACATGAGTACGCTGCCCGTTGCGGCGCTGCCCATGGCACGCCCGGTACCGATCGACGATCTGTTGCAGGGACTGGCGCCACTCGCCGGCCAACTGGCTGCGCGGGTCAAAAAGGCATTGGAAGACGAACCGGGTGAAGGCGATGGGGCTGGCGAATAGCAGCCGATCGGGCTTCGAGTAGGATTGTTGGCTTGGCCAGTTGCAACGCACCGCGCTGGTGCGCCTGGCAGCCGCTGGGGCAGGCCCGGGATCGCCTCAGGTCACGGCTGCAGCCGCAGCAAACGCTGCGGTGCCAGCCGCTCAAAATCGGCATCAAACGTCACCAGGCGCAGGCCCGCTGCATCAGCCGTGGCCACCAGCCAGATGTTGGTCCACAACCGGGCTGGCAGACCAGGCATGCGTGTCAGGCGCTCGGCCAAAGGCGCATCGGCGGCTTCGCAGTCGGGCATCAGGCCAACACCAGCAGCCTGACGCAATTGCCGGTAGATGGCATGGGCATCACTTAGGCCCAACACGGCGTCTCCCATCACCTTGGGCTGGCTCAGCAGGCGCACCAGGCCCAACATGGTGGAGCGGCAAAACCATCGGCGTTGCCCGTTGCTGGCCGGTTCGGCTTGGGTTTCATCCCAGTAGCGCCGGGCTGCAGTATGGTGCGGGTGTTCAGCCACGACGAGTGCAAGCCAGACGTTGAGATCAAGCAAGTCCCCGTCCATCGGACGCGTGAACCTGTGCCAGGCTGCCGGTGATTCGGCAACACCGATCGCCATCACTCGTCTGCCAGTGCACTCAAATGGGCATGGCTGAGGGCGCCCGTGGCGAGCACCAGCGGGCGACCCAATCGCACTATCGGCAGGCTGGCTGCCGGCAGGGCAGGCTCAATGACGGGACCTTGCAGGCCACGCTCGACCAGTTGGAGCACCAAATCACGCAGGCTTCGACCTTCCAGCGCCGCGCGGGCCTTCAAGTGGCGCATCAGTTCATCGGGCAGGTCCAGCGTAGTTCGCATCAACGCATATTAGCATCAAATCGCACAAACATATAGTCACCGCCGAAGCCACTTTGAATACCGTCCGATTCCCGGCGGTCACCTGCCTCAATACGGTTTCATGCGCCACATCGCCGCCTCGTGCCCCGGCGCAAACACCTGGTTGGTGATGGCCGGGTCACGGTTCACCAGCTGGCGTGCGTACATCGGATGACGCATGCTGCGCACCTCGTGCTCCAGGGTTGCCAGCACCTGGCCGCTCTGTGGGTCGACGATGTCCTGAAAGCGGTATTGGCTCTGGTTGCTCTCTTCGGTAACCAACGCGCGCTCCAGCAGCCGGCGGTGCACGCCCGAAAAGTCGGCCACGGCAATTTGAACGTGGTGACCGTCGTACACCGCAAGTGGTTGATCGCTCTCCCGAAATTGCAGACTTTCGGCAAAACCAATGGGGACCCGTGCAAAAGCGGCACCATCCGCCAAAACGCCGGTAGTTGCAGGCGACCCCATCACCTCGCCGTAAAACCGCGCGACTCCTGCCGTTGTACCGGGCGCCACGTCAATCTGTACATAGGGCATGCCAAGCAGCGAGCTGCCAAAACGCGCCGGGTCTGGCGCGTGCACCCGAATTCGATTACCCCACGGGCAGCACACGTCCAACTGCGCGCCATTACGTGTAAAAGCAAACTGCGTGCCGTCCAGTCGACGCGCCACGGCCTCCAGGCGCCGCTCCAGGGCATCGAGATCGGCCATCACCAGGCCGACCACCCCGCGCAGCACCTGCGCCGGACCGACCGGCAGGTGGAACTGGCAGGTGCCGACATTGATCCAGGCGTTGTCGACCCCGGTCACGATGTACGGATCGCGCGTCAGGCCCAACCCCATCACATAGAAGATGATGGCCTGCTGCTGATCGGGAACACGCATGTTGACGTGGCCGAACTCGACGATGTTGCCGACGTCTTCGGTACTTCGGTTGTATGTTGTAGTCATGGCGTCGTCATTTTCAGCAGGTGCAGCGGGTGCCGCACCCCCGCCAGATAGTCCTGCACACACTGCAGCAGCGCCGGAGTGCGATGCTGCGCCACACTGGCGCGGATTTCATCGGCATCCAGCCACAAACTGCGCACGATGCCATGGTCAAGCCGTTGGTCGGGCAGGAAGGCTCCAAGTTCACCGCAAAAGGCAAATCGCAGGTAAGTGGTGGTAGCGGATTTGTCCGGCGTCACCGCAGCAGGCGGCACGCCGGTCAGATAAACACCGACCAGCGCCGTCGGAGCAAACCGGTAGGCGGTTTCTTCGCGTGTCTCGCGGATACAGGCCTCAACCAGCGACTCGCCCGGATCCAGATGCCCGGCCGGGTTGTTCAGTTGCAGGCCTTGCGGGGTGTGTTCTTCCACCAGCAGGAACTTACCGTCGCGCTCGATCACGGCTGCCACCGTGACGTTGGGCTTCCAGCGCTTGTGCATGCCAAATTATGCGGCGCAAACTCGGGTAAGCTCAGGGCCGGACTTCACTGCATCACATAACAAGAGGAGCGGCCCATGCTGATTGGCATTCCGACAGAAACCAGCGTCGGCGAGACGCGTGTGGCCATGACGCCTGAGACCGCGAAAAAGCTCAAGGCGCAGGGGCACACCTTGCGCGTGCAGTCGGGTGCAGGGGTTGCTGCCAGTGTGACCGACGCGGCCTATGCGGCGGCCGGTGCAGAAATCACCGACGCAGCAGGCGCCTTGGGGTGTGAACTGGTACTCAAGGTGCGCAGCCCCTCGACAGCCGAACTTGGCGCCATGAAATCCGGCAGCTTCCTGGTGGGCATGCTCAATCCGTTTGACGCCGAGGGTCTGCAGCGCCTGGCCGCGGCGGGGCTGACGGCATTCGCGCTGGAAGCGGCGCCGCGCACCACCCGCGCGCAGAGCATGGATGTTCTGTCGTCGCAGGCCAACATCGCCGGCTACAAGGCGGTGATGGTGGCGGCCGACAAGTACCAGCGGTTTTTCCCCATGCTGATGACTGCCGCTGGCACCGTCAAGGCGGCGCGGGTGGTGATCCTGGGTGTGGGTGTGGCCGGTTTACAGGCCATTGCCACCGCCAAACGGCTGGGCGCGGTGATCGAGGCGTCTGACGTGCGCCCGAGCGTGAAGGAGCAGGTCGAGTCGCTGGGCGGCAAGTTCATCGACGTGTCCTACGACACGCCGGAAGAAAAGGAAGCAGCGATCGGCGTCGGTGGTTACGCCAAACCCATGCCACAAAGCTGGCTGGAGCGGCAAAAGCTGGAAGTCGCCAAGCGTGTGGCGCAAGCCGATATCGTGATCTCGACCGCGCTCATCCCGGGCCGTGCGGCGCCGACCCTGGTCACCGCGGACATGGTGGCCAGCATGAAGCCGGGTTCGGTGATTGTCGACATCGCTGCCGGCAAGGGGCCGGACGGCGGCGGCAACTGCCCCCTATCGGAAGCCGACAAGACGGTCGTGAAACACGGTGTCACCATCGTCGGCGAGACCAACTTGCCGGCCCTGGTGGCAGCCGATGCGTCGTCGCTGTATGCCCGCAATGTGCTGGACTTCCTCAAGCTGATCATCAGCAAGGAAGGCGCGCTGCAGGTCGACATGGACGACGACATCGTCGCCGCCTGCCTGATGGCGCAGGGCGGCGAAGTCAAGCGCAAGTAAGCAGCCCGAACCAGAACAACAGGAGCACCGCCGTGGATATTGCCTCTCCCACCATTACCAATCTGATCATCTTTGTACTGGCCATCTACGTGGGTTACCACGTGGTATGGACCGTCACGCCGGCATTACACACGCCCTTGATGGCGGTCACCAACGCGATCAGCGCCATCGTGATCATCGGTGCCATGCTGGCCGCAGCCCTGACGGAAACCACGCTCGGCCGCACCATGGGTGTGCTGGCCGTGGCACTGGCTGCGGTGAACGTGTTTGGCGGCTTCCTGGTCACCCGGCGCATGCTGGAGATGTTCAAGAAGAAGGACAAGAAGCCTGCTGCCGTCAGGGAAGGTGGCACCAAATGAGCATGGATCTGGTCACCATCCTGTACCTGGTCGCCTCGGTCTGCTTCATCCAGGCGCTCAAGGGGCTGTCGCATCCGACGACGTCGATCCGCGGCAACTTGTTCGGCATGGTCGGCATGGCCATCGCCACACTCACCACGGCCGCGCTGATTGTCAAGCTGGCGGGCAGCCCGATGGGGCTGTCATGGGTTCTGCTCGGCCTGGTGGTGGGCGGTGGCGCCGGTGCGGTGATGGCCCAACGCGTGGAGATGACCAAGATGCCAGAGCTGGTGGCGTTTTTCCACAGCATGATCGGCCTGGCGGCCGTGTTTATAGCCATTGCCGCCGTGGTGGAGCCCTGGGCTTTCAGTATTGTCGCGAAAGGCACCGCGATTCCAGCGGGCAACCGGCTCGAACTGGCCCTCGGATCGGCCATTGGCGCGGTCACCTTCAGCGGCTCGGTGATTGCCTTCGGCAAGTTGTCGGGCAAGTACAAGTTCCGCCTGTTCCAGGGTGCGCCGGTGCAGTTTGCCGGGCAACACCAGCTCAACCTGGTGCTGGGTCTGATCATGCTGGTCAACATCGCCTTGTACACCTGGAGCGGCGACCCGATCTATTTCGCCATTGCCAGCGTGCTGGCGTTTGTAATGGGCGTGCTCATCATCATCCCGATCGGTGGCGCCGACATGCCGGTGGTGGTGTCCATGCTCAACAGTTACTCCGGCTGGGCCGCAGCCGGGATCGGCTTCAGTCTGAACAACTCCATGCTGATCATTGCCGGGTCGCTGGTCGGCTCCTCCGGGGCGATCCTGAGCTACATCATGTGCAAGGCGATGAACCGCTCCTTCTTCAACGTGATCCTGGGTGGTTTTGGCGGCGAGGCAACAACGGCTGCCGCAGGTGGTACGGCGCAACGCAGTGTGAAGAGCGGCAGCGCTGACGACGCGGCGTTTGTGCTGAGTAATGCCGAGACTGTGGTCATCGTGCCGGGTTACGGCCTGGCCGTGGCCCGTGCACAACACGCGGTGAAGGAACTTGCTGCCAAGCTGACGGAAAAAGGCATCACGGTGAAATACGCCATCCATCCGGTGGCCGGTCGTATGCCCGGGCACATGAACGTGTTGCTGGCAGAAGCCGAGGTGCCCTACGACCAGGTGTTTGAAATGGAAGACATCAATGGCGAATTTGGCCAAGCCGATGTGGCCATCATCCTGGGAGCCAACGACGTGGTGAACCCCGCTGCCCATGTGAAGGGCAGTGCCATCTACGGCATGCCGATCCTGGAGGCCTACAAGGCCAAGACGGTGATCGTCAACAATCGCTCCATGGCCGCGGGCTACGCCGGGCTGGACAACGAACTGTTCTACATGGACAAGACCATGATGGTCTTTGGCGATGCGAAAAAGGTCGTCGAAGACATGGGCAAGGCGATCGAATAAGGCCCCTGGCCGGACCCAACAGCCCGGCGATTATTTGAGCCAGCCGCGACGGCGGAAGTACCACATCGGCACGATGGCGCTGGCGGCCATCAGCACCAGCGCATAGGCATAACCGAGCGACCAGTCGAGCTCGGGCATATGGCGGAAATTCATGCCATACAAGCTGGCGATGAGGGTTGGCGGCAACAGGGCGACACTGGCCACCGAGAAGATCTTGATGATCTTGTTCTGGTTGATGTTGATGAAGCCAACCGTCGCGTCCATCAGAAAGTTGATCTTGTCGAACAGGAACGCGGTGTGTGAATCCAGCGAGTCAATATCGCGCAGGATTTGCCGCGCCTCCTCGAACTGCTCGGCGTTGAGCATCTTGCTGCGCATCATGAAGCTCACCGCGCGTCGGGTATCCATCACATTGCGCCGTATGCGTCCGTTCATGTCCTCGTGGCGTGCAATGGCACCCAGCACCTCGCCTGCACGCACATCGGTCATGTCGCCCGACAACACCTTGCTGCTGACTTTCTCCAGCTCGTCATAGATGCCCTCCAGGGTGTCGGCCGAATACTCGGCATCGGCGTCGAACAGCTTGAGCAAAACCTCCTTGGCGTCCTCGATCAAGCCTGGCGCACGCCGCGCGCGCATGCGCAGCAGCCGAAACACCGGCACGTCCTCGTCGTGGATGGAAAAAAGCACGCCCTTGCTGCGCAACTCCCCATTCGCCAGGTTGAGGATGAAAGCCACCCGCACCGTGCGTGGCTCCTGCTCGTCGGCGATCAGGAAGTCGCTGCGGATATGCAGGTCGCCGTTGTCCTCGGAGTAAAAGCGGGCCGACTCCTCGATGTCCTCGTCCATCGCATCGTCGGGAATGGACAGGCCGAAATACTGCTTGATCCAGCGTTTTTCATCCAGCGTGGGCGACTCCAGGTCGACCCATATCGGCCGGAACTTCGACAACTCCTCCAGCGACTCGATCTCCTCCTGGAACAGACGGCCGTTGGCGAGTGTGAAGACGTTGAGCATGGGCGCTCAAATTATCGCATCCGCGTCTGCGTCGGCGGTGCCTCAATTGCCCAGGACCATTTCCAGCAATTCGGCTTTCTGGGCCCGTGCGTCACGTTCCCCCATGGCAATCAGGGACTGCACAAAACCGGGCTCGAACAGCAGGTAACTGGCCAAAGTGCCGCCACTGCCCTTGAGCACACCCAGGCCGCCCAGCGCATCGCGGACCGCAGCCGGCAATTCGTGCGTGAACTGCTGTGCCAGACCATCGAGCGACTGTGTGGGGGCGATGGCCAGCACATCGATGGCCTTGTAGGGCATGGCGGCTGCGGCTTCACGCGGCAGGCGGTTGATGGTCTGTGTGACGCGTTGCGTCTGCTCGACATCGGCCTGCAGGGTGTCGTGAAAAACACTGGCCATGACGTGGCCGGCCATGCTGCCCAGGGTTGGCCCTTTCGCCGGGCTGTGCCCGACGCCGACCACCAGGCCCGGTCGTTCGGGCTGTCCGACGCCGACCACCAGGATCCGGCGCGCGCCCAGATGCATGGCCGGCGACAACGGTGTCACCTGGCGCATGGAGCCATCGCCAAAATGCTCGACCCGCCCATCCACCTCCAGCGCGGTTGCCGGAAACAGGAATGGAATGGCGCTCGATGCCATCAGGTGGGCCACCGTCACGCGGTGGTACTCGGAGCGCCGGCCGGGCCGGGCCCAGCCCTCGAACTCGCCGCGACTGGCGGTCTGGCAGAACGTCCAGTGCACACCACTGGAATAACTCGAGCCAGTGACGGCAAGGGCGTCGATGGTGTTGGAACGCAGAGCCGCTTCGATACCGTCGGTCAGGATGCCTTTGCGCAGGATGTTCGCCAGCGGCGCGTTGTCCAGCATGGCGCCGTTGGCGCGCGCATGGCGCGACAGGCTCAGTGCCACAGCGAATCGGCTGAAACGCACCCACGGCGGCACATTGAGCTGGTACACGTCGGTAGAACGCAACTGGGTCCAGAACTCGGCCAACTGCTCGAACGCCTGCAGGCCCTGCATTGCACGGCCAGCCAGAAACGCGGCGTTGATGGCGCCAGCCGACGTGCCGACCAGCACCTGGAAAGGAAAGGTCCGCGACGCCCCAGGATGGGCCGCCAGCATAGCGCCCAGGGCGCGCAGCACACCTACCTGGTAGGCGGTGCGGGCACCACCACCCATCAGCACCAGGCCCACCGTCGGGCGGCCAAACTGGCGCATGCCTGAGTGGATGATGGTATCGAGGCTCATACGGAGTACCTTCGTGCTGCGCATCAACGACCGGACTCGCCTGGCGGCGCTCCGGCGGCGGCTGCGCTGGTTTTGAGCAGATGCTAGAGTCTATTGCAATCGCCCATGAAAAGATGACTCCCACTCTTGGTCCGAAACGCGGCTTGTGGTTGCTTTTTGCGCTGGCCGACAGGCTGAATCTGCACCAGCACGCGGATTTCAGCGCGGCGAGCAGCGAACCCTTGCACAGCGTGTGACAAAAGGGGATTGCTTTTGCGCGCCAAAGGGGGCATAGTGATTTCAACAGGGTGTCGGCGATGGCACCAAACAGGCGTTTCCGCCTTGTGTCGAAAGCACAGGGCTTTTTTCAACGGCGAAAAGCAACAGGAGGATATTCATGAACTTGACGATCAGCGGTCACCACCTCGAAGTAACCCCGGCCCTGAGAAACTATGTAACGACCAAGCTAGATCGGATAACCCGCCACTTTGACCAGGTTGTCGACGTCAAGGTGCTGCTCACTGTGGAGAAACAAAAGGAAAAGGAACGACGGCAGCGCGCTGAATGCAATATCCATGTCAAAGGCAGCGACCTTTTTGCGGAGAGTTCACATGCTGACCTGTACGCCGCAGTTGACGAATTGGTCGACAAGCTTGACCGCCAGGTGGTACGCCACAAGGACCGCCTGCAAAACCACCACCACGACGCGCCCAAACGCCTGATGTAGCAGCGCCTGCCAGGGCGCACCAGACAAACCGCCCCGCGTCCTGCCGGGCGGTTTTTTTGTGTGCATAATCTGCCACCCCACCATGAATCGTCTAGCGTCCATCCTGCCACCTGCGCAAGTGTTAGTGCACGTAGACGCGACCAGCAAGAAGCGCGCCTTCGAAGAAGTCGGCCTGCTGTTCGAAAACCTGCATGGCCTGAGTCGGGCCCTGGTCACCGACAGCCTTTTTTCACGCGAGCGCCTGGGCTCGACCGGACTCGGCCACGGCGTGGCCATTCCGCACGGGCGCATCAAGGGCTTGCGCGCACCCATGGCTGCGGTTTTCCTGCTCAAGCAGCCGATCGGATTTGATGCGCCAGACGATATTGCGGTCAGCCTGCTGATATTCTTGCTGGTGCCTGAGGCGGCGACCCAGAAACACCTGGAAATCCTCTCCGAGATTGCCGAATTGTTAAGTGATGCGGCGCTGCGCAGCAAACTTGCTGCCAGCACGGATGCCGGGCAATTGCATGGCCTGATTGCCCAGTGGCAGTCGGCCCAAGTCGCCTAGGCCAAAGAGACCCGTCTTGAAACCCACGGTCGTCAGCGCCGACGTCCTGTTCGAGGAGTTCCGCACATCGCTCAAATGGCAGTGGGTGGCTGGCCTGGGCGCGTCCGAGCGACGTTTTGACGAAGTGGCGGTACGTGCCGCGCGTTCTGGCGCCGACCTGGTCGGTTATCTGAACTACATCCACCCCTACCGGGTGCAGTTGCTGGGTGAGCGGGAAATCGCCTACCTGACCAATGCCACACCGGAAGACTGTGACCGCCGGATTTCGCGCATCGTCACGTTGGAGCCGCCGGTGCTGATCCTGGCCGATGGAAAAACCGCCCCGGACGCGCTGCTGTCGATGTGCGAGCGGGCGCAGATTCCGATGTTTGCCACCGAGGCGTCGTCCGCGTTTGTCATCGACGTGCTGCGCGCCTATCTGTCGAAACACTTTGCCGACCGCATCTCGATGCACGGGGTGTTGATGGACATCCTGGGCCTGGGCGTGTTGATCACGGGCGAGTCGGGGCTGGGGAAAAGCGAGCTCGGTCTGGAACTGATCTCCCGCGGCAACGGCTTGGTGGCTGACGACGCAGTGGACTTGTACCGCATCAACCAGACTACGATACAGGGCCGCTGCCCGGATCTGCTGCAAAACCTGCTCGAAGTGCGCGGCATCGGCCTGCTCGACATCCGTGCCATCTTTGGCGAGACTGCGGTGCGCCGCAAGATTCGCCTCAAGCTGATCGTGCACCTGGTGCGCCGTGAAACCCTGGAGAGGGAGCACGAGCGCATACCCTATGAGCCGCTGACGCAGGACATCCTGGGCATTCCGGTACTCAAGGTGGTGATCCAGGTGGTGGCAGGACGCAATATTGCGGTATTGGTAGAGGCGGCGGTGCGCAACACCATCCTGCAATTGCGTGGCATCGACACCTACCAGGATTTCGTGGAGCGCCACCGCAAGGCGATGACGCAGGACTCCAGTCCCGGCAAACTCTGAGACCGACGCTAGGCGCTTGTGGGGTTTTGACTTGCTCGCTGATCGGGCGGGCGGTGCGGGCATTGCACGGTGGTGCAGTTGGCGTACAGGCTCAGAGCATGGTCGGCGATGGTGAACCCCTTGGTCTTGGCCACCGCATGCTGACGGCGCTCGATCTCGGCGTCGTAGAACTCCTCCACCTTGCCACAGTCCAGGCACACCAGGTGATCATGGTGCTGGCCTTCATTGAGCTCATACACCGCCTTGCCGCTTTCAAAATGGCTTCGGCTCAGGATACCGGCCTGCTCGAACTGCGTCAGCACCCGATACACGGTGGCCAATCCGACGTCGGAGCGCTCGGTCAACAAGACCCGGAACACATCCTCCGCCGTCATGTGCCGCAACGCACCTTTCTGGAATATGTCCAGTATTTTCAGGCGCGGCAAGGTCGCCTTGAGGCCGGTGTTCTTGAGTTCGTCGATGTTCGCCATGGCGGGGTTCGTCCTCTGGCAGGCGCCTGCCGAGAGCGGCTCAGCGGCTACAATCCATTGATCATATCGCCATGCCCCAGCCAATGCCTTTATCCGTCCCCCGCCTAGTGCATGTCTGGCTCGGTCTGGCTGCGGCTGCGGCGTTGTCAGGCTGCTCGAGTTTCGACGGTGCCACGACCCGCATTGCCGGCATTATCACGCCCTTCCAGATCGATGTAGTACAGGGAAATTTCGTCTCCAGCGAACAGGTCACGCTGCTCAAACCGGGCATGCCGCGCACCTCGGTGCGTGACACGCTGGGCACGCCGCTGCTGCAAAGCATGTTCCATACCGACCGCTGGGACTATGTTTTCTCCTTCAAGCGCAAGGGCGAGGAGCCGCAACTGCGCAAGGTGACGGTGTACTTCAAGGGTGATCTGCTGGAACGATTCGAAGCCGATGCCCTGCCAACCGAGGCCGAGTTTGTGGCCTCGCTGGCCGGGCGGCCGCAGACCGGTGCGGTCCCAGTGCTCGAAGCCAGCCCGGAAGCACTCAAATCGTTCCCTGCGGCGCCCAAGGCACCGGAGCCCAAGGCCCTGCCGCCATTGCCCGCCTCCTATCCGCCGCTGGAAGCAGCCGCTCCCTGACGGCGGCGTTGGCCGCCACCGGTACCATGAACGACGGGTCCATGCAAAGAATCTGCGTAGCCGGGGCGTCAGGGCGCATGGGACACATGCTGATTGAGGCTGTCATGGCAGCACCAGACAGTTGCCTGGCGGGAGCGCTCGACATCGTCGGCTCGCCCGCCCTGGGGAGCGACGCCTGCGCATTCCTGGGCCGCGACAGCGGCATACGAATCACGTCTGATCTGCGCAGCGGTCTGCTCGGCTGCGACGTGCTGATCGATTTCACGCGCCCTGAGGGAACCCTGGCGCATCTGGCGCTGTGCCGCGAACTCGGTGTCAAGCTGGTGATAGGCACGACCGGTTTTTCCGAAGACCAGAAGGCGCAGATTTGCGCAGCCGCAACTGACATCGCTATCATGATGGCGCCCAACATGAGTGTCGGTGTCAACGTCACGCTCAAGCTGCTGGAGCTGGCCGCGCAGGCCATGTCTACCGGCTACGACATCGAGATCATCGAGGCGCACCATCGCCACAAGGTCGACGCTCCTTCGGGCACGGCGCTGAAGATGGGTGAGGTGATTGCGCAGGCCATCGGCCGTGACCTCAAGGACTGTGCGGTGTACACACGCGAAGGCATCACCGGTGAACGCGACCCGTCATCGATCGGCTTTGCGACCATCCGCGGCGGCGACATCGTGGGTGACCATACGGTGTTGTTCGCCGGCATCGGCGAACGCATCGAAATCTCGCACAAGTCGTCCAGCCGCCTCACCTATGCCCAGGGCGGTCTGCGCGCGGCGCGTTTTCTCGCCCAGCACCAACACGGGCTGTTTGACATGTTTGACGTGTTGGGTCTGGCCAAACCCCAGGCCGCCGCCGGATGAGCATTTTCCAGCTGCTGGCCCAGGGGGACAGCGTCAGCCGGATGGTGGCCGCCATGCTGTTGCTGATGTCGGTCAGCAGCTGGGTCGTCATCTTCTGGAAAAGCTGGTTGCTGCACCGCGCCAGCGCCGATGTGCAACGCAGCACCGCGGCCTTCTGGCAGTCGGCCAACCTGGCCGATGGGCAACGCCGGGCGCAGGCCTTTGATCGCGAAACTCTGGTTACGCCCCTGATAACAGCGACCCAGGTCGATGGCAGCGGCACGCTGGCAGCGGCAGGGGACCGGTCGCAGCAATTGACGCGTGTGTTGCGCCAGGCCTTGCACCAGGTGCTGCACAAGCTGCAATATGGCCAGGTGTTGCTGGCGACCGTCGGCGCCACTGCCCCCTTTGTGGGCCTGTTGGGAACCGTCTGGGGCATCTACCACGCGCTGATCGGCATTTCCAGTGCCGGGCAAATCACCATCGACAAGATTTCCGGCCCCGTCGGTGAAGCGTTGATCATGACTGCGGCCGGGCTGGCCGTCGCCATTCCGGCGGTGCTGGCGTACAACGTGCTGGGGCGCTCCATCGGCCGCATCGAGGCCGATCTGGAGGGGTTTGCGCGCGACCTGCGTGAACTGCTGATCCACCACGCGATCAACCCGACGCCGGAGCGGGCCTAGGCGATGGCATTTGGACGCCTCGAGCGCCACGCCAGCGCGGCACCGATGAGCGAGATCAACATGACGCCGCTGATCGACGTCATGCTTGTACTGGTGGTGATCTTCATCATCACCGCGCCGCTGCTGGCGAGCTCGATCCGGCTCGACCTGCCCAAGACCGACGCTGCGACCCCGACCGAGGCGCCCAAATTCATATTGCTGGTGATGGACCGCAGCGGGCAGGTGTTCCTGGACGACAAACCCGTCGCCCTGCCCGAGCTGGCACAGCGGCTGACCCGAATCGCATTGCAAAACCCGGACACCGAAGTCCAGTTGCGCGCCGATGCCGCGTTGGCCTATGGCCGCCTGGTGGAAGTGATGGGTGTGGCGCAAAAGGCCGGATTGAACCGGCTCGGTTTTGTGGCCGAGCCGCGCCCGGCTACGCCCTGACCAAAACTGCGCTGCCCACCAGTCAGGCAACGCCGCGCCCGGCAGGTGTGAGCCCCTAGAATCGAGCCAGGTCGGCACCTGTGCCGCCCTGATCACGCCATGCAAGAAAAGTACCACCACCACGCAGTAGAAACATCGGCCCGGCAACACTGGGACGCACACGACGCCTACCGGGTCACCGAAGACGTCGGCAAGAAGAAGTACTACGCCTGCTCCATGCTGCCCTACCCCAGCGGCAAGCTGCACATGGGCCACGTGCGCAACTACACCATCAACGACATGCTCACGCGTTACCTGCGCATGAAGGGTTACAACGTGTTGATGCCGATGGGCTGGGACGCGTTCGGGCTGCCGGCGGAAAACGCTGCGCTGAAGAATGGCGTGCCGCCGGCCCAGTGGACTTTCGACAACATCGCCACCATGAAACAGCAGATGCAGGCACTGGGCCTGGCCATCGACTGGAGCCGCGAGATCACCACCTGTACACCGGAGTACTACAAGTGGAACCAGTGGTTGTTCCTGAAAATGCTGGACAAGGGCATCGCCTACCGCAAGACCCAGGTCGTCAACTGGGACCCGGTGGACCAGACCGTGCTGGCCAACGAACAGGTGATCGACGGCAAGGGCTGGCGCACCGGCGCGCCGGTGGAAAAGCGCGAGATCCCCGGTTATTACCTGAAAATCACCGACTACGCCGGTGAGTTGCTCGACAGCGTGGACAGCGGCCTGCCCGGCTGGCCGGAGCGCGTCAAGCTGATGCAGCAGAACTGGATTGGCAAGTCGGAAGGTGTCCGTTTTGCCTTCCCGCACGACATCCACGACGCCCATGGTGCTCTGATCGGTGACGGGCGAATGTTTGTGTTCACAACCCGCGCCGACACCATCATGGGGGTGACGTTCTGCGCCGTGGCGCCAGAACACCCGCTGGCCAGCCATGCAGCGGCTTCGAACCCGGCGCTGGCGGCCTTCATCGAGGAATGTCAGCGCGGCGGCAGCACGGAGGCGGAGCTGGCAGTTCGGGAGAAGGCGGGTATGCGCACCGGCCTGTTCGTGACACATCCGCTGAACGGCCACAAGATCGAATTGTGGGTTGGCAACTACGTCTTGATGGGTTACGGGGACGGCGCCGTGATGGGTGTGCCCGGACACGACGAGCGCGATTTCATTTTTGCGCGCAAATACGGCATTCCCATCATTGACGTGGTGCTGATCGACGGCCTGACCTACGACTACGAACAATGGCAGGATTGGTACGGTGACAAGACCCGCGGCGTCACCATCAACTCGGACAGCTTCAGCGGCCTGACCTACCAGGAGGCGGTGGATGCGGTATGCCATGCCCTGCAGGTGCGCGGCCTGGGCGAGAAAAAAACCACCTGGCGCCTGCGTGACTGGGGCGTCAGCCGCCAGCGTTATTGGGGTACACCGATCCCCATCATTCACTGCGCGCAGCATGGGGCGGTGCCGGTGCCGGAACAGGACTTGCCGGTCGTGCTTCCGCTGGACTGCGTGCCCGATGGCTCGGGCAACCCACTCAATGACCATGTTGCGTTCCATGCCGGCGTCGTGTGTCCGGTCTGCGGGGCAGCGGCGCGCCGCGAAACCGACACCATGGACACCTTCGTCGACTCGGCCTGGTACTACATGCGTTACTGCGATCCGCACAATGCGCAGGCCATGGTTGGTGCCGGCAGCACCTACTGGATGCCGATGGACCAGTACATCGGCGGTATCGAGCACGCGATTCTGCACCTGCTCTACGCACGGTTCTGGACCAAGGTCATGCGTGACCTCGGCCTGGTTGCCATCGACGAACCCTTCACCCGGCTGCTGACCCAGGGCATGGTGCTCAACCACATCTATTCGCGCAAGACCGACGGCGGTGCGGTGGAGTACTTCTGGCCGCACGAGGTCGATGATGTGTTTGACGAAACCGGCAAGGTGGTAGGGGCCAAGCGCAAGAGCGACGGCAGCCTGGTGCGCTACGAAGGTGTTGGCACCATGAGCAAGAGCAAGAACAACGGTGTCGACCCGCACGACCTGATCGAAAAATACGGCGCCGACACAGCGCGCCTGTACACCATGTTCACGGCGCCACCGGAGGCCACCCTGGAGTGGAACGATGCGGCGGTGGAAGGCTCCTACCGCTTCTTGCGCCGGCTCTGGAGCTTTGCGGCCAGCCAGCCCGCCGACGGCACGGCGCCGGCCGGCAACTGGGCCGGCATCGGCCGCGCTGCGGCAGCGCTGCGGCGCGAGATCCATTCGGTGTTCAAGCAGGTGGACTACGACTACCAGCGCATGCAATACAACACCGTGGTGTCTGGCGCCATGAAAATGCTCAATTCGCTGGAGGACTTTCGCGCCACTGCCGCCGCCGCCGACCATGCCGCCGTGCGCGAAGGCCTGGGCATGTTGCTGCGCTGCCTGTACCCGGTGACACCGCATGTGGCGCATGCCATCTGGTCGAAGCTGGGTTTCGAGCGGCACGGCGGCAGCCTGCTCGACGCCCCGTGGCCTGAAGTCGACCCCAAGGCGCTGGAGCAGGACGAGATCGAACTGATGCTGCAGATCAACGGCCGCCTGCGTGGCGCGTTCCACGTGTCCTCAGACGCCAGCCGCGAAGAGATCGAAGAGGCGTCCTTGACCTGCCCGGCATTCATCAGCCTGTCGCACGGCGCCATACCAAAGAAGATCATTGTGGTGCCCGGGCGCCTGGTGAATGTGGTGTTGTGATGCTGCACCGGCGCAGCCTGCTGGCCGCTGGGGCCGCCGCCACGCTGGCGGGTTGCGGCTTTCAGCTGCGTGGCGCACCCGAGCTGGCTTTTTCGTCGCTGTATGTGTCGGTAGCGGAGTCCTCGACCCTGGGCAATGAACTCAAGCGCAATCTGGGGTCGCTGGGATCGGTGCAGCTCATCACCGATCCGGCACAGCAGGCCACGGCACAGGTAATTCTCGACATCCTGCTCGACCAGCGCGAAAAGACCGTGGTGGGCGTGAATGCCTCCGGGCAGGTGCGCGAGTTCCAGTTGCGGGTGCGGCTGCGCTATCGCCTGCGTACCCCGCAGGGCCGCGAGTTGATCCCGAGCACCGAACTGCTGCTGCAGCGCGACATCAGCTTCAACGAATCTGCCGTGCTGGCCAAGGAGGCCGAAGAAGGCCTGATGTACCGTGACATGCAAAGCGACATCGTGCAGCAGCTGATACGCCGGCTGGCCGCAGTACGCAACCTGTAGCGGGCGGCGCAGCCGCGCAAAGGCCTCCAACAACCCCGTTGCGGCGCGCTAAACTGGAGCGCATGCAGATCAGCGCCAGCCAGCTCCAGAACCACCTGCAACGCGGCCTGGCCAGCCTCTACACCCTGCATGGCGACGAGCCATTGCTGCTGCAGGAAACTGCCGATGCCATTCGCAACCAGGCACGGCGTGACGGCTTTTCCGAACGCACCAGCCATACCGTCGCCGGAGCCCATTTCGACTGGAGCGAGGTACTTGCTGCGGGTGGCTCGCTCAGCCTGTTTTCTGACAAACAGATCGTCGAAATCCGCATACCCTCCGGCAAACCCGGCAAGGAGGGCAGCGTCGCATTGCAGCAACTGGCACACCAGTCGCAGGGAAACCAGGACACCTTGACCATCATTACTTTGCCGCGGCTGGACAAGGCGACGCGCTCTGGCGCCTGGTTTGCCGCGCTGGAGAGTGCCGGGGTGGGCATCGTGGTGGAGCCGGTGGAGCGCGCCGTTTTGCCGCAGTGGCTGGCGCAGCGCCTGGCACAACAAAACCAGCGCGTGCAGGCCGGTCTGGCGGGTCAGCACACGCTGCAGTTCTTCGCCGACCGGGTGGAGGGCAACCTGCTTGCGGCGCACCAGGAGATCCAGAAGCTGGCGCTCCTGTACCCGCCGGGTGAGCTGAGCTTCGAACAGGTGGAAAGCGCGGTGCTCAACGTGGCGCGTTACGACGTTTTCAAGCTCTCGGAAGCCGTCTTGAGTGGCCAGGTGGCGCGGGTGCAGCGCATGCTCGACGGCCTGCGCGCCGAGGGCGAGGCCGAGGTGCTGGTGCATTACACGCTGAGCGAGGACATCCGCGCGCTCAAGCGTGTGAAGGACGCCATGGCGCAGGGGCGGCCGCTGCCCATGGCGCTGCGGGAGCAGCGCATCTGGGGCGTCAAGGAGCGGCTGTTTGAGCGGGTGTTGCCGCGGTTGAGCGGCGCAGCCCTTGCAGAGTTGCTGCAATCAGCGCACCAGGTGGACGGGATCGTGAAAGGGCTCAAGCTGCCGGACTGGCCGACCAATGGGTGGCAGGCGTTGCATCGGCTGGTGATGCAGATGTGTCGGCTATGTGGGGAGCAGGGCGCGCGGGTTAGGTGATTGCGGACGGGCGCGCGCGGCGTCGGCAGGTTGTGCTGTCGTGCCACTCGCGGTGGCATTTGATCAATACGTGTCGTCATTTCAATGAAATGAGTACACATATTGTTGACGTGTCGCTGGTAACGACATAAGCTGGTAACCTGTCGACAAAACGCACTTTTTGCACCATGACCGACGCCGCCCCCGCCTGGCACCCCGAGCGGCCCTACAACCAGTTGCCCGCGCTGCCCCCGGCGCACGAGCTGGAAAGCCGCGCCGTGCTCAAGGCCTGTATCGAGGCCCGCGCAGCGCTGGCCGAACTCAAGCAGGCGGCCGAGCTCATCCCCAACCAGGCGATGCTGATCAACACCCTCCCGCTGCTGGAAGCCAAGGACAGCTCGGAGATCGAGAACATCGTCACCACGACCGACCGGCTGTTTCAGCACGCACAGGGCCACCATGACAACGCCGACCCCGCCACCAAAGAGGCGCTGCGCTACCGCACCGCGCTGCACCAAGGTTTTCAGTCGCTCCAAACCCGGCCACTGTGCACCGGCACGGCCGTGGACATCTGCCGCACCCTCAAGGGCGTGGACATGGACATCCGCCGCACCCCGGGCACCCAGCTCGCCAACGACCGCACCGGCGAACTGGTCTACACCCCACCGGAAGGTGAAGCCCGCCTGCGCGACATGCTCGCCAACTGGGAGCGCTTCCTGCACAACCAGACCGAGCTGGACCCCTTGGTCCGCATGGCTGTCGGCCACTACCAGTTTGAAGCCATCCACCCCTTCACCGACGGCAACGGGCGTACCGGCCGGGTGCTCAACATCCTCTACCTCATTCAGGAAGGGCTGCTGGGTCAGCCCATCCTCTACCTGAGCCGTCATGTGATGGCACACAAGGCGGACTACTACCGACTCTTGCTTGGCGTCACGCAAGACGACGCCTGGGAGCGCTGGCTGCTGTTCATGCTGCAGGCCGTGGCCGAGACCTCCCGATGGACGACGGCCAAGATCGCCGCCATCCGCGCGCTGGCCGAGCACACCACCGAACACGTGCGCGCACGCCTGCCCAAGATCTACACCCGCGAACTGGTGGACGTGATCTTCGAGCAGCCCTATTGCCGCATCGGCAACCTGGTGGACAAGGGGATTGCACAGCGGCAGGCGGCATCGCGGTATCTGCACGAGCTGAGTGCGCTGGGGGTGCTGCGGGAGATGCCGGTTGGCAAGGAGAAGCTGTTCATCCACCCGAAGCTGATGCAGATGCTTGGCCAGGATGGCAACTGGTTTCGGCGGTATGACTGAACGCAGCGCGGTGCATGCCAGGCGGCTCCGATCATGTGCCGCAACCGGATCCGATCAGCCTGAAGGGGCCAGTTGCCTCAAGGGCAGATCAAGGGGACTGTCGGAAAATAGCGGCGGTATCGCGTCGGGTCCCGCGTCAGCAAGGCCCAGCCCTCCGCTTCGGCGTGGGCGCCAATGAAGAAGTCCGGCAACACGCCAGTTTTGGTTCCTTTGGTTTTGCGGTAGCGCATGAATGCGCGGCTGGCCAGAAACGCGGCCTGGGTCGTCAACGGGCTGACCGCAATACCGGTGGGTTTCAAGAACGACATCAACGCGTCCGCAGAGTCGTACGCAACAGCGATTTCAGCGACGACCATGTGATTGATGGTCAGTTTGTCCTGCGCCCTGGCCAATCGCAGTTGCGCGAGCGACCACTCGCACCACACCGGATCTTCGGAAATGACGTCGATCAGGACGTTGCTGTCGACAAGAACCATGGGTGCTACTTGTTCCAATCGTCGCCACGGGTGGCACGCATGATCTTTTCGGTGCTGGTGCCGCGTTTGCCGCTGCCCTTCAGGCGCTCGAACGGGTCTTCGGCGTTCGGTTTGCGAGGTTCGGCCGGCGCTATCGCAACCCGGCCATCTGGCATGGGTTCAAATGTGATCCGTTCGCCCGGGCCAATGCCCAAAAAGCGCCGGATCTCCTTGGGCACCGTTACCTGGCTTTTTACCGTGAGGGTCGGGTTCATGGGTGATTCTCCGGCAGGGTATTAC
>JANLVB010000330.1:0-6601 GCA_031363785.1 Betaproteobacteria bacterium
ACTGCGCGATGGCGTCCCCGGCACGCTCTATCCAACCATCCGGGACCGCGCTTTCCACGCCCGTGCAAAGCCGTCGACCGACCAAAACAGGTCGAAAGCGCTTATCCACGGCCGCGCGATCGGCGCCTCTCACGCAAGACTGCAGGCGGTTCCGTGGGAGGAGACCAAGCGCCGGTTGCGTTCCCTCGCCCAGGGACGCCAAACCTAGCGTCGCAGCCGTCGAAGCCTGGACGCTGACGCGTTATGTTCTCGCTCAGCATCCTGCCTTCGGCGCAGGGCGATTTGGAGTCGGGCTACTGGTTTTACGAAGCGCAAGGCGACGGGCTCGGAACGTAGTTTCTTGACTGTCTCACTGGCGATCTCGAGTCATTGCGATTGTTCACCGGACTGCATCCGAAACCCGTCGGCGGATTCCATCGGACGCTGTCCAAGCGGTTTCCGTTTGCGATCTACTATGACCTGAGCGGCGACATGGCCGTAATCGTGGCTGTGCTCGACTGCCGGCAGAATCCGGCGTCGATCCGCTCTCGGCTTGAACCACAATAGGTTCATCGAGTCGCAGCGATAGCGCCATACAGTTCTCAGCCACCTTCACAGACCGGCCCACACGCGTCGGATGGCGTGTTCGGCGGGCAGTTGGCACGAAAAAGGGGTCTTTGAAAAGCCTATCCTCAACCCCCCGCCGTCGCTGATCTTGGCGATGATGCGCCCTTCGATTGCGGTGCAGTGTCGACCGCCCTGGTCAATGCCGCCTGGTCGCGCGGGCTGGGCGCCGTCATCAACAGCCAGGGCATCATGCAATCACCGGTGGTGCGTGAGCACGCCGGCATCGCAGACGATCAGGTCATCATGAAAAGAATCGCGCTGGGCTGGCCGGACGAAAACTTCCCGGCCAATGCGGTCGTGTCCGAACGCAAGTCGGTCGACGAGGCTACGGTGTTTGTCGGTTTCGGCGATTGATCAGTCCTTGCCCGCCATGGCCTGGTGGCAGTGGCGGGCTCGAGCATCGATCAACGCATCATCAACCGCGCCTGGTTCTACCGGGCAGGCTGGACGGTACCCGCCCCGCGTCGCGGCCGCCTGGCGGTCTCCAAAAGTGATTGGATCAGATGGACCTCCGCCTCATGGCAGGCCATCAGCCGTGACCAGCCGACGTCGCCCATGCCGTCGGCGCGCCATGCCACCAGCGACACGACACATGCCGGCACGCCCGGCGTGCCCCTCTGGGTGGGTGCCACCCGGGCCATGATGCGGGGGCTGAGGGTGTCGCGCCGGGTTCCGACCCAGTAGTCCACCTGGGAGCGGACGTGGTCGATGACCGGCCTGATCAGCACGGTGCCGCCGTCGAACAGCGAAGTCCCCTGGTACAGGCCACGCCCGACGCGCCGGGTATCGAACGATCCCAGGGCCCAGCGGCCCAGGCTCAGGCCATCGCCCAGAAACCGCAGCGCCCGGGCAGCGTCCACCGCGCAAACGATGCTGGTCACATGCGCCAGCCCGCTTGCCGGTGAACTCATCGGGCAGCCAATGCGATTGCCACAACGCGCATGCCTGCCGATCCCTTGCCCAAACTCAGTTTTCGATCCGCTTGGTCAGCGTCTGCATGTCGGTGAGGTTGATGACGCGATCGGTGACGATCTGCCCGCCGGTGATCTTCCACACCAGGGTCGGCCCGCTGACATCCCCGTTAGCGTCGAACTCGATCGGGCCAGTGGCGCCGGAGTACTTGATCGGCGTTCCGGCCTTGATCAGTTCCAGAGCCTTCTTGAACTCGGCCGGGCCGGTTCCTACCAGCGTGCCGCCGGGCGTATGCACCTTGCGGATCGCTTCGCGGATGGAAGGGCCGGTCAGGTCTTTGGCGATGTTCATGGCCAGCCCCATGACGATCATGGCGTCATACTGGGTGTGCACACCCGGGCCTTTGGAATCGGCATTCCACTTTTTCATGAACGCGTCGTTGAAGGCGTCCACAAACGGGCCGGGTTCCTGGGCGTTGTCCATGCCGAAGAAGTCCTCGACAAACTGGGCGCCCACGCCGGTGACGAAATCCATGGTGCGCATGGAATTGTTGAGCGCCACCTTCTTGGGGCCGCCCTGGGACAGCCATTCACGCACGATGGTCACTGCGTCCTTGGGAAACCCGATCAGCAGCAGGGACTCCGGCTTGCCGGCAAGTGCCTTGGTGACCTCAGCCCGGTAGTTGGGCTGGTTGTCGTTGTAGGCCACTTCGGTCACGATGTCGCCACCGAGCTTGGAGTTCGCCTGGCGGAAAAACTTGAGCATGTCGGTACCGAAATCGGTGTTGACGTAGATGATCGCAAGCTTTTTCATGGACCGGCGGTTGATCTCCGATGCAGTCGCGTACGCCTGGGCCTTGCTGGTGGGAAGCGTACGGAAGAAATAGCCGCCGCTGCGCCCGTCCGTGAACGTACTGGCGGAGGAGCAACATGAAATCTGGACCACCTTGGATGGGGCCGTCACAGCGGCAATGATCGGGCCGGTGACGCCGGAAGATATCGAGCCGGTGAAGGCGCTGACGCGTTCGACTTCGACCAGGTACTTGGCGGCATCGACGCCGACCGTGGGTTGCCCCTGGTCATCGCGCAGGATGAACTGGACCGGGCAGCCCTTGACCCCGCCGCCCTGGTTGATGTGTTCGACGCCCAGTTCAGCGGCCTGGGCGATCTTCTTGGTGATGGGCGCCATCGAGCCGGTCAGGGGCAGGATGCCGCCGACCTTGACCGGGCAGGCTGGCGCCTGTGCATATGCATGGGGCAGGCTGGCCAGGCCCAACAGCAGGACAGCGGAAACATGGCGAATCGCGTGAGAAAAGTTCATTTGCTTGCCTTTTGACGAAGTGGAAGAAATCAGCTTACCAAACAAGGTGGCGGGACACAATCGCGCGCTCGCCGATGAGCCCGCGCGGACGAAACAGGAGCATGAGCACCAGGGCCAGCCCGATCAGAATGACCTGGATCGCCGCGCCTTGGGCAGCGTGTGTGGGTGGTACCAATTTGGAAACCGCCACACCGCTGAAAGCCCAGATGGCCCAGACGACCAACGCGCCGATCATGGCGCCGCGGTTGTTGCCGCTGCCGCCCACAATCAGCATCGCCCAGACTTGGAAGGTGAGGATGGGCAGAAAGTCGAACGGGCTGACAAAACCGACAAAACTGGCGTACAGGGCACCCGCCAGGCCCATCAGCGTGGAGCCGAGCACGAAGGACTCCAGCCGGAAACGTTGCGCGTTCTTGCCCAGCGACGCCACCGCGACTTCGTCTTCGCGGACGGCGCGCAGCACGCGCCCCCAGGGCGACGACAGAATCCGTTCAAGCGCCAGGTAGACCAGGACCACCACGCAAACCAGGAACCCGAGGTAGAAGATGTTGTAGGCCAGGGGCGTATCGAAAAGGTGCTGCAGCGGCTTGGGAATCCGGGCGATGCCCTGGGCGCCACCGGTCCAGGGTTCGAGATTGAGGGACACCAGCTGGATCATGATGCCGATGCCGAATGTGGCGATGGCCAGGTAGTCGCCACGCAGGCGAATCGTGATGAGCCCGATGATGGTGGCCGCTGCGGCGGTGACCAGCATGGCGCCGACCACACCGACGATCCAGGGCAGCCCGTAATTGCCCAGCAATTGCGGGCTGGGTGCGGCAGTCAGAATGGCATGGGTGTACCCGCCGATGGCGTAGAAACCGGCAACACCGGCATTGAACAGGCCGGCGAAGCCCCATTGCAGGTTCAACCCCAGGGTCAGCACGCACAGCACCAGCACCACACAGAGGAAGAACATCAGGTAGGACATCAGCCCAAGCATCAGCATCTCTCCGTCACGATGATTTCTCTCCCAGCAGGCCCTGTGGCCGCAGCCACAACACCACCAGCAACATCAGGAATGGCATGGCGGGTTTATAACCCGAGCTGGCGACCAGCAGGAACAGGTTCTCCGAAATGCCCACCAACAGCCCTCCCAATACCGCGCCTGGCAGGCTGCCGACGCCTCCGAAGATGGCCGCGGCAAATATGGAGAGCAGCATATTGGAACCCAGTTCCGGGTGCAGCTGCGGGGTGAGGCCGGAGAACACCCCCGCCATGGCCGCCATGAAACCCGAGATGATCCAGGTGGTGCGCATCACGGCACTGATACGGATCCCGCACACCTGCGCGAGCGCCGGGGCTTCGGCCATCGCACGCATCGCAATGCCGGTTCGGTGAAAGGTGAGAAACAGATGCAGCACCACCATCAGCACCACGGCCAGCCCCAGGATGAACAACTGGTCGGGCAGGATGCGCACCCCCGGCAGGATTGTCACGCCCATCTGCAGCTCGCGGGTGTAGAAATAGGAATCGTGGCCCCAGATCAGAACCAGAACGTGGCGCAGGACCAGCGCCGAACCAAAGGCCGCGAACACCAGCACCAGGGACTGCGCCCCGTTGCGGCGCAAGGGCGCAAACACCAGCAGATCCAGCATCCAGGCCATCAGGCCCGCAGCCACGGAGGCCAGCAGGGCCGCCACCAGCAGTTGCCAGCCGAAGCTCAAGCCCGCCGTAGGAGTGCCCGGACCGATCAACGACACCACGGCAAAGGCCAGATAGGCGCCGAGGGTCATGAACTCGGCGTGCGCGAAATTGGCGAAGCGCATGATCTGCAAGGTGAGCGACAGGCCGATGGCGCCCAGGGAAATGATGGCTCCGGTGCAGATGCCGTCGACCACTGCCTGCACGATCATGCTGGCCCCCTGCGCTGGCGAGTGCCCAGGAACGCTGGGCCAACCGCAGCATCTTGCAGCAGCTGCGCGGACGGGCCTTCGAGGTGGTTGCGCCCCTCCACCAGGATGTAGGCGCGGTCGCTGTGGCGCAGCGCCGCCTTGGCGTTCTGCTCCACCATCAGCACACTGACACCTTCACGGGCCAGGGCCTGCAGGCGCTCGAACACCTCTTCCACCATCAACGGGGCCAGGCCGGCCGAAGGCTCGTCGAGCAGGAGCACGCTCGGGTTGGTCATGAGGGCGCGCGCGACCGCCAGCATCTGGCGCTGACCGCCCGAGAGCGTGCGCGCCTTGTCGCGGCGCTTGGGTACCAGCGCAGGAAACATCGCATAGGCGCGCTCCAGGCGCTGGGCAAGATCATGGCGCAGCAGATGCCCCCCCACCCGCAGGTTTTCGTGAATGGTCAAGGTCGTGAAGACGTTGCCGGTCTGCGGCACGAAGCCGAGCCCGGCCTGCATGATCTGGTCGGCCGGCAGACCCATCAGCGAGCGGCCGCGCAGCCCGATAGAGCCAGATTCGCACTGCACCAGGCCCGCAATGGCCTTCATCAGGGTGCTCTTGCCGGCACCGTTCGGCCCCAGGATGCTGACGACCTCGCCGGCACCCACGTGCAGGCTCGCGCCCGTCACGATGGGCAGGCCCTTGACATAACCCGCCACCACCTGGCGCACATCCAGAACCGGTGCCGTTGCTGCAGAGGAGGGCGCAGTGTCCATGGAATGCATCAGACGGACGCTCCACCCAGGTAGGCATCGAGCACCCGCGGGTCTTCCTGAATCTGTTCGGGCGTGCCCTGGGCCAGCAGACGCCCCTGGGCCATGACGATCACGTGTGAACACACCCGCATGACCAGATCCATGTTGTGCTCGATCAGCAGGAAGGTGATGCCACGCGTATTGAGCAGTTGCACGCGGTCCATCAAGGTGTCGAGCAGCGTGGGGTTGACGCCCGCTGCGGGTTCGTCAAGGAGGATCATCTTGGGATCGACCATCAGCACCCGCGCCAGTTCGAGCAACTTCTGCTGCCCGCCGGACAACTGGCCTGCGAGCAGGGCTGCCTTGTCGGCCAGGGCACACAGTTCGAGCACGCTGCGCGCCCGCTCGTGCAGGGCGCGTTCTTGCGCGCGTACGCGCGAAAATGCCCACCAGTTGGCCTGGAAATGTTCGCCCAGCTGGTTGATGGGTGCGATCAGCAGATTCTCCAGCACCGTCATCTGTGCGAAGGGGCGCGGCACCTGGAAGGTGCGGGCCAGGCCTTGGTGAAACACCTTGAAGGACGGCAAGCCCCTGAGTGAATGGCCGTCAAAGACGATGTCACCACGATCGCAGGTCTGTGCGCCTGCAATCAGGTCGAACGTCGTGGTCTTGCCCGCGCCGTTGGGGCCAATGAGGGCGGTCAGGCTGCCGGCTTGCACGTCGAAGTCCACCCCGTCAACCGCGCGCAGACTCCCATAGGCCTTGTGCACGCCTTGAAGGCGAAGAATCGGGCGCGAAAGATCTGAAGAAGCCAAGGGTAATCGTTCCAGTTAAAGGTAGGTCAGACAAGCAGGAGTTGCGCCAGCGGCGGTACCTTCCCTCCTGGCCGGTCAGGCGCACGACAACAGGGCACACGTTGCCAGGTTCAGGGCATTGTCGCACCTGGCAAGGCCATCGAGCACCACCGTGATGTGGTTGGTGTGCGGCACGACCAGGTGCTGTGTCGGCGTGCCGAGCGCCTGCGCATGCGCGGCGAATGCCGCGCTTTGGCGCAGGAATTCGGAGGTCTCGTCGCCGCCCACGGCCACCACCAGGGGCGCCCGGATGTGGACCGGGCGGATGAGCGGGCTGTAG
>JANLVB010000353.1:0-3110 GCA_031363785.1 Betaproteobacteria bacterium
AGAAAGCCTGCTACTTAATTGCTAGCAGGCTTTTTTCATGTCCGCATAGGACCGGGTAAGTGGGCTTGCATCCAGCAACTGACCGGGTAACAAATCGGGTAACTGGACGAAAACCGCCCCTTCTTGTACTCGCTTCTGTGCGTTGTCATGAGATACCGCGTGCAAAAAAATCCTGACAGGCTCGACCCAAACCACGCGCTTAAGCGCGTCGGTATTTCTTACAAATTACGGCACCTCAATGCTAATCCAGTCGCGTCCGACTAGGTAAGTACTTGATATTTATGGTGCCGCGCCTAGTTGGCACGAATAATGCTAATTTGCGATGGGTGTCAGCTATCGTGCCGGAAACCCGTAATTTAGGACAACACCATCATGAAACTTTTCGCAGCAGGCCTCTGGCTCAGCCTGATTTTTACAACGCCCGCACAGGCGGCAATCGTCCTGTTCACCGTGAACCTGAGCGGCGCGCAGGAAGTCTCCCCAGTCATTGGCGATCCCGACGGTACCGGCGTGGCGTTGCTGACGTTTGATAGCGTTCTCAACACCGTCGAATGGCTTATCACTACCAACAACATCGATCTGCCCTTGACCGCTGCGCATATTCACAATGCCGTTGCGGGCCTCAACGGTCCTGTCAAGATTAATTTCAGCGCACAGTTGAGTAGCGGCGGCTTTCCGCTCTTCGATACGGACGTTGCGGCTATCTTGGCAAATCCAAGTGCCTACTATGTGAACCTTCACAACGCCAATTTTCCCGCGGGTGCGATTCGCGGACAGCTGGTCCCCGAACCCGGCACGCTCGCGCTGCTCGGTCTTGGCCTCGCCGGGCTGGGTCTGAGCCGCCGCCGCAAAGCGTAAGCGACACGCGCCACCAAATCTGGTTCCAGACAGGTCCGGAAAAAACCAAAGCCCCAAGTAGACCAACGACTTGGGGCTTTTCTCATGTCTGCATGAGGCCGGGCAGGGTGGCTCGCATCGCCACCGTGACCGACGTCGCGCTTGAAAGCAATCGGTGGCGCTTGGTGCCAGGGCGCATGCCGCGTTGAGCTGCCCCTTTTCCCGGATAGCAGGTCGGTCTTCCCAGTACCATGGCGGCAAGACCGCTTGATCGCCCATGAACCAACAATCCCTCTCTGCCTTCATCTGGTCCGTCGCCGACCTGCTTCGCGGCAACTACAAGCAATCTGACTACGGCAAGGTCATACTGCCATTCACCGTGCTGCGTCGCCTGGACTGCGTGCTGGACGCCACCAAGCCCGCCGTGCTGGCCGAGCTTGCGAAACGTCAGGCCGCTGGTGTGAATCCCGAGCCCTTCATCCTGCGCAAAGCCGGCCAGAGCTTCTACAACACGTCGCTGCTGGACATGAAGACGCTCATGGGCGACCCTGACAACATCGCCCAGAACCTGTTCAGCTACGTGCAGGGGTTCGCCCCCGCCGTGCGCGACGTGTTCGACCGCTTCGACTTTCAGGTGCAAGTGGAGCGGCTGGCGAAATCCGGCCTGCTGTACCAGGTGACCGAAAAGTTCGCCCAGGTCGACCTGCATCCCGAGGTGGTCAGCAACATGCAGATGGGGCTGGTGTTCGAGGAGTTGATCCGCAAGTTTGCGGAAATCAGCAACGAAACCGCCGGGGAGCACTTCACCCCGCGCGAGGTGATCCGGCTGATGGTCAACCTGATCTTCATCGAGGACGACGAGATTCTGAGCAAGCCCGGTGTGGTGCGCACGCTGTACGACCCCACGGCGGGCACTGGCGGCATGCTGAGTGTTGCGGGCGAGTATCTGGCCGAGCACAACCCCCAGGCCCGCCTGGTGATGTACGGGCAGGAGCTCAACCCAGAGTCGTATGCCATCTGCAAGGCGGATCTGCTGATCAAGGGGCAGGACATCGCCAACATCATCTTTGGCAACACCCTGTCGGCCGACGGCCTGAATGGCAAGCTGTTCGACTACGGCCTGTCCAATCCGCCGTTTGGCGTTGAGTGGAAAATGATCGAGGCCGTGATTCGCAGGGAGTTCGAGCAGATGGGCTTCAGTGGCCGCTTTGGCCCGGGCCTGCCGCGTGTGTCGGATGGTTCGCTATTGTTTCTGCTGCACCTGCTGGCCAAGATGCGCCCCGCCGTGGAGGGCGGTAGCCGCTTCGGCATCGTGCTCAACGGCTCGCCGCTGTTCACCGGTGGCGCGGGGTCGGGTGAAAGCGAGATTCGGCGCTACGTGCTGGAGAACGATCTGGTCGAGGCCATCGTCGGTCTGCCCACGGATATGTTCTACAACACCGGCATCAGCACTTACGTGTGGATCGTCAGCAACAGAAAGCCGGTGGCCCGCAAGGGCCGGGTGCAGTTGATTGATGCCAGTGGCTTCTGGCAGAAGATGCGCAAGAGCCTGGGCAGCAAACGCAAGGAACTCAGCGACGAGCACATCGACCAGATCACCCGCCTGTTTGGTGACTTCGCCGAAGCCGGGCACGACGGCAAGCCCATCAGTCGCATTTTCAAGAACGAGGATTTCGGCTACCGCACCATCACGGTTGAGCGGCCGCTGCGTGACGCAGACGGCAAGGTCCTGCTGGGTGAAAAGGGCAAACTCAAGGGCAAGCCCCAGCCTGACTCCGCACTGCGCGACACCGAGAACGTGCCGCTGCATGAGGACGTGGCGACCTATTTCAAGCGCGAGGTGCTGCCCCATGCGCCCGACGCCTGGATCGACCATGAGAAGACCAAGGTGGGGTATGAGATTGCGTTCAATCGGCACTTCTATGTCTTCAAACCGCCGCGCCCGTTGGCCGAGATCGATGCGGAACTGAAAGAAAGCACAGACCGGATTCTGGAGATGATCAAGGGGCTTTCGGCATAGAAAGCCGCATCGGATGATGCTAGTATGCATGCTCCTACTGAACGGAATTCGCCATGCGCACAACACTTGCCCTCGATGATCAACTGATGGACCAGGCGCAGCGCATGACCGGCCTCAAGGAGAAATCCGCACTCGTGCGTGAAGCGCTCAGGGCCTTGATCGAACGCGAGAGCGCGCGGCGGCTGGCCCTGCTGGGTGGCACCGAGCCGCAACTCAAGGCGCCGCCGCGCCGCCGGGCTGACGCATGATTCTG
>JANLVB010000384.1:0-5731 GCA_031363785.1 Betaproteobacteria bacterium
GCCGCCTACTCCCAAACCCTGGGCATCCAGGCCCGCGCCGCCGCCACGCTGATGGCCCGCGCCAGTGCCGCCACCCGCAGCGCCTGCCTGCGCCGCCTGGCCCAGCTGCTGCGCGACAACACCGCCCCGATGCAGGTTGAAAACCAGAAAGACCTCACCCGCGCCACCGCCGCCGGCCTCGCCGCGCCGATGGTCGACCGCCTGAAACTCACCCCCCGCATCATCGACACCGTGGCGCTTGGCTGCGAACAACTCGCTGCGATGCCAGACGTGATCGGCGAGATCTCCGGCATGCGCGAGCAGCCCAGCGGCATCCGGGTGGGGCAGATGCGGGTGCCGATCGGCGTCTTTGCGATGGTGTTCGAAAGCCGCCCCAACGTGACCATCGAGGCGGCCAGCCTGTCCATCAAGAGCGGCAATGCCTGCATCCTGCGCGGCGGCTCCGAGGCCAGCGATTCCAACCGGGCGCTGGCGCTGCTGGTGCAGCAGGCGCTCTCCGACAGCGGCCTGCCGAGCGACGGCGTGCAACTGGTGCAGACCACCGACCGTGCCGTGGTGGGCGAGCTCATCACCATGCCCCAGTATGTCGACATGGCCATCCCGCGCGGCGGCAAGGGCCTGATCGAGCGCATCAGCCGCGAGGCCAAGGTGCCGGTCTTGAAGCACCTGGACGGCAACTGCCATGTGTATGTGGACGACCCCTGCGACATCGCCATGGCCGTCACCATCGCCGACAACGCCAAGACCCAGAAATACAGCCCCTGCAATGCCAGCGAGAGCCTGCTCGTGGCCCGGGGCGTGGCGGCAGACTTTCTGCCGCGCATCGGCGCCATCTTTGCGGCCAAGGGGGTCGAGATGCGCGTCTGCGCGGCCAGCCGGGCCCTGCTGGCCGGGGTTGCAGGCGCGCACCTCGTAGACGCGACCGAACAGGACTGGTACGAGGAATACCTGGCGCCGATCACCAGCATCAAGGTGGTGGCAGGCGTGGATGCCGCCATCGCCCACATCAACCACTACAGCAGCCACCACACCGACGCCATCATCACGCGCGACCACCAGCACGCCCAGGCGTTTTTGCGGCAGGTCGATTCGGCCAGCGTCATGGTGAATGCGAGCACCCGCTTCGCCGATGGATTCGAGTTCGGCCTGGGGGCCGAAATCGGCATCAGCACCGACAAGTTTCATGCCCGCGGGCCGGTGGGCATCGAAGGGCTGACATCCCTCAAATACGTGGTGCTGGGCAACGGCGAAATCCGCAACTGAGGCCGGCGCGTGGCCGGGTCAGGGGTTGACGCCCCGGCGTCAACCGCTTTGGCTTATTCGCTGCGCAGTAAATATTGCAAGTTCATCGAATATTCGCTAGGATGGCCTTATTTGCTGCACAGCAAACAACACCAATCCCATGCATGAAGCCTCTCTCGCCAAACAGCAGTTGATCAAGCTGTTCCTCGACGCACTGCGGGAGTTGCCGGATGTGCACGCCGACCTGGATCAACTGGAGCCTGTCGGTTCGGCCGCCGACCACGGGCATGACGCGCGGATCGCCCTGCAGGTCGCGGGCAAGTCCTTCGTCCTGCTTGTGGCGGCCAGGAAGGCCGTTTATCCGCGAGACGTTCGGCAGGTGATCTGGCAGTTCCGGCGCGCCAGCGATGGCCGGCCCACGGGGCAGGGCAAGGAGCCGCTGCCACTGCTGGTCGCCGAGTCCATCTCCCCCGGTGCCAAGGAACTGCTCAGAAATGAGCACGTCGGCTACTACGACAGCGGTGGCAGCCTGTATTTGCCTGCGCCAGGGGCCTACTTCTATATCGACAAGCCTCCGCCCAAGACCCTCGCAAAGTCGGTTCGATCGCTGTTTTCCGGGCGGCGCGCGCAAGTGCTTCACGCCGTGCTGGTCCAGCATCAGGGCTGGTTCGGCGTGCATGAGCTGGCCCAACGGGCGATGGTGTCCCCGGCTACCGCCTCCCAGGTGCTGACGGAGCTGGAGCGTTTCGACTGGCTGATGTCGCGCGGGCAGGGGCCGGGCAAGGAGCGCCATCTTCGCGAGCCGGCAGCTCTGCTGGATGCGTGGGTGAAGCAACTCGCATCGCTCCGCCCCCCGAACCTTCGCCGCTACTACGTGCCGGCAACGAAAGCCGACCAGTTGCTGAAGCGGGTCGGGGAAGTCTTCGACGCCCATGACGCCGGGTACGCGATCAGTCACGAGGCCGCCGCACAGCGCTACTCCCCATTTCTCTCCAGCGTTTCCCAGGTGCGCGCCCGGCTGCTGATCGGCACCAACGCCGATGCCGCCATCGGTGCGCTGGGCGCACGTGTGGTCGACGAAGGCGCCAACCTGGCCATCATCGAAGCGACGTCGCCGGGCGACTTGCTCTTTCGCGAGCAAGTCGGCGGCATCTGGCTGGCCAGCCCGGTCCAGGTCTATCTCGACCTGCTGCGCGGCGAAGGCCGCTCGAACGAAATGGCCGAGCACCTGCGCAAAGAACGGATCGGCTTCTGATGGTCAAGCCCGCCACACTCCACGGCTACAGCGACCAGTACACGCTTGGCTGCGAACGCGTCCTGGTGACGCTGCTGCGCGGGTTGGGGCCGTGGAAGGACTCGGTCTGCCTGGTCGGCGGCCTGACCCCGAGATACTTGGTCGCCGCGCGGCCACCCGCTGTCCCGGCGCATGCGGGCAAGCACGCCAACCTGGTCAGTTTCACGTGCCTGAAGTCGTTTGCGTTCGATCAGCGCTTCGAACGCAAGGATGCGCATGACCTGATCTATTGCATCGAGCACGCACCCGAGGGATCGGATGCCGTCGCCGACGCCTTCCGCAAAGAACTGGCTGGCAAACACGGCGCAGTGATCCAGGCCTCCCTGGCAATCCTGCGCAACCGGTTCGCCCACGACGAAAAGACCGAGGGGTATCGCAAGGATGGCCCGGTGTCGGTCGCCAGGTTCGAACTGGGCGAGAGCGACGAGCCCGAGCAGCGTGAGGCGAGGGCCTTGCGCCAGCGCCAGGCCAGCGATGTGATCGAGCAACTCCTCAGGCGAGTTGAACACGCAAAGGAGCGCGCGACATGAGCGCCGGCCCTGACAGGAGCGACCCACCGGCCCGCCTGGTCACCGGCTCGACGCTGCACCACGTCTTGCGCATGACGGGCGCCAGCGCCGTTGGTCTGGTGGCGGTTTTCGCGGTCGAGGCGATCAGCCTGCTGTATATCGGGCTGCTCGGCCAGAGCGAGTTCACCGCCGCGATGGGTTACTCCGGCACCCTGCTGTTTTTCGCCACCTCGGTGGCGCTCGGCATGTCGATCGCCGGCAGTGCGCTGACTTCGCGTGCGCTGGGCCAGGGCTGGCGCACCCAGGCAAACCAGATTGCCGCTTCGGCCCTGGTCATCATGCTGGTGCTGATGACGGCATTTGCCTGCCTGGCCTACCCCCTGCTCGAGCCGCTGGTGCATTTGCTCGGCGCACGCGGGCGCACGGCTGAGCTGACGGTCGAGCTGATGCGTATCGTCCTGCCTTCGTGGCCGCTGCTCGGCCTGGGCATGTGTCTCGCCGGGTTGCTGCGCGCCATTGGCGACGCCAGGCGCTCGATGATGGTGACGCTGGCGTCGGCAGCAGCAACCACCATCTTCGACCCACTGCTGATTTTCGGATTTGGGCTGGGTCTGAACGGCGTGGCCTACTCGACCATCCTGGCCCGGCTGGCCATGGTGCTGGTCGGCCTGTACGGTCTGCTGCGGGTGCACCAGCTTTTTGCCTGGCCGCGCATGCAGTTTGTGGCGCGCGAGTTCCGCCCCTTCATGGCGATTGCGCTGCCTGCCGTGTTGACGCAGATTGCCACCCCGGTGGGCAACACCTATGTGACAGCGACCATGGCGGCATTTGGCGACGACGCGGTGGCCGGCTGGGCCGTCATCCAGCGCATCATCCCGGTGGCTTTCGGCTTGCTGTTTGCCATGTCGGGCGCCATCGGCCCGATCATCGGCCAGAATTTTGGCGCACAGCGGTTCGATCGCGTGTTGTCCACCGTGCGCGATGCGCTCAAGGTCACCCTGGTGTATGTGCTGCTGGTCTGGCTGCTGCTGGCCGCCTGCAGCGGCCCGATTGCCGATCTGTTTCGGGCCACACCGGCGGCGCGTGCACTGATCGTCTATTTCTGCGTTTTCGTGGCCGGCAGTTTCTTGTTCAACGGCGCCCTGTTCGTCGCCAACGCCGCATTCAACAACCTGGGCTACGCGTTTTACTCCACGGCGCTGAACTGGGGCCGCTCCACACTGGGTGTCATCCCGTTTGTCTGGCTCGGCCAGCGCTGGTATGGCGCGCACGGCGCCATGGCCGGGTACGGGCTGGGCGTGGTGTTTTTCGGGGTTGCCGGATGCCTGCTGTGTTTCCGCGTGGTTGACCGGTTGCAGCAGCAGGTGGGGCCGGCTGCGCAGCGCGCGTGATGCACAGCCGCGCGCGACGGCCCTTCAGATCGGATAGATGATGGAGTTCGGAATCATCTCGCTGTCGTAGACACAGGTGCGCGACGCAAAGCGCAGGCCCTCGCTGGTGGCGACGACGATGTCGATGTAGCGCCCGACATTGAACACCGTAGTCAATTCGGACAGCTTGGTGCGAAACACCGCATAGTTCGACTCGCAATGGATGCGACCACCCTCGAGCCGCAGCACTCGCGGCGCTCCCACCACATGGCGCTGGTAGTACGGGTCGTGGAACAAGGTCTCACGGATGGCGTAGGCGCGGTCGCGCAACATGCCCTGGCTCTCGAAGGCCAGTGTGGCCAATGGCAGGCCGCGCTCGAAGTTCTCGCGCGGCACCAGACGGTAACTGCAGTCTTCGGTGAACAGCCCGCACCAGCCGTCCCAGTCGGCCGCGTCCACCCGGTGCGCGTATTCGGCGTGTAACTGCGTGAGTGCGAAATACTGCTCGAAACCCGGCTGCGCACTCACTGGAGTACCTGCGCTCTGACGAGCTGCGGCGCGAGCTAGCTTGGGGCGGCCCGGCGCTGCACTCATGGCTCGGCCTCCATCACCGCGCGCCAATAGCGGTACATGCCGCGAATCAGCGTTTCGGTGACCATGTGGTCGGTGTCGCCCACCTCGCGTCCGCCGAGCTCGGCCAGGGTATGGTGCTGCGGCTTGCTGGCAAACGCGCGTTGCGAGAACTCGATCACCTCGCCGTCATCGGCCGACACAAACCCGGCCGGCCCGAACAGGTTGGCCTGGCGCAGGCGGCGCTGTGTCATGGCGGCGTCGTCGTCCTCGAAGCCGAAGTGTGTCCACTCGAAATTGAAGGCACCGTGGCCGTCGGGCTGGATATGGCGCACCGACACACTGTTCACCTGCTGCTGCAGGACCACGCTGGGGAACAGCGTCATCATGACCGCTGTCGGCCCGCCCCACCAGGGTTCGGGCACGATGTCCAGAAAACGTGGGTCATGCAATTGCATCTTGTCCTTGAAGCTCGACACCTGCGTGACCTGCCCTGCCTCGCCGGACGCGCCACGGGTCGACACCATCGCCGCGTGCCGGTGGTGTGCATCCATCACCAGCTGCGACTTGTTGTCGGCGCGCCACAGGCCGAACGTCACAAACCAGGTATGCAACAAGCCGGGGTGGTAGGGGTCCTTGATGTTCTCCTGCATCAGTTTCCAGTTGCCCGGGATGCGCTGGCGGGCTATACAATATTTTTCTCATTTGATTACCCACTTGGACTGTTAAGTGTATTTATGCATGGC
>JANLVB010000403.1:0-4114 GCA_031363785.1 Betaproteobacteria bacterium
CCCGCAGGCCATCCAGTTGCCGGTCGATTTTGAGGAATACCGGCGCTTCTCGCGGATGTTCAAGGCCACCATCGTGCAGATTGCGCCGCAGATGGAAGACCGCGGCGTGGACGAGGTGTATATCGATTTCACTGAAGTGCCCGGTGGCCAGCGCGAGGGGGGCCGGGTGTTGGCGCGGCTGATCCAGAAGGCGATATTCGACGCCACCGGTCTCACCTGCTCGGTCGGTGTGGCGCCCAACAAGCTGCTGGCCAAGATGGCCAGCGAGTTCAACAAGCCGAATGGCATATCCGTCGTCGTTGATTCCGACCTGCAGACCCTGGTGTGGCCGCTGGCCTGCCGCAAGATCAACGGCATCGGCCCCAAGGCGGCCGCGAAGCTGCAGGGCCATGGCATCCACACCATCGGTGAGCTGGCAGCCAAAGAGCTGCAGTGGCTGATCGACCATTTTGGCCAGAGCACCGGCGCCTGGATGCACGCCGCCGCCTGGGGGCGCGATGAGCGTGCGGTGGTGACACACAGCGAGCCGGTGTCGATGAGCCGCGAGACCACCTTCGAGCGGGATCTGCATGCGGTGCGGGATCGAGCCGAGCTCGGCGCGATCTTCACCCGCCTGTGCGAGCAGGTGGCTGGTGACCTGCAGCGCAAGGGCTATGTCGGCAAGACAATCGGCATCAAGCTGCGTTTTGACGACTTCAAGATCGCCACCCGCGACCAGACGGTGGATAAATACACGGCAGACGCCAGACACATCCGCGATATCGCCGGCCAATGCCTCAAGCGCATGCCGCTGCAGCAGCGCCTGCGCCTGCTCGGCGTGCGGGTGGGGGCGCTGGCGAAACGGGGCGAGGTGTTCGACGCGGCCGCGTCGGCCACAGCGCCGCTGGCGGCGGAGCCAGCGGTGCTGCCGCAGACCGGGCAGCTGTTCTGAGACTCGCAAAGGATGAGAAGTAGATTTCGTCGCGCAGCAGAAATACCCACAGCCTGTCAGGCCACGCGCTGAACAAACCAGAATGTCGCCAGGCCGATCAGCAGCGCCGAGCCACCGCGCACTACCCTGTCTGCAATCACCGGGCGTTTCGCAAAGGCCTGCGACAGCAACACCCAGGCACCCACCGCAAGCAACTGCCCGGCTTCCACACCCAGGTTGAAACCTGCCAGCGCCCACGGCAACAGCCCGCTCGGTGCTGCAGCCTCCTGCAACAGGCCCGCAAAGCCAAAACCGTGCACCATGCCGAACAACAGGGCCAACACGTCGGTGCGTACCCACGCCACCGGCCGCAGATTGAGCAGCGCGGTCACCGCGATCGACAGCGCGATCACCGGCTCCACCCAGGCAGGCGCGGCCTGCGTCCAGCCAAGGGTCGCCAGCAAGAGCGTGATCGAATGGCCCACCGTGAAGGCCGTCACCGTGCGCAGCAAGGCCCGCCATGCAGCACTGCCAGGTTCAACCCGTTGCGCCTGTACGGTGGACGATGGGCGGCACGCTCCAGTGAACAACACCAGCCGCAACGGCAACACCAGGGCCAGCAGGAACGCCATGTGGTCATAACCCTCCAGCAGATGGTGCATGCCGAGCAAGAAATAGTCACGCAGGGCAGACCAGCGGCTGTCCGCCGGTTTTACCGCCGATGCCAGAGCAGCACCACTGTTCGGCACAGCCCCAGGATTGGGCGCGGTCGCTGCGAGCAACTCCAACGCGTCGGCGCGCATTGGCGAACTGGTGCTCAGCAGATCGCCGCCCGCCAGCCGCCCAGCCACCAGCAGTCGGTGGTTGGCATCCTGCTCCCGGAATAGCGTGTAGCGCAGCGCGAGCCGCTCCGTTGTCGGGCATTGCGCGGCCGCAACCAGGCGCACATAGGCGCCGTCACCACGCTGCTCGATGTTGTCGAACTGCCAGCGCAAGGCACATGCCGGTGCGGCGCTGTCCAGCACGGCGGCGCCATCCACCGCCTGCTGCACCTGTGGCATGACAGCGCGGGTTTCGCCCCAGGTCACCCGGCCATCCGAATTGGCGTCCAGCGGCAGCAGTTGATCGAGATCCTTGATCGCCACAGACAGAGTGAAACGCACACTGCGTTGGGCCGGCTGCACCGGTGCAGCGGCAGACGCGGACGCAGCGGGCGTCTCCTGCACATCGAGGTAGGCGTCGCTGCCCTTGTGGGCCTGTGCGGCGCCAACCCACAACACGCTTGACAAGCCGGCTGCCACTACGCGGCGCAGCCAAACCATGGGCGGATGCATCACGGCCAGGCCCGAGGTTTTGCGGCGGCGACCAATGCCAGCCGCGTGTCATGCAGCCCGGACGCGCGCAGCTCCGCTTCGATCTGCGCCACCGCAGTCGTATCCCGGGCTTGGCGCGCGACACTGATGGCCAGCCACCAGTCCACCGGCTCGCGCTGCAGCAACAAATTGGCGCGCGCCAACTGCAGCGCTGACTGCGCATCATCGGCCAGCCACCAGGCCGCCAACGCCAGCTCGCGGCCATGCAAAGTGGGGTCATCACCCCGGCGCTTCAATTCGGCGGCGCGTTCACGCAGCTCGGCGTGCACGGTGCTCCAGCGGCTGTCGCCACTGCGCCGCCAGGCAGCTGCGCGGCGCAACAACACCGCGTCGGTCATGGGCAGCGGTTCAAGCGCACGCAGCGCCAAGGCGGCGCGACCGGTGCGCAACAGCAGGTCGCTGTAGGCGATGGCGGTATACAGGTCTGCCTCTTGTTCCAGGCTGTCCCGATAGGCCCTGGCCGCACCGGAGTCGTCCCCGGCGCGCTCCAGGTGCTCGGCCAGCAGCGACAACAACCAGCTACGCTGTCCCGGCTCGGTGGCGGCGGCGAGCAAGGCACGCAAGCCCTGCCCGGCGGCCGTGGTGTCGCCCTGCAGAGAGCGCGTCTCCAGCTGGCAGGCCTGCGCATAGAGCGCCTGGCCGGCGCGTGCCACCGCAGCGCACGCGCGCAGCGACTCAGAATAACGACCCGACAGCCGCTCCAGCGCCGCCAGATTCAGCCAGCCCTGGGCGTGGCCCGGGCTGCGCTGCAGTGTTGTGGTGAGCAGTTTGCGCGCAGCGTCAAATTCATGCCGCCCCTGCTGCACGGTCGCCTGCAGCACCGCCAGGTCGGCCGGGGCATCGGCCCGGTCCCACCACGGTGCCAGCGCGCTTTGGGCGCGGCCCCAATAACGGCTGTCGCCAGTCTGCCTTGCAACAGAAATGGCGTCACGCGCCTGCTGCGCCACCAGCACCGGGTTCGCGGCCCCGGGCGCTGGCGCCTTCGTGCCAAGCTGCACCGGCCGATTGCGGGTAACCGCCGGCAACACCTCCAGCACTTGGTCGTCGTTACCCGGTGCCAGCGTGGTGACGGCCCAAGCGCCGGAATGCAGGGCCAGCAACAGCCCGACAATCCGGCCGCACACGCTAGAACGCCGCCGGTTCCGCCGCATCATCGAGTGCCAGTGTCACCGCGTCCAGATCGATGGGCTCATCGGTCTCGTTGGTGCCCGCTATCAGGTTGTTGATGAAGTCGAGCACCGCCGCACTGCCTTGCAGCACGGGCGACGCTTCCGCCGCTGCGCCAGAGCCGCCGCCGCCGCAGCCGGCCAGCGCAAGCACCGTCACGCCGACGAGCAACCATCCTTTGTATGTTGTCATTTGCATGGTCGTGCTCCTGCCGTCAGTTGCTGCCCGGGTTGGGCGTGTTGAGGTATGGGAAGGTGGCCAGGAACGGCACCGTGGCCTGGTCCACCGCATCGTGGATCTTGGCCGAGTCAGCGCCCAGTGGCACGCTGCCTGCATTGCACTGGGAAGTCACGCCCGGGACACCGGGAATGCTGTTCAGGCCCAGTGCATTGCCGTTGCCATTGATGACACACAGGCCGCCCAGCATTGCCACCAGGGCAATGTCCACTACGTCGTCCTTGGGCCGACGGCCGTTCGGAAAACCGGCGTTGTCGGTGCCTCCGGCCAGGGCGTTGCCCGCTACACCGAGCCGGTTCTGGCTTGCGAACGGAACCGGCGCTATTGCCGTATTGAGGCGCAGCATCTCCGACGGTGTCGTATTGGCAGCCGGCTTGTTGACGCCGGTGATGCCGGTGAGGAAGGTGGTAGCCAGGTCGGTACGCGG
>JANLVB010000425.1:0-8685 GCA_031363785.1 Betaproteobacteria bacterium
GCTGCGCATCGTCGAGGCGCTGGCGGTGGCTGACGGCAAAGCCGTGGTTGCGGTGGTGGAGCAATTGCGTGGCCATGGCCTGAACCCGGCTGCGACATTGGAAGAACTGACCGACGTATTGCAGCGCATGGCGGTGCTGCAGGTGGTGCCAGATGCTGTGGACGCAACCGACCCGGACTCTGCCACACTGGCCCGGCTGGCGGCGCTGTTGCCTGCGGAAGAAACCCAGCTGCTCTACAGCCTGTGCCTTCACGGGCGCTCCGAGCTCGGGTTGTCGCCCGATGAGTATGCCGGGTTGACCATGGTGTTGTTGCGCTTGCTGGCGTTCAAGCCGGTGCTGGCTGTGCCGCCGCCGGCGGAAAAAAAAACTCTGAGCGGCGCTGAGCTGGCCAGCCCAGCCGCATCTGCGGCTGTCGCGCCACGGCCGGTAGCCGTCACACGGCCAACTGGCGCACATGGGGGAGCGGCGCCGTTTTCTACCCCTGTGAGGCCGGTGCCAGTGGCCGCGGCCGGGGGTATTCCCGACGGTCAGCTCCTGGCCGTGCTGGACGACCCACATACCGGGCCGCATGCGCCAGCGCCCGCCGCGCCGCCGGGGCACGGATCCAGCGACCAGGCAGCTACAAACAGCAGCGTGCTGGCGGTTCCGCTGCGCATCCAGGCGGATTCGCGCGCCGAGGCCGGCGCCGTGCGTGCAGGTGCTGTCAACACCCTTGTGCCCACGGCGGAGGGTGAGTTCTGGCACGCGGTGGTGACGCAGTTGGTGGCCGCAGACGCGATCACGGCCCTGGTGCGCGAGCTGGCCCTGCAGTCGCAGCTGGTGGCGCGCGATACCGACCAGTGGTTGCTGCGGGTGGAGCGCGAATCGCTCAACCAGCCCAACAACCGCGATCGTCTGGCGGCTGCGCTGGCCGCGGCGGGCCATGCAGTCGCCCTGTCGGTGGAGATCGGCCGGGTCACGGACAGCCCGGCACGGCGTAACGCGGCCAAATCGGCGGAGCGCCAGCTGGCGGCAGAACGGGTCATTTTCGAAGACCCGTTTGTCCAGACCATGATGCGTGATTTTGGGGCGAAAATCGTGCCGGGCAGTATTAAGCCGCTGTGACCAACACGGTGCTGTTGTGTCATCCACCATTTGAATGAAAGAATTCCATGTTCAACAAAGGACAACTCGCCGGACTGATGAAACAGGCGCAGGCGATGCAGGACAACTTGAAAAAGGCGCAGGACGAACTGGGTTCGATCGAGGTCACCGGAGAATCGGGTGCCGGCCTGGTCCGGGTGGTGATGACCTGCAAACACGATGTTCGGCGCGTCACGATCGACCCCAGCTTGCTCGCCGATGACAAGGAGATGCTGGAAGACCTGGTGGCGGCGGCTTTTAATGCTGCCGTGCGCAAGGCCGAAGACACTTCCAGCGAAAAGATGGGCAAGATTTCGGCCGGCATGCCGGGCCTGCCCGGCGGCATGAAGTTTCCATTCTGAATGCCCGTCCTGTCAGACCGGACGGCGTGTCCGACCCCGATGCTCCGTGGCTGATTCCAACGCACTTGACGGGCTGATCCAGGCCTTGCGCCGTTTGCCGGGTGTTGGCGTCAAGTCGGCATCACGCATGGCATTTCACCTGCTGCAACACGACCGCGCCGGGGCGCGTGGCCTGTCGCAGGCACTTGCAACAGCCTGTGACAAGGTGAACCATTGCGAGCGCTGCCACACCTTTACCGAGGCGGCGGTGTGCAGCACCTGCCTGGATACGCGGCGCGATGCGACGCGGCTGTGTGTCGTCGAAACCCCGGCCGACCAGTCGGCCGTGGAGCGCACCGGCGCTTACCGCGGCCTGTATTTCGTGCTGATGGGCAAACTCAATCCGCTCGACGGCATTGGCCCGCGCGATATCGGCCTCAAGGAGCTGCGCGCTCGCGCCTGCGACGGCAACGTTGCCGAGGTCATACTGGCCACCAATTTCACCGCCGAGGGCGAGGCCACGGCCCATGTGATCAGCGAGCTGCTGCGCCCACAGGGCTTGCAGATCACCAGACTGGCACGCGGTGTGCCGGCGGGCAGTGAACTCGAGTATGTGGATCTGGGCACCATCGCCCATGCCCTGGTAGACCGGCGCTGAGCCCCGATTCCGACTGACACGCCTGACCGGCGGCATTGCATCCGCGCGGTGCCGTGATAACCCCTAAGTAATAACCCGCTCGGGATGTTCCCGATGCCAGCTTGCGTCGCTTTTGTTAGCCTTGTGCCATTCCGCAAGCATATGCGGAGGCAGTACAGGAGAGGCGCGGGATGTTGCAGGCGGGGCGCGGGCGGCGGTTGTGGTTGACGGCGGGTGCCTTGGCATGGGCCGGTGTCTTACCACGGGCTGCCACGGCGCAGGCCAAGCCCGAGAAGCCGCGCGTCATGATTGCCGTGGAGGGTCGGGCGTCGTTTAGTTACCTGCCCTTGACGCTCGCCGAGCGGCTGGGGTTTTTTGCCGCAGAAGGCCTCGAAGTCGAGACCGTCGACGTTGGCAACAGCCTGCGCGCCACGCAGCCGGGCACGGAGGCGGTGCCGGATGTGCTGGGCGGCTCCTTCGAGCAGACGATCCAGTGGCAGGGCAAGAACCAGTACTTCCGCGAGTTTGTCCTGCTCGCGAGGGCGCCTCAGGTCGCGATCGGCATCTCACCGAGGACGATGGCGAGCTACAAGACGCCGGCTGACCTGAAGGGCCGCCGCTTCGGCGTTCCGGCAACCGGCACCGCTGGCGCCATGGTCGCCAGCATGGTCGTGCTGCGAAGCGGGCTGTCTCTGAGTGACCTGCATTTTGTCGAGCTGGCAACACCGGCTGCCGCGTTGGCAGCGGTGCGTGGCGGTCAGGTTGACGTTATCAGTCATACCGAGCCGGTGATCGGCCTGCTGGAGGGGCGCGCCGAGGTGCGCATCATTGCCGACACCCGCACGCTGAAAGGGACGCTGAGCGTTTTTGGCGGTCCGATGCCTGCGGCCAGCCTGTACGCAGCGCAGGAATTTATCCAGCGCTACCCCAATACCGTGCAGGCCTTGACCAATTCCATCGTGCATGCGCTCAAATGGCTGCAAACTGCCGGGCCTGGCGACCTCATCAAAGTCGTGCCCGACTCCTACCTGCTGGGTGACCGCGGCCTGTATTTGTCGTCATTCAACCGCATACGCGAGGCCATTGCGGTGGATGGGCTTATCTCGGACGATGGTGTGCGTACCGCCTTGCGTGTGGCGGCTCGTCTCGACCCATCGCTCAAGGTGGACAAAATCGATGTCGATCGCACCTTCACGAACGAGTTTGCGCGGCGGGCCAAGGACCGGTTTCGCGCCTGAACCGGGCCGCGTCTGCGCTCATCAGGTAACCTTGGCCCTTCGGGCTGCGGTGGGAGCTTGCTTGGAACGGCCCGGCCCGGCGCGGCGCTCATGCGCTCAACGCTCCCCCAGGCTTTCGCTGCGGGTGCGTAGCCGAGGGCTGAGCGGATATCCCATCACGGTCTGCTGACCGATCTTGATTTCGGCTGTCACGTTCATGCCCGGACCCAGGCGGACCGGGCGGCCATCCATCTCCAGATGGCCTTTTTGCAGCAGCAGTCGGGCCGGAAACACGGCCCCGCGTTTGTCGTCGGCCACGGCGTCTGCGCTCACCAGGTCCACTACCGCAGCCACCGTGCCGTAACGGGTATACGGAAACGTCTCCAGTTTCAGTTCCGCCTGTTGTCCGGCGCTGATAAACCCCACATCCTTGTTTTCCAGGTTGACCTCGGCCACCAGAGGTGCATCCGGCACGGCCCGTGGCACGATCACCATCAACACCTGGGCCTCCACCACTACGCCGCCGGCTGTGTGGGCTGCCAGCTGCTGCACGGTACCGGCGACCGGTGCCACCAGTACCGTGCGGGTTTCACGTTGCGCCGCCTTGGTGTATTCCTGATTCACCTGCTGGAAACGCAACAACGCCTGGGCCTCGCGCTCCTGCAGGCTGCGTCGGGTCTCGGCCAGATAGGCGGCACGGTTGCTGCTGCTCTCGGCCAGTGCTGCCAGTGTCTCCAGCAAGCGGGCCTGCTGTGTCACCAGGTCGCGTTCTTGCTCGACGCGCTCGTGCGTGCGGTCCTGTCCTGCATGGCTGGCGACGAATCCTTGGTTCGACAACAGCCTGAAGTCGTCCTCCCGCTGGCGCGCCATGGGCAATGTGGCCTCGGTCTTGGCCACCACCTGGCGTGGCGTCGCCGCCTCGGCCTGGCGGCGCGCCAGTTCGGCCGACAAACGACCCAGGCGCGCATGGATGTCCTGCCATTCGGCATGTAATTGCGCCTGCGCCAGCAGTCGGTCGGCATTGCTCCAACCCAGCGGTGTTGCGCCGCCACGACCCGTGCCGAGCACCAGATCGGACCGCAGCGGGCCGGGCTGCTGCAACGCCTGCAGCAGGGCCTGGGCACGCAGGGCATCAGCTTGGACAGTGTGCTCTTGTGCGCCGAACCACAAGGTCGCCGCGTTGACGAGTTTGCCGGTCAGATTGACAGCTTCATGGGCCCAGGTGGCAAGGTTTTGGGTCTTGAAGCTGGCCGACACATAGGCTGCCAGTTGCCGTTCCCAGCGCCTGCCAAAGGCGGGTTCGAGGGCACTCGCCTTGACGGTCTGTATGCCAGTGATGGTTTCTACCAGCAGGGCCTGGTTTTCCGCGCCGCGGGCAAATGTTGCGTCCAGCCGCTTTCGCAGCACGGGAGGCACGGCCAGACTCAGCACAAGGTAGATCGGCACACTCGCCAGCAGCAGCAGCTGCCCGCTCCATGTGCGGCAGAACACTTCCACCGCCTCGATCTGCGTCTGGCCTGCATTTGGCGCGCTTGGATCCTGTAGCGAAACCCGCTGGCCATCACACTGGGCCAGGACGACCACCCGCAGCGTATCGGGCTGGGTTCCATGCAACGGTGCCAGGGCCGGCAGGGGCACCAATGGCAGGCGGTCGGCGCGGCTGTGTACCAACTGTGCCTTCAGTCCGATATGCCGGGCCGCCAGCAGCAACTCGTCGGGCGCGGCGTGCACGCCCGGTGCCAGCCCCAGATGGTGCGCCAGGTGGCCGGGGTCTGCTGCAATCTGGTGCAACCTTGCCACAGCACACAAGGCGCGCAGTGCTGGACAGGTGGCCGCAGTTGCGCGGCTGGCGCCTGCCGCCCTGGGCGGTGGGCCAGCGTCGCCGGCCACAGCAGCATTTGGCTCGGTGCTCACAGGGGCCTCCCGATGCAGGTTGCTTGCGACCTACACCAAGCGGGTTGGGTGGCTGGCCGACAGACGCATCGTAAAAGCCCGGCGAGGGCACGGCATCCAGCCTTTTCCGTACGGGTTTACCCGAGCGATGCGCCTGCCCGTTCGCAGTTCCGCGAAATTCAATAGTGAGTGTGGCGGCAGCACGGGCGACACGGGTACAGTTCAGGGGTGCGACTGTCGGCCCATCGGGGGTGCCTGCTCGCATGCAGGAGAACCCCATGACCTTATGTCCCATCGCAGTGGTCGTCGGCTGCAAGAAGTGCCCGGCGTTGTCGATCTGCCCACTCAAGGGCGTGATTGGCGACGCGAAGCAGCCACCCGAGCAGCCACCGGCGCCAGACCCGGGCAAGAAAAAAGCGTGATACGCAAACAGGCGCCTGCTGCGGGACGCGCGGCCAGCGGGCAAGCACGCTTTTGACCGGCTCCCTCGGCAGTCCATCGCGCCAGGCCACTGCGGGCATGCACTCCTTTGCCCTGCTGGCGGGCATCGAGGCGGTGGTCCGTGGCATCGCCTTGTCGGTATATCCGTTGGTGATGTACCGTGCCTGGGACAGTGCCGCGACGGTGGCGCAGCTTTATTTTCTGGTTGGTGTGGTCTCCTTGCTGACCTCGCTCGCGCTGCCCCTGGTCGCCCGGCGTATTCCACGCCCGTTGATATATGCCATTGGCGCAGCCTTGTACATCAGCTCGGCCTGCATCGCCATGTTTGGCGGCGAAGCGGTGACGCTCGCATTGTTATGCCACACGATGGCGACCTCGATGGTGTTTGTCTGTTTCAACGCTTACGTACTGGACCATGTGGACAAGTCCCATTTCGGTCGCCTGGAGTCGGTGCGCCTGTTGTATGGCGGTCTGGGCTGGACAGTCGGGCCGGTGCTCGGCGTCTGGTTGTTGCAGTTCTGGGCTGGCGCGCCATTTGCCATTGTGGGAGTCGCGGCTGCCGCCTTGCTTGTGACGTTTTGGCGCCTGCGCCTGGGTGATGGGCGGGTTATTGCCCTGACCCGCAAGAGCACGGCCAGTCCGCTGCTGTACCTGCGACATTTTGTCGCCCAGCCGCGTCTGGTGGCGGGCTGGCTGTTTACCGTAATTCGCTCCTGCGGTTGGTGGGTGTACCACGTCTACATTGGCATCTTCGCAGTGCAAAACGGTCTGGGCGAGCAGACCGGTGGCATCGCCACCTCGCTGGCCAACATGGGCCTGTTTCTGGCCCCGCTGATGCTGCGCTGGATGCAGCAACACTCGGTCCGCGCGGCGGTGCGTACCGGCTTTTTCGCCGCTTCCCTGTGTTTTGTGCTGGCAAGTGTATTTTCGCCCTGGCCCTGGTCCAGCGTGGCGCTGCTGGTGCTGGGCTCCTACTTCCTGGTGCTGCTGGATATCTGCGGCGGTCTGCCATTCATGATGGCGGTCAAACCCTCGCAACGTACCGAGATGTCGGCTGTGTATTCGAGTTTTCGCGATGTCTCGGGCATTCTGACCCCGGCGCTGGTCTGGGTCGTGCTGCAGTTTTCGCCGCTGGCCGGCGTGTTTGCGGCGGTTGGCGTGGCGCTGCTGGCGGCGTGGGCGGTGGCCGGTCGACTACACCCCCGACTGGGTGTACCGGCCACCCGGCGCGTGCGGTCGCCGGGCCGACCATCCCAAGAGGCACTCTGAGGCCGTCCGGTCTCGCTGCGGCCAACGGCCAACCGGGCCTGGCCACCGTACAGTAGCCCCATGTTGTATTCGGAACTGACACGGCGTATCCAGGGCGCAGGCTCGGCGGCTTGGGAGTTGCACCACGAGGCGAACCGGCGGCGTGCTGCGGGTGAGGATGTGCTGGTATTGTCTGTTGGTGACCCCGACTTCGATACCCCGGGGCCGGTGGTCGATGCGGCTGTCGAGGCGCTGCGCGGCGGTGCCACACATTACGCTGCCATTCAGGGCATACCGCGTCTGCGTCAGGCAATTGCGGCACAGTCCAGCCGACAGTTTGGCCACCTGGTCAACAGCGATCAGGTGGCGGTGCTGGCCGGTGCGCAATGTGCCCTGTTCAGCGTGGCAATGTGCCTGTTCGACGTCGCAGACGAGGTGATCGTGGTCGATCCGACCTACGTCACTTACGAAGGCTTGTTCGGTGCCTGCGGTGCACGCATGGTGCCAGTGGCGGCGCGACCTGAAAACGGCTTTGTGGTGCGGCCGGCCGACATCGAGGCCGCCATCACGCAGCGCACACGCGCCTTGGTCATCAATTCACCACACAATCCGACCGGTGCCGTGGTGTCGCGCAACACCTGGCTGGAGATAACCACCATCTGCCAGCGCCACGACCTGTGGTTGTTGTCCGATGAGGTCTACAGCGAACTGGTGTTCGAGGGCGAGCATGTCAGCCCGGCCGGCCTGCCCGGCATGGCGGCACGTACCGCGACCATCAACAGCCTGTCGAAGTCCCATGCCATGACGGGCTGGCGTATCGGCTGGGCAGTGGGGCCGCAGGAACTGATCATGCACCTCGGGCGGCTGTCACTCAGCATGTTGTACGGCTGTCCGGAATTCATCCAGCAGGCCGCATGCGTGGCGCTGGAGTCCGAATTGCCGGAGCTGCGGCACATGCGCGACGAGTACCGACGCCGCCGCGATGTGGTGTGTGCCGAGCTCGCGACTGTGCCGCGTGTGTCGGTGTTCAAGCCGCAGGCAGGCATGTTCGTCATGGTGGACGTGCGCGCCACCGGCGTCAGTGCGCAGCGCTTCGCCGAATTGTTGCTGTCACGGCATCGTGTGTCGCTGTTGCCGGGAGACCCGTTTGGCGCCCAGGCGGCCGGGTTCCTGCGCCTCGGCCTGGTGCAGCCGGTGCCACAGATGCGGCGTGCCTGCCAGGGCATACGTGCACTGGCACAGGAGTTGAGTGGTGCTTTGTAGTGGCTTGTGCTGGTTGGTCAGGTCGTTACGTTGCAGTCGCGCCGCAGCAATGCCAGTGCATCGTGCTGGGCGTGGGAGGCGTCGCTGCGCAGCAGCGGCATGGCGGCCTCGATGAAGGTGTCCCACAGGGCCAGATAACCGGGCTGCTGGCGTGCCGGTGCCTGCTGCCGGATGAACTGCCGCGGCAGCTCGGCGTCCAGACCCGACTTGCGGATCTTGCGAACCAGGGCCAGGGCCGTCTTCTCGCTCAACAGCGTCGTGTGGCGGGCACCTGCGGCGATGAGCAGGAACAGCGTCAGCAGTGAGCTGTCGTCGCTGTGGCCGCTGGTGGCCTTGTCCCAGACGGCAGAACTGCTGCGCTCGAATTGCTCTATTTCCGCCAACGGATCCTCGCGCCAAAAATACCTGCCGACAAAGGCCGGGGTCTGGCGCAGCAGTTTGCGCAATGCGACTGCGGGGTCGAGCAGGGCGGGCAGGTCCGCCGCCACTGTTGCGCTCGCCCGCCGCACCGGTTCCTGCAAG
>JANLVB010000473.1:0-9030 GCA_031363785.1 Betaproteobacteria bacterium
CGGTGATGAAACAAAACGGTTTCAGGACCACCAGCTCTTCCTTGGAGTACGCTACGCTTCGCACCGGTTTGGCCGCGTTCAACGCTGCCTGGCATTTTTCCAGCACCTGCACCAGGCGCATCGCTTCCTTGTCGTGGCCGGCCTTGGCGGCCTTGGTGTAGCGCGCCAGGCTTTTTTCCACCGACGACAGATCCGCCAGGCACAACTCGGTCTGAATTACTTCCACGTCCGATATCGGGTCGACCTTGCCAGCTACGTGGATCACGTTGTCGTCTTCGAAACAACGCACCACATTGACGGTGGCATCGGTCTCCCGGATGTGCGCCAGAAACTTGTTGCCCAGGCCTTCGCCGGTACTGGCCCCAGCCACCAGGCCGGCAATATCGACAAACTCGACAATCGCCGGCACCACGCGCTCGGGTTTGACAATCGCCGCCAGTTGGGCCAGGCGCGGGTCAGGCAGCTCCACCACACCCACATTGGGTTCGATGGTGCAAAACGGGTAGTTCTCGGCAGCGATGCCGGCCTTGGTCAAGGCATTGAACAACGTGGATTTGCCCACGTTCGGCAAACCGACGATGCCACACTTCAAACTCATGCCTCACCCCTCAAAAACTGGGTGCCAAGTGTAAGCGATGGGTCGTTTCAGCCCCGAGTCGTCAGTCGAACCTGTAGTTGGCGGCCACTGCCTGGCCCACCTGCAGCGCGTGATCGACGCCCGAGATCACGATGGCGTTCATGCCGAAGGTGATCGCGCCACCCACCCGTGCGTCCTGGCGGTAGGTCTGCAGCGTGTCGCCGACCTGCGGGCTGCTGGTGGCGGTGAGCGGGTCGATATCGGGTATGGGGCACCGTGCACAGGGCTTGACCAGGCGCAGTTCGGCAGTCCCCTGTGTTGTGGCGACGTGCAGGGCGGCGAGCCGGTCTTCGTCATGTTCGACGACGCCACCGAGCACGATATTGGGTCGAAAGCGCTCCATCGTCACCGGCGCGTGGCCTCGCGCCTGCAGGCGATGGTTCAGATTGTCGAGTGACGCCACGCTGGTCACCAGCACGGCAAAACCATCACTGAACTGGTTGAGGGCCTCGACAGCGCCGGTCCATTTGCGATTCGACAGGCGCCGGTGCTCGGGGTCGAAGCGCACCAGCCGGTACGGCAGGGCATGGCTTGCAAGCCTGGCGGGATCGGGCGCCAGAAAGTCGCTGAACCACTGCGCCGCGAGGTCACCCATGTCAAAAGCCGCCACTTCGTCGTCCCACACCCGCACCCGCACGGCGGCTTCAACCACATCGATCTGCAGGTGCAGCGCCAGCATGCCCGGCGCCCGCAATACCACCTCGCCCGTCTTGAGTTGCGGGCGAATCAACGCCATACGTGGCAACTCGCGCTGCGAGACAAACTCTCCGTCCTGGTCAACCACCATCCAGGCGCGGTCCAGGTCCAGGCCGGTCTCGGTCAGAACGGCGTCGCGCAATGCCACACCGGCACAGGACTTGACCGGGTAGACCCAGAGCTGTTCGATGCGCGCCTGGACGTCGCGCGGGGGTGGTAAAAGTTCGGTCACGGGGGTCTTTGGGGTCTTGGCAACACGCCAGGGTGCATTGTGCCCCGACTCCTACAATCGTCCGGATGGCGCGGCCTTTTGACATCTGTATTCTTGGTGATGGCATCGTCGGTCATGTGCTGGCCATGGCGCTGGCCCGCGAGCGGCTGCGCGTCGGCCTGGTGCTGCCTGACACCTGTGGCAGCAAGGGGCAACCGGACGTGCGCGCCTATGCGCTGAACCACCAGTCCCGTGATCTGCTGAACAGCCTGCGCTGCTGGCCCGACCCGGCGCAGGCCACCGCCGTGCTGGCAATGCAGGTGCGGGACATCGGTGGTGGTGCAGTGACTTTTGACGCGGCGCGGCAGGGTGTCGAGGCGTTGGCGTGGATCGTGGACGTGCCGTCGCTGCAGACCCGGCTGGCGGACGCGCTGCAGTTTCAGAGCGGTATCGAGTTGCTGTCGGCGGCGCCGCAAGCCAGCCTGACTGTGGTGTGTGAGGGCCGAGCCAGCAGCACCCGTGCCAGCCTCGGCGTGCAGATGGAGATGATGCCCTACCGCCAATGGGCCATTGCCGCTCGGGTGCAATGTGAATTGGCGCACGCGCAGACCGCCTGCCAATGGTTTTCTCCCGACGCGACGCTGGGTTTTTTGCCGCTGGACGGCGCGATGGGGAACTCTATGGCGATTGTCTGGTCTGTCAATCAGGAGCAACACGCGGAGCTGATGGCGATGGATGCGCAGATGTTTGCCAGCCGCCTGGAGCAGGCCTGTGCCAGGCGTTTCGGCGGCCTGACCCTGGCGGGCGCGCGTGTGGCATGGCCGCTGCAACTGGCAACTGCAAAACGCTGGAGCGGTGTGTCAGATGGCCGATCCTGGGTGTTGGCGGGTGATGCTGCGCATGTGCTGCATCCGCTGGCAGGGCAGGGGCTGAACCTGGGACTGTCCGATGTGGCGGAGCTGGTGCGCCTCATCGCCGGGCGCGACTATTGGCGTGAAGTCAATGACGACAAGCTGTTGCGGCGCTACGAGCGCGCACGAAAGGCCGCCGTGTTGCTGATGGGCGCCACCACCGACGGCCTGCAGCAGCTGTTTGCGCGCCCGGGCGCAGCCTGGGCTGGCGTGCGAAACTTCGGGATGGCGGGTTTTGAGCGCAGTGGCATGCTCAAGCGCTGGGTGGCACGGCAGGCCATGGGTATACCGGGCCGGGACGACTCCGCATCATTCAAACCTCTGTGATGGATAGCTGATGAAACCAATCCGATTCCTGATCACCCTGCTGGTGCTCGTGTTTGCCTCGCTGGCAGCTGCGCAGGAGGCGTCGATCCGCAAGGCACTGGGCGAGCGGTACCCCGAGTTCAAGATGATTGACGAGGTGAGCCGCACACCGTTGCCCGGATTGTTCGAGATCCGCGTCAACGGCACTGACATTTTTTACACGGATGCCGAAGGAAACTACCTGATCCAAGGCAGCTTGATCGATACCCGGCAAAAACGCAATCTGACCGAGGAGCGCATCGAAAAGTTGTCTGCCATCGCGTTTGACAGCCTGCCCCTGAAGGACGCCGTCACCATCGTGCGCGGCAACGGCAAACGCCGCTTGGCGGTGTTCGAGGACCCGAACTGTGGTTATTGCAAACGTTTTGAGCGTGACCTGCAGAAGGTTGACAACGTCACGATCCACATGTTCCTGTATCCCATCCTGGGCGCCGACTCGGGAGAAAAGTCCAGGAATATCTGGTGCGCCAAGGACCCGGCCAAGGCCTGGCTGGACTGGATGCTGCGCAATACCACACCGGCCGCCAGCGTCACGGCGGCCTGCGATGTCGCGGCGGTGGCGCGTACCGTCGAGTTCGGCCGCAAACACAAGATCACCGGCACGCCGACCTTGGTGTTTGCCGACGGGTCGCGTGTACCAGGTGCCATCAGTGCGGCGCAGGTGGAGAAGTATCTGAACGACGTGCGTTAGTGATGCGTCACCCGGAGGGCGTGCGCTACCGCGTCGAGGTGGCAGATCTGCATGCGCACCTGTATCGGGTACGGCTGCACATAACCCGAGCGGCGCCACAACAGCGGCTCAGTTTGCCGGTGTGGATTCCGGGCAGTTACCTGGTGCGTGAGTTCGCGCGCAACCTGCAGCGACTGCGGGCGAGCCAAGGCGGCCGGGTGTTGTCTGTGGTGCAACTGGACAAACACAGCTGGGAACTGCATTGCCCGGGCTTGGAACCGGTACTGGTGGAGTACGAGGTGCTGGCCTACGACAACTCGGTGCGCGCCGCCTGGTTGGACGCGCAGCGCGGGTTTTTCAACGGCACCAGCATGTTCTTGCGCGTGCATGGCCGTGAGAGCGCGCCACATGCGTTGGACTTGCCGTCGACCGGATTGCCACGCTCCTGGCAGATTGCCACCGCATTGCCAAAGGTCAAGACCAGCCTGCGTGGGGCCGGCAGTTACCTGGCGCGCGACTACGACACCTTGGTGGACTGCCCGGTGGAGATGGGGCCACTCTGGAGCGGGGCGTTCACCGCCATGGGCGTGCGGCACCGCTTCGTGGTGCAAGGTGCGGCCCCGTCCATGGATGGTGAACGCCTGCTGGCCGATACGCGGCGCATCTGCGAGGCTGCCATTCGCTTCTGGCACGGTGGCTCCGGTGCGGTTGGCGCGCCGCGCCGGCCACCGCATCGTGACTATGTGTTCATGCTCAACGTGCAGGATGAGGGTTACGGCGGGCTGGAACACCGCAACAGCAGCGCCCTGGTCGCGGCGCGCCGCGACCTGCCGCGGCTGGCGCAGCCGGCCACCGCCGCGACGCCGGCACGCCCGGGCGAGGGTTACGCCACGCTGCTGGGTTTGATCAGCCACGAGTACTTTCACACCTGGAACGTCAAGCGACTGCGCCCGTCGGAGTTTTCCCGTTATGACTACGACCGGGAAAACTACACCAGCCTGTTGTGGTTTTTCGAAGGTTTCACCAGCTACTACGACGACCTGCTGCTGCGCCGCTGCGGACTGATCGACGACGCCCACTACCTGCGCTCCCTCACCAAGACCCTGAACCAGGTGCAGCAGACACCAGGGCGCCTGGTGCAGACGGTGGCACAGGCCAGCTTTGACGCCTGGGTCAAGTACTACCGCCAGGACGAGAACACGCCCAATGCCACCGTGAGTTATTACACCAAGGGCGCCGCCGTTGCCCTGTGTCTGGATCTCAGTCTGCGCAGCCATGGCACAACCACCCTGGATGCGGTGATGCGTGGCCTGTGGCAACGATGCAAGGCTGGGCCGATGGGTGAGGCCGATCTGCACCAGGTGCTGCTCGATCTGTCAGGCCGTTCGTGGACCATGGAGCTGGCGAAGTGGGTGCACAGCACGGATGAGTTGCCGCTCAAGACCCTGCTGGAGCAGCATGGTGTGGCGGTGCTGGAGGAGCCGGCTCAGCTGGCGCAGGCGCTGGGCCTGCGCGTGACCGAGGCGAACGGTGCCATCCAGGTCAAGACGGTGCTGCGTGGCGGCCCGGCCGAAGTCGCCGGTCTGGCTGCCGGGGACGAGTGGTTGGCATTGGAGGTGGGCAGGGCATCTGCCGCTACCGGCTGGCGCCTGCAACGCCTGGACGATCTGGCGCTTTACACCCGGCCGGCACAGCAGGTGACGGCCATCATCGCGCGCGACAAGCGCATGTTGCGCCTGCCGCTGCGCATGCCGCAGGCGGTCACGACATGGCGGCTCACCGTGCGCGACGCCAGCATGGTGACGCGCTGGCTGGCGGCCTGAGCTTTCCCGCCAGCCCGGGCCAGGCCGACGATGGCACTGGTGGCCCGCTGTCAGGGCTTGGGCAGATTTGCCTCAACGATGTTGCCGAAGCGCCCGGCCTGCGCTGCACCCAGAATCTCGCGCACCATGGTGTAGGCGCGTTTGACCGCCTCCACAAAGTCGGGCAGCGACTTTGCCGCTTCGATGCGCAGGCACATCTGTTCGCTGTTGGGGCCGAGAATTTCAATCAAGTGGCGGGTTGCAATTGTTTTTGCCTGCGCCAGCGTCACTGGCGCAGCGGCAGGCGCTGGTGACGGGGCGGGCGCGCTTGGTGTTGCGACAGCTGCTGTCTGCGCTGCCACGGGGGCCGGCACTGGCGTGGCGCCACCCACCACCTCGATCAAGCCCTCGCTGTGCAACTGGGCCAGCATCTGCGGCACATCGCCAAAGCCCGAGGCCATGGTGGTGAGCTCCTGTTCAGAGCGTTTTCCATCGACAAAAATCAGCAGGGAACGCAGACGGCCGACCACGCCATGGGCGCGTTGGTTGATGGCTTCGCTGCCCTTGGTTGACTTGCGGTAGATAGAGCTCATCAGGCAACCTCCATGCTGCGCATTACGGTATTCGCCCTTGGGAACGGCCCGGCGGTGCTCATGGGTCCGTCCCTGCTGGCAGCACATTGCCCTTGATCGCCGCGCTCTTGCCACGGAACAGCGCCACCACTGCACCATGCTGGTTGCAGACCCGCATGTCGTAGATGCCGTGGCGCCCCTGCCGCGCCTGCTCCATCCCGTCGCAGGTCAGCACATCGTTCAGGTAGGCGGGTTGGAGAAATTCGATACTGCCGCCCGCGGCGACGGTGGCGGCGTTGTGGCTGTTGCAGGCAAAGGCGAAGGTGGAATCAGCCAGCGTGAATATCAGCCCACCATGGCACAGCTGGTGCCCGTTGAGTTGTTCAGCACGCACTGTCATGCGCATGACGGCATGGCCAGGCTCACACAGCAACAACTCCATCTGCATGAATTCGCGTGACGCGCGGTCGGCTGCGAACATGGCGGCGCCGACCCGCTGTGCCAGGTCGATCTTGTCGACTGCCGGTGCATGGCCGGCTTCGCAGGTGTGCAGGCTTGCCGTCATTGGCCGGTGAACGCGGCAGGGCGCTTTTGCAGAAACGCCGTGACGCCTTCGAGGTAGTCGTGCGTCTTGCCCATCGCGGACTGGGTGTCGCGCTCGGCTTGCAGTTGCTGCTCCAGCGTGCGGTGCCCGGCCTCGCGCAGGATGGTGCGGGTGGCAACCAGGGCCTTGGTGGGCATGACGGCCAGGCGCTGCGCAAGCGTCAGAGCAGCGGCGAGGCAGTCGTCTGCCACGTCCCAGATCATGCCCCAGTCTTTGGCTTGCTGGGCTGGCAACTTGTCGCCCGTCATGGCCAAGCCTACCGCCCGCGCCAGCCCCAGGCGTTGCGCCAAAAACCAGGTGCCACCGGCATCCGGTATCCGGCCGATCTTGCTGAAGGCCTGGATGAAACTCGCGCCTGGTGCGGCAATGGCAAAGTCGCAGGTCATGGCCAACGACGCACCAGCGCCGGCGGCGACGCCATTCACGGCGGCGATGGTGGGCATGCGCAGGGCTTGCAACTTGCGAACCGTGGGATTAAACGTCAGGTCGATCACCGGGCCCGGGTCGGCCCGCTGCACCATGTCCGGCCCGGGTGTGAAGTCGAATTCAGCCAGGTCGGCACCGGCACAAAAGCCGCGCCCGGCGCCGGTGATGACCAGCGCCCGTATAGTCGGGTTGTCGCTGGCGCGCTCCAGTGCCGCCCACAAATCATGGTGCATCTGGCGCGTGATACTGTTGAGTGCCTGGGGCCGGTTCAGCGTGGCGACGGCCACATTGCCCTGCTCGGAATACAGCACGGTAGAGTCCGTCATGTGCTTGCCTCGTGTTGGAGGTCACAATTTACCACTTTGTGGTTGTTCGTTCGATGGAGGCTTTCCCTTACGGCGAGCCACCCGTTACAACATTCAGGAGCATGTCATGTCCTTCGAGATGATCCAGCTGCGCACCGAGGCGCAACGCGTCGGCATCGTCACCCTTAACCGGCCCCGGCAGCTCAATGCATTGAACGACCAACTGATGGATGAACTGGGTACGGCGCTGAAAGCGTTCGACGCCGACCCGGCCATCGGCTGCATGGTCATCACCGGCAGCGAAAAGGCATTTGCCGCCGGGGCCGATATCGGCGCCATGGCGAGCTACTCGTTTGCCGATGTCTATAAAGGCGACTACATCACGCGCAACTGGGAGCAGATACGCCAGGTGCGCAAGCCGGTGATCGCGGCAGTGAGCGGCTTTGCGCTCGGCGGTGGATGCGAGCTGGCCATGATGTGTGACTTCATCATCGCCGCCGACAACGCGCGTTTTGGTCAGCCGGAGATCAAGCTCGGCATCATCCCCGGCGCGGGTGGCACACAGCGCTTGCCGCGCGCCGTGGGCAAGGCCAAGGCGATGGACATGGTACTCACCGGGCGCATGATGGACGCCGCCGAAGCCGAGCGAGCCGGGCTGGTGAGCCGGGTTGTGCCGCTGGACAAACTGATGGACGAAACGCTGGCTGCTGCGTTGATGATCTGTGACTATTCGCAGGTTGCCGTGATGGCCGCCAAGGAGTCGGTCAACCGCGCCTTCGAGGGCAGCCTCAACGACGGCATCCTGTTCGAGCGCCGCCTGTTCCACGCGCTTTTCGCAACTGCCGACCAGAAGGAAGGCATGGACGCCTTCGTGAACAAGCGCAAGGCGGTGTTCCAGAACAGATAGGCGCCCGTTCGCTGGTTATAATCTACGGCTTCGGAAAGGCGCTTTAGCTCAGTCGGTTAGAGCGATGGAATCATAATCCACAGGTCCGCGGTTCGAATCCGTGAAGCGCCACCAGACATCCCCGCGTAAAACCTAGAAAGCCTGCTACTTAATTGCTAGCAGGCTTTTTTGCTTTTGGGTGTTTGGGACACTGGCGGGATACTGCTGACGAAAAACCGACCCTGCTATTCGCTTTGCAATTCGCCGACTGGTGGCTTGCCGAGCTACGCCAGACTGGCCACCATTGGTGCAATTTTCGGCCGGACACCAATGCACCGTGCCACCGCTTTGTGACAGGAGGGTCTGCTGTGGACATCGTCGGCATCCATGGCGGTTCTCGAACTCGAAAGTGAGTTCAGGTGTTCACGACAACGGGCACAGCGGCCTGCGCTGCCACCTGTTGGGCGATGGGGATGTAAAGGTCAACGTCGGTCTCTGGCGTACGTATCGAGACGATGAGGCTGTAGCGGGCTGGCAAGTTGTATCGTTCTTGGGCCGGGCGGGTACGCCACCAGCCCTTGGCGGGGTAGACGGCGATGAAGCCACGGTTGGCCAGCTCGGCTGCAGTGCCTCGCCAGATGTCTTTGTGCAGCGAGCCGCGATGCCGCTGTCGATCACCCAAAACCCAGTCCGGGTCCTTGGGATCAGTCGGGTCGCCATCGTCTTCGCGTTCGGCGGCGGCGTTGATGCGGGCCACGAAGTCGTCGGTCGTCGCGTCGAGCGGCCGTTGAAAATCAAAGCGCAGTCGGTGCGATGGGTAGTGGAACTTCGATGACGTGCCTCGCGCCGAAGGGTTGGGCTCGACGAAGTAGGAAAGGGTCACACACAGCTCCACCTTCGTGGCAGGCGGTAGCGCAAGCAACTCCCGCCTCGGCCAGGGCAGC